>NZ_JAMPNS010000004.1:0-334080 GCF_028479465.1 Providencia sp. PROV208 | reverse complement strand
AAGTGAATCTTGCTTACCTAAACCCTTCCCCCTCACCCATCCGCCGTAAAAACTGTTGTTGATAACGCCACAGCGTTTTGGCGTCAACACAATGATAATCCAAACCAAATTGCAGCGCGGTTTGCTGAATAATCTTAGCAAGAGCGGGATAATGCCGATGGTGCCAATTGGGAAAAATATGGTGCGTTAGGTGTAAATTCAACCCACCGAGCCAATAAGTCAACCATGTCGGTGTAGTTTGCCAATCGTAGGTGGTTGAAAATGTATGAGTATAAAATCCTTGTGCCATTCGTCCCGATTCTGGCGGTGTATAAAAAGTGGCTTTCGCCCAGTGAGTTCCGAGGATCAGCACCACAAAAATCAGTGATGCCAGCATCTGGCTCAGTAGATAAACCCCGAACAGTGTGCCAATGCCGATGCCATAAGGGGACAGCACCCAATACGGTAATAATAATGCCAATGCAAGATGCAGCATTTTACTTAGCAAAAATATACCAATACCTTTGGCGCCCTGATGGCGCATTTTGGGTGCCACCCGCGTGAAATGAAAGCGATCAAACCAATCAAATCCCCAAATCAGGGCGGGGAACGTCATTGCTGCAATCAGCGGCCAATACAGATGCTGCCAACGCATAAACGGATACCAGCGTTGATAAGGGGTTTGGCGCAGTAAAAAATTTTCTTCAATGTCTAAATCATAATGACGGATATTCGTATGAGTATGATGAAAAAGAATATGACGAACTCGCCAACAATCTGGGTCTAATCCCAGCGGAATTGTCACCCAGAAATTCAACCAACGATTCGCCCATCCGCGTTGAAATACCGCATTATGAGAGGCGTCATGCACCACATTGATCGCCAATAATAAGGCAAAGAAAATAAACAGTGGGTAGCCAATAAAAAAAGCTACACTCCCTTGAGAACTCAGCATGACAAAATAAGTGCTAAAACAAGCAATAACCAATAACGCACTTTTCAGGAAGGCTTTTCCATCCGCAAAGCGGTGCTCCCCGCGTTCTTGCAAGTATCCGTTAGCGGCTCGCTGTAATTCACGATGGAAAGCAAGGTCATCTTTCTGACGAAACGCCAGCGGAGGTAATGGGCTAGGCTTGTACATCATCGCTATCCACAACAGTTGATCCAATGCCGATGAGCACACACACACTGTGTAGCCATAACAGTGTGCTCGCCACCAGCCAGAATGGCGTTATCCATCCTGCCATCATGATCAACAACACCATCATACTGGCAACCACAAACCAGCTCCATTTTCCCCAATTCTGACCGCTAGATAGCCCTGACAGCGCCACAGTCCCGCTCGCCAGAAGGAGGAATAACCCAATTTGCTCGAGTGTCGTCCCATTAAAACCGTATCCGTAGCGATAAACATAGCCAATCACCAGAATAAACAAGAGTAACGTGCCGCCAACCAAGCCTATCTTTCCAATGTGATAGCGGGGAGAACGTATCGTTTTATCCCCTTTTTTAATGCCAAGCATACGCAAAAATGGACGGTTACTGTCAATCAGTGGATTTTCTGTCGCGGGCTCACCACCGATACCGTATTGATGAGGTGTTTCAGGGGATTCAGAGAACGTACCAAATAACTTATCCCAGATAATAAAACTACCGCCAAAATTGCGATTGGCATACCCACCTGTTTTAATGTGATGCACCCGATGATGATGCGGTGTCACCATCCACGCTTCCAACCATTTAAAACGGGGAATTAACCCACTGTGGTTAAAAAATTGAATGGTGTAATGAAGCACAGATACCGTCATAAAGACGGTGAGCGGCACGCCCATCAACGCCAATAACAGAAAGAACGGAATCGAAGTGAGTGAGGAATACCACGAATTACGTACCCCTAACGAGAGATTAAAATGCTCCCCTTGATGGTGCACCACATGCACGGCCCACAAAAGACGGTAACGATGGTGTAAGCGGTGCAGCCAATAAAAGCCTAAATCCCAAGCCACCAACGTGAACAACCAGACCAACCACGTCGGCCAGTTATCGACAACGCCAAAAGAAAAATGTGTCACCACAAATCCGTAGCAAAATAGCTCTAATCCACGGAACAGCCATAACATGATATGACCGGAATTTAAGTTAAACACCACATCTTGCCAGCTAAATGAAACCTGTTTTTGGCGGGCAATAATCAGCGCCTCCACCATCACAATCAACACCATAAAGATAATGGGAAATGTCAGTTCATTCATCGCACTCTCCGTGACGGATTAGCCGCCAATAAGCGAAACGTCAGTAAACGAACAACCGTTATCGCTATCCACGCACAAGCCGCGCCGCCAACCACATCAATAAACAGATGCCGCTTCAGCATTAAGACAGAAAAAATAATCATCAACGCCCACAATAGCCACAAGAGGTTTCTCAAAAATTGGTCTTTTCGACACAAAGCCCTCCATGCAATTAACGTCAACGACACGTGGAGCGAAGGCAGCATATTTTGCGACGTATCCACCTGCAATAACCCGGCAAGCACCTGCTGAGTCAGCCCGCTACCTATATTTTGAGGAAATTCTGCTGTAGTTGGATAAATCAGGTATACCGTACCTGATAGCACCGCACAGAGGATCATCTGCCACATTAACGGCTTTACTTTATCGGCATTACTCAGCAGATAACCACAAGGAATAAAAAGGAAAAAAGAGAGATAGAGCCATACTGAATTTGGCGAATAACCGATGGCATCATCAATCACTATGGGGGAAATAATATGTGCGGAAGAATAAATATGCCCCGTCAAGGAGTAGACAAACCCAACGCATCCCCAACCTAATAACAAATGCCCCACGCGCTGCCATACTGACATCGACGTTATCATGGAGCCTCCCGCGTGATCCGCCGACGCTTGATTGCCATTGTCGTCACGGGCAAGGTCGTGTTGAGTTGCCACTGAAGATGCGCTATCACTGCGCCTTGCAGTTCAAAATAGTCAGTTAGTGCTTGCTTACACGCCAAGAGCGCCGCGTCTTCACAATCCGCGGATAAGGTGAATAACTGCCCCTGTTGATGAAGTCGGTAATCTGTTTCCGTTGGTAAAGTATTACATATCACTCGGTTACAGGCGTCCGCAAACAGAGTTATTGGCTCACCTTGTTGGTTGGTTAAGACCAATTGATCATCGCTACGCCCTTCAATGCGTTCAATAGCCAGTTGTGCATCACCGCAGGGGCATGGGGTTTCTCTAGCAACCAAGATATCATCGAGTTGATAACGCACAATGGGCTGAGTTTGTCGCGTAAAATCCGTGATAATCGGTGAAAATCGACGTTCATCAATCCATCGCTTTTCGATATATAAAAAAGCCTCATTAAGATGCAACGTTCCATGGGCACAGGTGCACCCCAGAAAGCCCTCGGTGGCTTGATACACCTCACCGACATCAAGAAACACTGATTGGAGCAATGCCTTATCATCCGCTGCCAATACTTCTGCCACTGAAATCACTTTTTTCGGAGTTAGCGAACACTCACCTCGTAGCTGACGCTTTGTAATTTCCACTAGCACCTGTGCAGGAGCAACAATAATAGTAGGCTGCCATTCATTAAGCGTAGCAAGATGCTCATCAAAATCCCCGAGCAGATCGTAAAACTGAAAAGAAAGCCAACGATTATTCACACTCTCATATAAGTTATTGTTTGCACGTAGAAATAATGCAACACGTTCACCCGCAAATAGCCCATCGGGTAACATTTTGGCTAACATGGTTCCCGACCAGCGAGCTTGTTCGTCAGGGCTGACCACAAAAATACCGCGCTTACCTGAAGTACCAGATGATAACCCCACACTGAATTGCCCAACTGTTGGCGAGAAATCCCGAGAAAACTCACTCTGTTTTGCGCAAGCGAATAACTCATCAACCTTCAGATTTTGAGTGTTCATGCTATCAAAATGCCGCATCATCAAGGCTTTATCCATCACGGGCCATTGAGTGAGTGCTTGCTCACAATACGCCGAAAAATAGGGACTGCGACGTAAAAAACGCTGAGTAAATCGCGATAATCGTCTCTGTTGATATCGTTCTAGCACCCCACGATCGGTAAAACGTAGTCGGCGAGTTTGCCAGTAATACCACAGAATTTTTAGCAGCCTCACAAATCACCTTCATGGCACAGTTGAATCGGTATGTGACGCTTATCAATGTGGTGTAATTTATTCAGCGTCTCGTAATAGGCTTGGCGGTCATCCATAATTAAATTCGCTACCGCCATTGGTCCGCGTAATTCTCGGTAATTCGTTGGTGACCATGCCGCATCCCCCGCCAGCAAGATCCAGCCGTCATCCGTCGCGACACACAGCCCTGTATGCCCCGCGGCATGACCCGGCAGCGGTACTGCAATTAAGGTTTTTTCAGGGTTTATTGCATAACCAAATCCTAATTCGGCTAAAGCTTCGGGCAGCTCAATATGCTCAAAACCTTCATAAAACCGCGCTCTTTCTTCGAAATCTTCGGGTATCAATCCGCGCACAAAGGCTTTACGTAATGCCGAAAAACCCGTTAATCCTCGGGTTTTCTCCCAGCCATCGCCAGAACAAATAAAAGGGACATTGGGAAAATCTCGCAATCCCGCAATATGGTCACCATGGAAATGAGAAATAATCACCCCAGTGATGTCGGCAGGCTCGATACCATCTGCCTTAAGTTGGGACACTAACGCATCCTGAGTATCGAAATAAACTGGCGTGACCGCACGGTACAACCGCATAATCCCCTCGCGGGTATGGTCATAGAAATGGTCAGCATACCCCGTATCGAACAGCCAACGTTGGTCATGCCCTTCAATCAGCCACGCCCGAGCAGGGAATTTACACGCCTTTATACTGGCACCCTTGAGGGCAACACAACCGGGATGGGTGCAATATCCCACTTCAAAGACCCGAATGTTCATCATGATTTGCCCTCTTGATTTTCATTAAGCCATTTGGCTGTGCGTGCAATGCCCTGCGCCATGGAATAGCGAGGGTGGTAACCGAGTTCCTGCTGAGCGCATTCATTATTTAAAATCATCGTGAAATAAGCAGCACCGAGGCTATAACGGGTTAATAACGGCTCTTTTCGCTGCATAATCGCCAATTTTTCTAAGCAGAATGCCACACCGTATAATAGCGAATAAGGGGCTGATTTAATCTGACACGCCGTTCCAGTTTGTTCAAACAGCATTCTTAATGTCGTGGCTAACGGTTGAGGATCTTGGTTGGTGATATTAAATATCGAGCCACTTTTTAACGGTTTTTCGGTTGCCAACATCATGGCATCCACCACATTTTCAACGTAGGTCAAATCGAAGGCATTTTTGCCCCCTGCCGGCAGTACCAATTTGCCATGGCGGGTGCGGACTTGCGCCATCAAACGCGGCAATAAAACCCGATCATGAGGCCCAAATAATCCTCTAGGGCGCAAAATCACAAAGGTAGTTGAAGGATAATTCGGCACTATCTTGGCAATTTCTTGCTCGGCAAGGAACTTCGTTCGCGCATAATCATTGGCAAATTGCGTGTTATTCGTTGATTCGAAAATATTGTGCTGGTGAGTAAAATTAAAATAGATAGCTGGTGTGGAGATATGCACAAACCGCTCGATGCCCTGCTCTGCCGCGGTCTGCGCCAAGGTTTTGGTTGCTTGCCAATTAATGGCTTCAAATGTTTCACGCGCACCCCATGGCGCCGACAGTGCGGCGCAGTGCCAAACTGCCTGACACCCTGCCATCAATTCGTGCGCGGTTTCAGGGGTCAACTGTGCTAATTCAACGGGAATAAATACCGCCCCTGCATCCGTTAATTCCTGACCAATAACCAAATCACGCCCGCAAGCTACCACCTGATGCCCATCACGTAGCAAGATTTCTGTGGCATTGCGCCCAAGCCCACTGGTCGCGCCTGTCACTAAAATTTTCATGGGATCAAAACCAAGGCAGATAACGCCAAACCGGCTGCGGTTCCTACCAACATTACGTGGGATTTACCATAAAAACGGTCGGTGATAATGGCTTCATGTAGCGCGGAAGGAATTGATGCCGCCACTTGGTTGCCATGTGTGGCATAGATATCGACTAACTGTTCGGCGGTGACACCAAGACGCCTACGCATATGTTCCAAGGATAAGTGACTCGCTTGATGGGGAACCACCGTGTCTATCTGCGCTAAGGTCACTCCCGCTTGAGACAGTATTCTCTCCATAAAATCCTCAACCATGGCGGATGCCATCTTGAATAGCGGTTTGCCTTTCATGTGGAATAAGAAATCGCTCGGCTCCATACCTGAGCGTGGATTACGGCGAGTCCCCCCCGCACGAATTTCACAGAGATCTAATCCTTCAGGATAGGTTTCCAAGCGAAATGCCAAAATGCCACTATGCCCATCACCATGCTCAACAAGTGTACAAGCTGCGCCATCACCAAAGATCAGCGAAGATTCTTCATGCTCCCAATCGATCCCACGAGAAGCAATATCCGCAGAGACAATCGCAATTCGGCGATACTGATGGGTTGCGAGTAGCCCACCCGCGATTTGCAATGCCGATAAATAACTCACACAGCTCGCATTCACATCAAAGCAGGCAATACCCGAATGAAGTGCTGAACTTGCGAGAATATGAGCTGCGCTACAAGGTAGGGCTTGAACGGGAATAGCCGAGGCACAAATCAAGGCATCCACTGAAGCTGGATCAATATGGTGACGAGTTAATGCATCGTGAATTGCTGCTGCAGCTAATTCAGCTTGGCTATCCGTATTGGAAGCATGGTAGCGCCAGCGGATCCCTGAGCGTTTTTCAACATAACCGCTAGGCTTATTCAGCTGCTTATCCAAATCCACTGATAAAACTTTATGGGCTGGCAATGCAATGCCAGAAGCGATGATTTTCAGTGGGACAAATGTAGTCGGGTTAAGCATCTTTTTACCTATTCTTTTTTGTTTATTGCTTTATTAACCCATCATTTACCAAATTACATCGCTACATGGTATCGGAAAAAGTGCATATAAAATAAATATCGGAAAAAACGCCATATTTTCCATCAGTAAATTTTTTAATTTTTATTCTTCAAATGACGACCAATATTCAAAACATTAGCCACATTAAAGGCAGCGTTTTCTAAATTCTCTGCACCCTGTTTGAGAACCTCATTGAGTGGGGCTAAGCGCGGTAAAATACTGAATACTCCCGTCACACCTTCTTGATACAACGCCTCAATGCCCTCGCCTAATACTCCGCTCAGTGCAATGACTGGAATTTGGTGTTTTGCTGCCAGTCTCGCAATACCTATTGGCGCTTTTCCTCCTGCGGTTTGCCCATCCATACTGCCTTCACCAATAATCACCAAATCCGTATTCTGCAAATGTTGCTCAAACTGCAAAGCCGCCATCACAATCTCAATACCTGATTTAAGCTCACCACCGAGTAATGCAGCAATAGCAACAGCTATCCCACCTGCGGCACCACCGCCCTCAAGGTAACGATAATCTGTTCCTGTTAAATTCTGAAGATGACCCGCAAACTGATCCAGAGCCTTGTCTAATTCCACAATCATTTCTGAAGTCGCCCCTTTCTGCGGACCAAAAACTGCCGCTGAGCCTTGCTTGCCAACTAAAGGGTTACTGACATCACAAGCCACGTCAATTTTGCAATGGGACAAGCGTGAATCAAGATGCTGAATATCAATATGAGCAATTTGCGGGAGAATGTTACCGGAAGTCCCAAGCAACTGCCGATTTTCATCATAAAATTTGACGCCGAGAGCCTGCAACATTCCCACGCCACCATCCACGGTCGCACTACCACCAATGCCTAAAATGATTTGCTTAACACCTTGGGAAAGCGCATGCGCAATCAGCTGTCCCGTTCCATAGCTGTTTGTCAGCATCGGGTTGCGCTGCTCAATAGGCACTAACATCAAGCCACTGGCTTGCGCCATTTCAATGACCGCAGTTTGACTTTCGGCTAATAATCCATAGTGCGCCGTCACCGGCATACCGAGAGGATCAGCGACTCTCACCGACACTTTTTTGCCATGCCGCGCAGCGACTAATGCATCAACCGTTCCTTCGCCACCATCAGCAACAGGTAACAACACATATTCCGCTTCAGGAAACACCCGTTGAAAACCATGAATGATTGACTGAGCTGCAATGTCCGCACTCATACTTTCTTTGAAAGAATCAGGTGCAATGATAATTTTCATTAATCTGTATTCCTTATTTACAATCTCTAATATTTATTATTATTCTTGATAAACTATTTAAAATAACATCGATAATCAATAAACAAATCTATATATTTATGACGAAGTAAATATAAATCTTTCTCTCGAAACATATTTATGAATAACATATATATAAGTGTAACAGCACATGTCTTAATTAATATTTCATTATTATTTTCCTCGTTATTCCCATGAAAAACAAGCCAGTGTTTATCACAATAAAAATACACCAAAAAACCAATAATCTAGTTTAATAAACTAAATAACTGAAGATGATTAAAATAAAAACCCAAACAACTTTAATTTTGCACTCTTGATTTGCGTACTTAAAATAGCTATTAGCTATCGAAAATAGCCTATCAATCCGTCATAAATATTGGTAATTAATTTAACTTAGCGGTTAAATATCCCCAAATTGACCTAGTCAATTTTCGATTACTCTAGCCCATTAAAGATAATAATATTTAATTATCTTTGAATAATATTGTCTTAATCATTCTCGCATGGAGGGATCATGATAACTAACCAACGATTCGATAACCATGAAGTGTCTACCTATATTGGTTCATTTCTCAAACGCCGCCGTAAAGTTGTTGGACTCACGGGTGCTGAATTAGCTTCTCGTTTAAGCATCAGCCAACAACAAATTTCTCGCTATGAGCGAGGTGTCAATGCGATTACTATTCAAAATCTTTTGGGAATTTTGCATGCTTTAGAGTTAAAAAAGCACGATATTGATGAGTTCTTACAAAATATTTTCGATTTTTATCATATCGATATTGATATAGAGAGAAAATTGCTTAACTAGAAATAACTTTCTACTAAACAATTTGTTAGGTATAGAGAGGAGCCATCCTCTCTACCTCTTTTTATTCCTTTTCTCCCTCAATTCCCCTCAATGACCGTCATACCTGTGACAAAATCAACGCCTATAAATCAACTTTGAACATTGCTATGATGGCAAAATCAGCAAATCTTGTGATGGAGATAACAATGAGTATCCAGCGCGACACTATTTTAAGCCATGCGTTAAACCAGTTAGAAAAACAAGGGTTATCCGCATCGACAGAGAGTTTATTGACTGAAGTTGAATCTGATTTTACGACCCTTCGCCAATTTTGGCCTGATGATGAGGCGCTCGTTTATGACGCTCTACGCTATCATGGACAACAAATTGAAGTATGGCAGCGTCAGACGTTATTAGATGAGCGACTAAGCCCACAATTAAAGCTTATGGCACGCTATCAACAGCTCACAGAGAAAGTCCGTGAAGGACGCTTCCCAGGCTGCTTATTTATCTCTGCCTGTAGCTACTATCCTGACCCAGAACATCCTATTCACCAATTAAGCCGCCTACAAAAAGCCAATTCATTCAACTTTACTAAGCAACTCTTGGATGAATTAGATATTGAAGATGCCGAGTTAGTCGCCAATCAAATGGAGCTGGTCTTAGAAGGTTGTTTGAATCGCTTGTTGATTAATCGCGATGTCAATGATGTTGAAATTGCCCAACAGCTTTCAGAAGATATTTTAACTATCGCGTTATGCCGTAAAAAAGGCGCATTAAGTTAAATTTAACTCACTCGCGCGTTAAACAGACGTTTTTTGTCGAAAAAGAAAACACTCAGTACGAAAATGGTTTTTTTTATTAAAAATGCATTGACGAGAACAGCCTAATACGGTTTAATGCGCCCCGTTGCCCGGATAGCTCAGTCGGTAGAGCAGGGGATTGAAAATCCCCGTGTCCTTGGTTCGATTCCGAGTCCGGGCACCACTCATTTATAAGACCTCGCTGAAAAGCGGGGTTTTTTGCTTATAACGCCCGCTAAAATTCATACTCTCCCAAAGTTTCAACTCAGCTAAATTCTACTTAACTCTGCCCACATCAACTCTATTGTGCGGTAACATACGCTAGTGGTACGAACGTTACCTCTCAGGAAGCTTACAGTGGACCTGATTGACACTAAAATGTGAAGTCGCTAAATCCGATGCTAAGCCCTATAAATTAACCGATAATGCAGGTTTACATTTATTGGTTTACACCAAAGTTTTTAAGTACTGGCGATTACGCTCTCGTCATTTAGATAAAGAGAAAACCCTAGTGCTAGGGTTATACCCGGATACCTCTTTATCGAAAGCTAGACTAAAACGCGATGAGCTGAAAAAGCAGATTGCTAAAGGTATTAACCCATGTGAACATGACCCCATCTTAACGGGCGCTCACAATCCCTCTAAGCCCATGAGTGAAAATACCGTGAAGAATTTAAAATTTCGGTAGTAAAATAAATTACTGAAAAAGGTCATAGTGTGGTCGAAGTTTCTATATGTTTAGAAACTCATCATAATCTATATGCTTGAATTGATTGTTTTGATCCACAATAACCTAAGATAAAGTAGTAGTTAATTATTACTATTCATTTTTTATCTCTGGATTAATAAGACCTCTGATATGATGACTGAATTCCTCTATGATTGGGGAATTCAGTCTGCTTGCATACCTATTCTATTTGGTGATTATCTTGAAATACATAGCAATAACGCTTTTTTATTTAACAAATACAGAGAGATCTAACGCTCCGTGATAAATACCAGGTTCAATATAGTGCTCGTCTTTGCATAAATTCCAATCAATGGTAAATTCACCGCTATAATTTCCATATTTAGAATCTAAATCAATATCAAAGATCTCACCATTAAATAAGACCTCCCCCTCGTCATCACAATCTGAACCATTCTGATTGATTATCCCTTCAATGTATAAACCATTATCTTCATAGTCTTCATTAATTAAATAGAATTTATTAGGTTCATCTTTAATTAACCCAGTTTGCAATCGAACCGAACCTAAAACAGTGTTTCCAATATTACTATCACAGTCGATTTCGACGGTAACATGCTCTTTATCCACAAGTCCTATATCTTCATCGGAAGCGAGGTGAAACGTCGGTGAAGTATTTCCATTGACATCAATGGTGCAAGCATCTAATACATTAATGTTAATAGAATTTATTAATACTTCAGAAAGGTCTCCGGGTGCCTGTCTTGATAATGATGCTCCATATAATGTCTCGACATCAGTGCCGTTTTCAAGTGCAATAGTATATTCACCAGGATCAGCGTAATCAGCCGATAAAAACTTTATTTCGCCGCCTGTCAGAGTAATATTGACTTCTCTATCTTCACTGGGGTCGAAAAAATCATCACTACTTCCTGGTGGATTTAAGCAATATGGATTTCCACCTATAGCTTCTAAATTATCTATTTGAACAACTTCACCATTAATCACCCTAACAGAACCTTCCATTTCTGAACCATCTGCTTCAACCCAATTTGCCGTCGCAAAATAACTAAGAGAAAAATAGCCAACATGGTCATGATTTTCATTCATTAATTGAAAGTAATATTGGTTATCTTCTTCATGAAGAGCATCTACAGAAATACAGTAAGCTCCATCAGAACTAACCGATATCAAACCAAAAGACGGCCAATTCTGTGTCGCTTTTAAAGGACCAACAAGGTTAATCGAAGAGTTGGTCGAAACATAAGCCACATCTGTATCTGGTGGAATAGTTACATCTAGAGTATTAGCAACTCCTAATGAAGTTTTCAGCAAACACAACGCTAAGATAGCTTTTGCAACACCCTTTTTCATCGTTAATGTCATTATTTCATTCCTCATACTGGCTATCTTGCGTTAATCACTGACACGTTAGGTTAATTTTTCTAACTGGATTGTCTTCCGTTACTGCAATATCTTTTAAGTGAGTATAATGAGCACTACACGATGCGCTGTGGCTATTTCCCCATTGGATCAGTAATGTTCCGGAGTCTGGTAATCCACTCATATAAAGTTGGCCGTTATCACCCACAATACTGGTGTTCTCTTCAGTTGCGTCATTATCACCCAGCTTAGCAATCGCCCCAAATGGGATAGTACCGCCTTCATAGGTCAACGAAATCAAGGCTTGCATCCCAACACGCGTTGGGAATTTGGCTTTCACCACCGCCCCTTTGGTCGGATAGACGTTTTGAGACGTTTTCGGTAGCGTCACATCATCGGGTAAGGTATTCACATTTAAGCCAATGGTGTTTTTGGCATACTCGTTAACATTTGGTGCTACCGCATAGCCAAACATATCTATTTTGCCATTACCTTGGTTTAGCAAGGTACCGTCCGCATCCGGTGCTTCAACCAATACCACTGAATTACCTAACGTTCGCGCCAGTGTCACACCACCTGAATGGATCACCATTCCGCCATTGACACCCGCGTTGAAAGAAGAAGAGCTTGATGAGTAGTTATACCCTCCAGAAAGACTGCCTTTTGAAGTGTTGTAATTCATACTAATCGAGCTATTACTCTCTTGGTTGTTATTCCCCATACTTTGTGAAAGCGAGTAAGATAAATCTCTGTCCAATAATGAACCGTGTAGCCCCATTTGCTGGCTATAGTTACCGCGGTTATTTTTCGAAATATAATAATTACTGCTCATATTTCGTAAGTGCTCTTCATTAGTAAATAAACTAAAAGGCACATTCACATTAAAGGAGATTTGATGATTTTTAGGCCAATCATTGCGACTATCGGATTTTCTGTAGTCAATGGCATAACTGACGTTATAATTCACCCCTTTAAAGTTACCGTTATACCCTGTCGATAATTGAGTGGTTTCCGTATTGGAATCCCAATAATCAGTACGACTGCCACTTAAATAAATCGAACCATATTTACCCAGTGATTGTGAAAGTGCCGTTCGGAAACTGGAACGTTGACGTAGCCCTAACCAAGGTGCCACACCATCACTGAGCTGGTAATTATGGGTATTAAAATCCGAGAAACTGAAGAAATGGCGCGTTGAATAACGCAATGCCGTTAAATCAACATTGGTGCCCGTTGAGGTTAAGCTTTTTGAATACTTAATCCTAAAGGATTGACCTTCTTTTCGATCACCAGAAATAAAAGACGCCGCCGCATGGGTAATATCGACAGATAAGGCACCAAAGTTCCCTAAAGAAATACCCGTCCCCATCACCCCAGAGAAATAATCTTTAGAGAATAAAGAACCACCATATAAGGTCACATCATGAGGCAAACCATAAATCAAACTCCCCAACACAAATTTGGCACGTTTAGAAGAGCGAGTTAAATTGCCGTTATATTCCCCTGCTGTGACTTCATATTTTACGCCACCCGGTCTTAACATCACCGGTAATGAAGAATACGGATAGACAAAGGTTCTCTCAGAACCATCTTCTTCGCTGATATTGACCTGCAAATTCCCTGAAGAACCGGTTGGATATAAATCTCTAATACTAAAAGGTCCCGGAGCAACATAAGTTTGGTACACGACATTGCCATTTTGACTGACCGTGATCCGCGCGTTGGATTGCGCAATACCATTAATTTCAGGAGCGAAACCACGCATACTAGAAGGCAGCATTTTTTCATTTGAAAACAGCTTAATCCCTTTAAACGGAATACTATCAAAAACGTTACTGCCCGTTGAACTTTCACCCACCAACACTTCACCACGTAACGCGTTAATCGCTCGCATCACATAGGTGTTTGAAAAAGTCGACGTTTGGTTACTGTAATTACGTCTTCCTTCTGAGTTAGAATAATAATAACGATAGTTTGAGCGCAAACGCCAAGCCCCTAAATTGACGCCCCCACGCAAACTCAAAAAGGCATTATCATTATTTTGTGTTTCTCTCTGAGATTTATTACGACTATGGTTACCATTAAGCTGATAAGAAAGCAGAATGGCAGGAATACCATTTTCCAACATGCCTTCAGGTACATAGCCATTAGCGCGGTTATCCATATAAATTTGTGGAATACTGATTTCCATATTCAGTTTAGACAAATTGGTTTTCACAAACGCGTCAGGAATATAATCCCCTAATGCGGTGATCTTCTCATCATCAGAAAGTTTTTGTAATGTAGGGATCGAAGCTAAATTCACGCCAAGCTCTCCTAACATAGGTTTAGTAAATTCAGCGGAAATATGGCCATCACTGCCTTTTACAAACGTGACATCCATACTTCCCATATCTCTTTTATTGATATAGACGGTAATATTGTATTTACCTTCAGGCACGCTATTAGCTTTTTCAAATTGAGATAAATCAATTGAATTTGGATCGATCCCTGACTGCAACGATAATAATTTGGGATCAAAAAAATCCTCTGCAAAAGAATAACTAGCAACGCCAAGACAATAAGAAATAAAGCTAAGATAAAAAATTTTATTTTTCATCTTAGACAAATTATATAATTTCATCGTTATCTCTCAGTTATTTTTTATAGTTTTTGAGTTTGTTCTGGCATTTCCAGCATAAATTCATTTAATAATCGCCAACTCACTATGGCATTGGCATAATTCCCTTTCGGTAATGGATAACTTTGTTTACTAAAAGGTGGCACCAATTTAAAAAGCTGCATATTGTCAATTTGATGCTGTCCTACCGCTATTTTCCCAAAAGTTAAATAAAGAGGAGATTGATTATCCACAATCAATTTCCCATCAGACACCGTAAATTTAAACTTATCTTTGACATTCGCCATTTTAAGATTTTTAATCGTTTCTGGTCGATAATAAAATTTATAATGTAAGACTTTTGATAAAGTTAAATCGCCATCCATCTTTTTAAAACTCACTGTATTTTTCGTGCCTTTCGGTGGAATGGCTTTTAATCGAACAAAGAATACCGACTCCCGGTCTTGCGGTAATTTTTTTAAATTATCAATCTTTTTAATTTGCCAGCTATATTCTGACTTTGCCTCTAACCGATATAAGGGAGGTGTGATCATAAAAGGAATTACGCTTTCCTTTTTCACATTCAGACCTGTCGACTCATCAGGAATAGCTATATCCGCTTGAACAAGATAAGCATTTTGATCGTTATTCTTTAATAAGAATGAGAGTCCTCGGCTTTCTTGATGAAAAACCAAACGTTCACTGGGAAAACGTAAACCGCTACTAGTGTTTTTTGCCGTCGCTTGGTGAAAGTTTAATAAACCTAAAAAGAATACAACCCATGCAATCATTTTCATTTTTTAGCCTTACTTTCAAATATAAATGGCTTGGTTGTTCCACCATAATCATTCATTATTCTCCATGAAAAAGAGTTAAGCCCAGCTATATCTGAGATCGTGACATTTGAATAAGGTGCAACCATTTTATTTTTTATTTTACGTGTATTATTCACCTTCATATCAACCAGAGTCGTATAATAAGGTGTTGGGTTATTGATGGTTAATGCATTATTCGCATAACTTACGGAAATTTTTTCATACGAATCTTTCGCTGTTATCGGTAAATTTTTAGGTCGGTAATAAAGCTTAATTACTAAATTAGTAACTATTGACAACTTTCCACTACTTTTTTCATCATTTCTTTTTGGCGGGATTGCCCTTGAACTAAAATAAAATACACTTTCACGATCTTTTGGTAATAAATTTAATGATGCTGGAAAAATACGCATCATAAAGGTTGAGTTTTTTTCGACCCTAAAAATAGACGGCGTAATAACAAAAAAATCACTTTTATTATTATCAACATCATAAATTTCATTTTGAACCAGAAAAGGAGAATCCACATTATTTTTAAAGGTTATTGATGCTGACTTATCGCCTTCATTAAAAATGATCCGTGTCTTATTTAAACTTAAACCTGCGGAGTAAGCTAAGAAAGAGCTAAAAAATAACAGAGCAGCAAACGTTATTTTTTTCATTATAGTCGCCTTAATCTGAGAAATAACTAAAAGTGACATGTGCCGTGAATTCACCCACATCATCTTCTGAGCAACTGTTGCCCAAATTATAACAAGCTAGTACCGCCGTTAAGATTATGTGTTCATCGCCATCTTCGATATCATCAAAAACAGTATCACCCACGGCAAAATTCTCTTGCTCATCTTCATCCATAATAGCGACACCAAAATAAGCATCAGGATTGCTATTAAAGACATAATCATTTGAGCCATCAACGGTGCTTCCAGAGGTTATTTTGATGGAGCTAGTTGAAAAATCACCTTCACAGTCTTGCAAAATAATTTCGAATTGCTTCTTCTGTGTTTGCTCAATAATTTCCTGCATTGATACAATGCCGAAATCAATTTCATCAGTAGCAGCATAAAGATCTTCGACAATAATTTCGCATGGCTCTTGGTCAACATAAGCCGTAAATTCAAACCGGATCGAGTCGTTATCCGCTTTCGTTTGCACAGAAAGCAATAAAGAAAACACCCACGAAAAAATAACCAAATATTTTTTCTTGTTATGGTATTTGCAGTGAGAGTTCAATAGCAGCATCAATATCACCTGATGTTATGGTTTGATTATCAATTTTTGCAGCAACGACTTCAAAATAATGCTCGCCAGTCCCTGACTCGACAGTAGCTTCATCGCCCGAGAAAATCACTTCCTCACATGCACCATTGTCATCACCACAATTCATCAATAAAAATCCCACATTGATATCGTCGTCTTCATACAACACATTATTTTTTATTTGTGTGCTGCTGACTGGCGTGATGATGATATCGATAGACTCTGCGTCATCTGAGATACCCTCACAGCTATATTCCACCATGAAGGATTTACGATAATCACTTTCTTCACCTGGCTGCAGCGCATTCAGCACACTACTGCTAAAAGGTTCATCAAATATCACTTCTTGATCGCTATCAGCGGCAAATTCACACGTGGCATTAGCCACTGTGCCACTAAAATAAATCGTTGCACTTTCATCGGCTAAACTGATATTAGGTAATAAAACCGCGGGCAATAGTAATCCTAAAAAACATTTATTGAATTTCTGCTGAGTAACCATCATAGCCTCCTAAATCATTAATTACGGTCCATTTTGCTATCGCTCCTTTTGGTACTTTTAGGTCAAAATTAATACTTGAAAATGGTGCTATCATATTATTTTTATTGTCTGAATTAATGGCTATCGCTTTATTATTCAACGTCACGTTAAATAGACTGATGTAATAAGGTGAACGGTTGATAACCTCCGTTTTATTACCAACATTTTTAAATACTAGCGATGACTGTGCTTCTTTAGCTGTTTGCTTTAAATCGGTAGGCCGATAAAATAATTTAATAATATTGTCAAAACCGATAATCACCCCTTCACTATTTTTATCTCTCGCTGGTACCATTCGGGCTTTAAAATAAAAAACCGATTCTCTATCTTTAGGCAGTTGATTATTAACTAACATAATACGCACGTCTTGTCGGCTCATTTTTTCTAAACGGAATAAGGGTGGCGCGACTTCAAAAGCATCAGGATATTGCTCACTCGTTATCGCGATTTGTGTGAGATAATTCGTTTTTTCATCATTGTTTCTGAGTGTCACAGAAACACTTTTTTCACCTTGCGAGTAAATAATGCGCGTGGCATCAATACCGACTCCAGCGGAATAAGCAAAGTTATTTAACAATAAGAAATTAGATAAAATAATCAACAGCCAAATTTTTAACGACAGTGTATTTTTCATAGACTTTTATTAGGGTGATTACAAAACTGTAATCACCCTACTTTAATTAGTTATAAGCGACGCTAAAGATAACAGGTACATTCAAAATATCTGTATCGTTAGCACCATTAAGTGCGAACAAGTCTGCTTGCATTGGTAATAGATTTACTGCATTACCATCAACGTCAGTGACAGCACCTTCTTCATCCTTACTCATAACCAATGATTGATTAACACTAATTAATTGGTTTGGTTTAATTTCAGTCGCTGTACCTGAAGTCGGGTTAGTTTTAATTCCGACTGCTAATGTTTTTGCATCCGTGTTTGCGAACAGCGCTGGATTAAAAATACTTGCTTGACCATCTGCGTATAAGCTTAATGCACCAGAAGTAGTTTCAGCACCTGCACAGTTCGTTAATACTAAGTTGAAGTCTTTTTTAGCAATAGATGTTGTTGGATCTTGGGTAATGCTATCAGCAGTGAAAACCCCGAAATCAACAATAGCGCCAGAGCTTGTTGCAATATCACAAGTTCCTTTCTGTAATTGTGCTTTAAACGTGACCGTTGTTGTTGTTGCAGCCATTGCAGAGCTTACAACACCAGCGGCTAACATTAATGCAGTAATAGATGCTAATTTAATTTTCATATTGAACCTCTTTTATAATGATAAAAACGTACGACACCACATGGAGACAGAATTACTCTTACACTTGATTTTTATATAAAACTATTTAAAGCCTATTTCTCTTCGAAAATTTCGATTGATTACAAAAAACTAAATTTGCAATATTTATTCAATTACCGATTCAGAAAAGCAGAAAATAATAAATCAAATAAAATTATACAAAATTGCCATTTCGTATAATTTTATTTTTTCTTTTCTATCAGAACGATGAAATGCATTCTCATGTAACAAGAATAATAATAAACCAACCGCCTTTTACTCTTTTATTTAAATCTATTTTTAATGATAGTATTTTGCTATTTAATTATATGATGTCTTGCTGTTAAATCATGACTAAATCTCTAGTTCTTTTCTAATTAACTTTTCAAGCATACAACCTCAGCCCTCATTTAATATTAATATCATTTAATTGAAATAAGATTTATATATTTATTTAATAAAGAGATCGTTAATCTAACTATAATTTTTTATATTATAGTCTCATATTTCTTAAATAATAAATTAAATTCACTGTTAAGCCCTGATAACTCAGCTTCTATTCGTTTCGAAACAAAGAAAAAGAAAGATTCTAAAGATATCTCCAAATAATGAAGCAAAAGACATAACGTGGATAAAGTTATTTCACAAATGCCATTTTCATAGCGTGAAATTTGTTGCTGTGAAATGCCAATGAGTGAGCCTAATTGTCTACCTGATAATAATTTATTTCTTCTTAAGCATGCAATTTCATCTGCAATAGCTCGAGAAAATAATTCTCTCCTTCTCTCTATTTTTTTTAAACTCATTCATAAACCTTAAAACATTAAATAAGAATCAATTTCAAAAATATTAAATAAAATAAATACATCACCATGAATCTGTTTTTATTTTTAAACAAATCAGGAGTAAAAAACAATAGGGCTAAATTTGGCAGTATTTTCATCCAAGGCATAATTTACACATTACTCCTGCGTTGATTTTATAAAAACCAATAAATTACAAAAGGTTACAATATCCTTACTCATAACGCAGCTTAAATGACTAGTAATAAACTCCATAAAAACTCAAATTAAGAGTAAATTTTAGCTTTATCTGTTGAAAAAAATATTTTTTCATAGTTACATTTTAAAAATTATCAAAGCTGAAAGAATCATCATGAAAAATATGAAAATACTAATAAAATTCAATCAGCTAACCTCTATTCTTTCATTACATGATTGGTAACAATTATGTATTCAATACATCGAAGTGTAAAAAACATGTCTAAATATTATTTCGATGACATTTAATGACATTGAATTTAGCTTAAGTCATTGATGTTTTTGATTTATATCACATTAAGTTGCATTAAAAATGACACATACATTTAAGACTATGGTTTCATTTATGGAGTTGACACAAATTTAGATTGCTGTTGGTCACTCAGACATTTGGGGTGTTGAGGAAGGCCCCCCAGCCAGTCCTTCCTTAGAACTGAACATGTATACTACCGCATCCGACTTCCGACAGACCCGTATGAAGAGATTTAACTACAAGGAATTATCACAAGGGGTTAACCACCGAAGAATTATTTCGCACTATACCAAGTGTATTTTCAGAAGATAAACATGTCTCTCGCAATAAAAAATACGACTATATTCCCACCATAACATGATTCAATAGCCTTCAAAAAGAAGGCTTTTCCCCCTAGTGGCGTTTTTTTGCTTTTCTGGCAAATCACGTTGATAAATCGTTCCGTCCTTGCTGCATTTTCACAATATCCATAAAAACAAAATCATACTAAAGGCTCTTTTGTAGCGCTTGACGATAAGGTAATGCCGTCATTGCCCCTTTCGCAGTCGTGGCTAACGCACCACAAATTTGTGCTTGCCCTATAATGATACCAAGTGTGTTTTCATCATGGGGCAAACCATAGACAGACAATCCAGCTAATAAACCAGCAACAAAAGCATCTCCCGCGCCAGTAGTATCAACGACCACGACTGATCTAGCCGAATAATGCAGTATATTGCCTTGCCAACACGCCATCACGCCGTTTTTACCTAAAGTGACCAACAGTAAATCAAAAGAGTATTGCGCTGAAAGATGTGTAATACCTTGCTGAATATCGGTTTTACCACTTAGAAAAAACAGTTCCTCTTCGGATAACTTCACCACAGATGCAAATGTCAGCGCTTTATCTAAGCACTCACGTAACAGGGTTTCATCCTGCCATAGGTCAGTTCGAATATTTGGATCAAAACTCACTCGGCCCCCTACACGGCGAATCATTTCCATGGCATGAAATGTTGTGCTACGACTCGGCTCAGCACTCAGCGCAATAGAGCAAGCATGTAACCACTCATTTTTCTGGAATATGGGTAAATCTTCAATTTCTAAGAAAAGATCTGCAGCAGGGCGTACCATAAACGTAAAAGTCCGCTCCCCCTCGTCATCAAGTTCAACCACCACGGTCGATGTGCGATGTTGTGGATCTAACTTCATATAAGCGATATCCACATTCTCTTGCGCGAGTGTACGGCGCATAAAGCGACCAAACGGGTCGTTCCCGACACGACCAATAAACCCACTTTGCCCATCAAGGCGAGCGACACCAACAGCAACATTAGCTGGCGCTCCCCCCGGAAGCTGTAATAAGCAACCATCTCTTTCAGGGATCAGATCAATGACAGCATCACCAAGGACCCACACTTTATCGGTCATAAATTACTCCACAGATAATAGTTAAAAATTAAATTGAATCCCTTGGTAGCCAAGGCGATGAAATATAAACAGTATCTCGGTGTGTCTCCCCATTAATGATATGCAACGCACTGCGCTTGCCTATCTCATAATGGGGAAGCTGTACCGTTGAAAGAGGAGGGATAAATAATTCACCGATCCCAACCATGTTGTCATAGCCAACCACCGCCACGTCTTTTGGGATCTTTAATCCACTTTCTAGCAAGATCTGATAAACAATAAAGGCGATCCGATCGTTTCCACAGATGACTGAATCAAAGTTCGCTTTACCATGGTGGATCTGCTGACGCACGATTTCAGGAATATCCGAATAATTGTCCATCATCAAAAAATGATGGATGAGCGTGTCGGCATGAATACCATGCTCCTCACAAGCACGTTTGACCCCAAGAGATCGACGGATAGTCGCTGGATGTTTGGCAGGTAAATATAGACACAATGGTCGACGATAACCTGCATTTAATAGTGCATTAACCGCGTTATATTGCCCATCTTCATCATCCGGCACATAGCTGGCAGTCTGTACATTCAAACTTTCACAATTGGCGAGTACCAGTGGAACTTTCATCATGTGCTTGGTTATTTCAACCTGCCGTAGCCCCATTGTCGTATAAATAATGCCATCAGGGCGATGCGAAAAAAGCAGACTCGCGATGGCTTCAGGATCATCACCTTCTAGCATATTCACAACATAACTATTCCAACCATGTGAACGCGCCGTTTCTTCAATAGAGAGCGTAATATCGACAGAAAATGGCGAGGTCGCCGTATCAAGTGCTAACACGCCAATAGTTCGCGGTTTTTGTCCTGAACGCGTACCGCGTATCATGCGTGCAGAGAGGTCAGGGGTATAACCCGTTTCGCTAATTGCTTTTTGAATACGCGCCAGTGTCTCTTTTTTCAGTTTCTCAGGATTATTAATCGCTCTTGAAACCGTCATCATTGAAACACCAGCCAGCTTTGCGACATCTTTTAAGAGTACCATTTTGCCCTCTGCGCTCTAAATTCGACATGTGTCTTAAGCGATGAAATGACTTATCCAACGTCTTTTCATCGGAGTATATCAACCAAAAAATAGCCACATGATTGTGATAATAAAAAACCTGTGACACCCCTCACATACCACCAATGTTAATGTTAACATTGGTGATTAACATCATATTTATGCACAATGCCTTCTTTTCTAATGCTGATGTTAACATTAACAATATAGGTATTCTGACAGTAGGAGAATAGCTATGGGCAAAAAAACACGCGCTAACATACATGCCTATCTCACATTAAGCGGCTTATTATTTACATTCTTTTGGACATGGTCATCCGTGTTTTCCTTAGTCTCTCTGTGGCTCAGCCAAAAAATTGGCTTAAAGGGTACTGATACCGGCATTATTTTTTCAGTCATTAGTCTAACGGCTTTTTGTGCACAGCCTCTGTATGGATTTATTCAGGACAGACTCGGTTTACGCAAAAATTTATTATGGTTTCTGGGTGGGTTGTTATTAATCAGTGGACCTTGGTTTATTTTTGTCTGTACTCCGTTATTAAAATGGAACATTTTTGCGGGTGCCGCAGCGTTAGGGATTTATGTCGGGGCGACGTTCTTTGCTGGTATCGGTGCACTTGAATCCTACACTGAACGGGTTAGCCGCATCGCGAGCTTTGAATATGGGCGTGCCCGTATGTGGGGATCGCTGGGTTGGGCGGGTGCCACTTTCTTTGCTGGGCTGTTATTTAATATTGATCCCAACTTAAATTTCGCCATGGGGTCTGTCAGCGCACTGCTGTTTATCATTCTGTTATGGCGTTTACGTAACGTTCGTCCTCATACTATGAACGAACTTGAATTCGGTAAAACTCAATCGCTAACTGTCTTTGATGCGCTGGGACTTTTACGTATGCGCTCATTTTGGTCTTTAGTAATATTTGTCTGTGGTGTGAGTGTTTATAACGTCTACGACCAACAATTTCCAGTCTATTTTGCCTCCCTGTTTGCGAATCAAAATGAAGGCAATGAGATGTTCGGCTACTTAAATTCGCTTCAGGTCTTTTTAGAGGCAGGCGGGATGTTTTTAGCGCCTTTCCTTGTAAATCGTATCGGTGCTAAACGGGGTCTATTGTTAAGTGGTTTGATCATGGCGCTACGTATTTTGGGTTCAGGACTTGCCGATGACGCCATCACTATCTCATTAATGAAGCTACTGCATGCCGTTGAACTTCCTATTCTCTTAATTTCATTATTTAAATACATTACGTCTGTATTTGATAAACGCTTATCCGCAACCATCTATTTAGTCGGCTTCCAGTTTACGGCGTCACTGTGTGCTTCATTCTTATCCCCGTTAGCAGGGTACGGCTATGACACATTAGGCTTCGCCGATACTTATATGATCCTCGCCGCCATCGTCATTTCCATGACGATAATCTCTAGCGTACTTCTGCAATCAGAAAACACATCAACCGTCAGCAACCCCATGACAACGTCGAAAAAAACGGTGGAATTATGAAACAACAACTTCAGCAAGCACAGTTTGCTCTCGAGCAACTTAAAGCTCAGCGTGGCAATACTTATTACCCTGACTTCCATCTCGCCCCGCCTGCTGGCTGGATGAATGACCCAAATGGTTTAATCTATTTTGATGGCTTATATCATGCTTTTTATCAACATCATCCAATGAGTGCAGATTGGGGACCTATGCACTGGGGTCATGCAACAAGTCACGACATGATCCATTGGCAGCACCAACTTATCGCTTTAGCACCGGGTGATGACTATGATCGTGATGGGTGTTTTTCGGGCTGTGCCGTGAATGACAACGGAGTACTTTCGCTGATTTATACCGGACATGTATGGCTCAAAGAAGAAGGCGATGATAGCGCAATCCGCGAAGTTCAATGCTTGGCAACAAGCACTGATGGTATTCACTTTGAAAAACAGGGTGTTATCCTCACTCCCCCTGAAGGCATTATGCATTTTCGCGATCCAAAAATTTGGCAAGAAAATGGCACTTGGTGGATGGTGGTGGGGGCACGAGATGCCGCTAATTGTGGACAAACGCTGCTATATAAAGGTCGTTCATTGCGAGAATGGCAGCTCGATAGGATCCTCGCACATGCGGATCTGGATGGCGGCTATATGTGGGAATGCCCAGACTTCTTCCCTTGTGGCAGCCACCACTATTTGATGTTTTCCCCACAAGGCATTCAACAAAGCAAAGGCTATCAATATCGTAACCGCTTCCAATCAGGAGTGATCCAAGGTCATTGGCAAGCAGGAAGTGCATTTATACAAAGCCAAAAATTGACTGAACTAGATAACGGGCACGATTTCTACGCTCCACAATCCTTCACTACAGCGGATGGTCGCCGTGTCATTATGGCTTGGATGGATATGTGGGAATCAGTGATGCCATCAAAACAAGAAGGCTGGGCGGGCTGCTTAACCTTACCACGCGAGTTATTTGAACGAGATGGGCATTTATGCCAACGCCCAGTGATTGAAGCCAACTCACTGCGCCAACAGAGCCAACCTATTGAGCCGCACTCGATCAGTAAAACAGAAGTGTTACTCGACCATGCCAGCGCCGTCGAATTAGAACTCGTTTGGGATATACGCCAAAGCCATGCAGAACGATATGGCATAGCGCTAGGTAATAAAGTTGGCGATGGATTAGAGCTGTATATTGATAGCCAATCTCAACGCTTAGTGCTCTGGCGGCACTACCCAGAATATGTGTTGGACGGTTATCGCAGCATTCCATTACCTACGAGCGATAAACTTTCATTGCGTATTTTTATTGACCGCTCCTCCGTTGAAGTCTTTGTCAACGATGGTGACGCCGCAATGTCTAGCCGTATATATCCCCAGCCTAATGCGCGCAAGCTAATGTTATTTGCTTCTCATGGCAGCGCGGTTATTTCTGAAGGAACGCTTTGGCAACTCAAATAATGATTGAGCAGGAATTGGGATAAACAAAAACGCCTCGTGATGTGCTTTATCACAAGGCGTTTTTAATCTTTTAGACTCTGGTTGAGGTCCGTCTCATTTTTATATTCTTAGCTTAAATAGATAAGTATTATTATCGACCTTATAAGTCATTCACATCAAAAAAATTCTCGGAAAACCTGCATAAAATACGGCTTTAACGTATAATCAACGCTGTTGAGCTTTTGCTCACTTCACACAGTGTCGATATCATCATAAATAACACGCGAACCCAGACTAAAATGGGCTTTTGATACTCTATTGATCAGGTGAGATATGCTGGATTTTCTAAAGAATTATGACAACTTAACCGTCAGTGAAAAAAAAGTATTAAAATATCTTACCGATAACATTGCCGATATTCCCTACTTAAATATTAATGAATTAGTTGCCAAAACATTTGTATCTAAAACAGTCATTATTAACTTATCCCAGAAATTAGGGTTTAGTGGGTTTAAAGAACTAAAATTCCAAATTAATAATCATATACTCTCACAGAATAAAGCTGAGAAAAAAAATCCAGCGTCATATAAAAAGCAGCTCGAAAATAATATTCATAAAACGTTCACGCTGATTAATGAAGACCAAATTCGGGACTGTGCGAAAATATTGCACGGTTCACGAAATATTTTCCTAGTGGCACGAGGAACCAGTAAAGCCGTCGGCTATTATCTCGAGCATTTACTCTTCTCCCTCGGATTACATTGCTTTTTTATCAATGATTACAACCTTTCTGACTCCTTTACTCGTCTGGTTAACCAAAATGATACCGTCATTTTTATTTCTCTTTCAGGCGGTACGAAAAAGATCATCGAAACCGCCAAAATCGTTCAACTGAAAGAAGCCAATATCATCAGTATGACCGCCTTTCATACCAATGAACTCACCGCATATGCGAATAACACGCTTTTCTGCTTTGCCGACAGTTATGACACCAAACGCGATGATTCAAAATCGAGAACCGGATTTTTTATTCTGGTAGATTTACTTATTAATGAATTAGAAAATCTACTGTAAATACGTTCCTCTATTCTCTTTTATTTAGCTTAAAGTTAGTTAATTACGCCTCACTCAATTATTTTTGATATTTTTAAAATAATTATTTATTTAAAAAATCCCTAATACATTGATAAGAAAATCATTATCAACATGATTTTTAAAGATTTACTTTATTTAAATGACCTAGGTCTTAAAGCATGACCTGAGATAATATTTAAAACCGTAACATCATTTCATTTAAAAAACCCAGTGCTAGTATTCCAGTTAATTTCAATAATTCTTCGTCATTAGGAAAAAATATGGCTAAAAGAAAGTTTGGTGAGTCAATCCAGCGCTTTGGTAGGACACTGCTCCTGCCAATCGGGGTTCTGGCTCCAATTGGTATGATACTGGGGATCAGTGGTGCATTAGTTCAAACCTACATGATTGCTCGATTCCCTTTCCTCGGCAATGAAACCGTTAACGCATTACTTGTCAGTATCCGTTCTATTGCGGGCGTTATCTTCGACAATATTCCATTACTGTTCGCCATGGGGGTCGCGTATGGAATGAGTCAGCGCGATAAAGGAATCGCCGTCTTCGCCTCCGTTGTGGGTTACCTTTCGTTGATCATCACCATGAATATTTGGTTAGTGCTCACCGGTAAACTGGCGGATCCGGCGATTATGGGTCAAGTAGGACAGATTAAGGTTTTAGGTATTCAAACCTTAAACATCAGTGCCGCTGGGGGAATTATTACAGGGTTAATTGGTGCATGGGCCACCGATAAATTCTATAACCTCGAGCTGCCAACCGCCTTCGCTTTCTTCTCAGGTAAAAAATCGGTTGCGATTATCATGGTCGGTTTAATGATCATGGTCGGTGGAACATTACCGTTTATCTGGGAAGTATTAGTTCAAGGCTTGATGAAGCTTTCTGCCGTCTTCCTAAGTCCTGTCGGCCCATTCTTTACCGCAGGGGGTGAACGTCTGTTTATTCCATTCGGGTTACACCACGTTTGGAACGTTCTGTTTAGATTTACCGAAGCTGGTGGTACCTATGTTATTGATGGACAGACCTTTGTCGGTGTCGTTCCAGCCTTAACAGAAGTGTTATTTAAGCAAGGTCCAAGTAGTGAATACTGGGCAATGATGCCAAGCCTGACGCGCTTTATGGCGCAGCAACAAATGCTGGTGACGCTGTTCCTATTCCCTGCCATTGCATTAGCTATCTATAAAACATCGAAAAAAGAGAACCGCGCTGAAGTTAAATCAATGTTGGTGACCATGGTGCTCACCGCAATGCTCGGTAACGTTACCGAACCGCTCGAATTTACCTTCGTGTTTATCGCCCCGCTGCTGTACTTAATCTATGCCATCATCGTCGGTATTGGTGCAGTGTTGTTGTCATTCGCTGGCGTTGCTATCGGGTATATCCGTGGAACCGTGTTTGACTTCACTATCTTCGGCCTGCTGTACGAACACACTAACTGGATATTCTTAGTGCTGATTGGTGGCGGCTTGGCCGTGGTGACTTACTTCATCTTCTACTGGGCGATTATCAAATTTGATATCAAAACCCCAGGTCGTGAAGAGTCTAGCAACCTGAAAAATACTTTAATTAAAGAAAAACGTTATGGCGAAATCGCCGAGATCCTTGTTGAAGCCTTAGGCGGTAAAGAGAACATTCGTAACGTAGATAACTGTATTACCCGTATGCGTATTGATGTCGCAGAAGTGAATAAAATTGATAAAGATTTAATGTTGGAATCAGGATGTACCGCATTCTTCTTTCCATCGGCAAACCACGTCCACGTAGTGTATGGACCGAAAGTTGAATTTGTTCGCAACGCTGTTGATGAGTTCATGAAGAAATAAAAGGATATATGATGAGAGCCTTATATGATTCTAAGAGTAAAACTATCGATGACCGTGGCATAAAAGCCCTGTTATCGGATGAAGCCAAATACAATACTTGGCTGATGTTTGAATCCATGTTAGCTCAAGCGCAAGCTGAAGCGGGGTTCATCCCCCAGTCAGCGGCTGATGAAATTAAAGAAAAAGCGGTTATTGAGAACATTGATTTTGCAGAGATGAGCCGCATTTACCAAAAAATTGGGCACGGCTTCGTTCCCTTCTTAAAAGTATTGGTGAATGCATGTTCTGAAGAGAGTGGTAAATACATCCATTACGGAATTACCACTCAAAATATTCAGCAAAGCTCGCAGCTGTACATGATGAAAACGGTACATAATAAATTTATGTTGCTGTTAAGTGAGATCATCGAAAACCTGTCGGGCCTTGCTGAAAAAACTAAGCATATGGTGATGCCGGGCAGAACCCATGGACGCCACGCTATCCCAATTACTTACGGGTACAAAGTGTCCGTGTGGATCAGCGATTTCATCGACTGCTACCAGCGTATGAAAGAGTGTGAAAAGCGCGTATTTACCATCATGATGGGTGGTGCTGTGGGCGCGTTTAACTCCATGCCGGGTATTGGTTTAGAAGTACAAAAACGTGTTGCTGAACTGACGGGTATGCATGCGATGGAAGTGCCATCACGTAACCTAAGCACCCATAAATTAGAGTACATGGCAAACTTAGCGCTGATGGCGAATATCTGCCATAAAATCGGGGAAGAAGTTTACAGCACGACGCTGGAAGAAATAGCGGAAGTGTCTGAAGGATTCACCAAAGGCACTGTGGGCAGCAGCACCATGCCACACAAAATCAACCCGAAACTGGCGAAAGGGATTATTGCTAACTCCCAAAAACTGTATTCGTTACCGAGTGTTGGGATGTATTCTGCCGTCAGACCGTATGAAGGTGATAGTAGCTCTTATATGTTATTCGATGGGCTTATCGAAGAAGCGCTGGAACTGACCACTGAAATTTTATTAAGAACCGAAGAGCTTTCGAGAACTCTGGTACCTCACGAAGAGAGAATGCTGCACAACGTTCTTAGAAACAAAGGGTTAGATAATACTGAATACGTGATGATGAAAATGGCAGAGAAGCTGGGTAAAGATAAAGCGCACTCATTACTGTATGAAGAAGCCATCAAAACTGCGGCGGATGGTGAGGATTTTTATACTAACCTGACCAAAAACAAAACTATCACAGACGCTTTTAGCAATGATGAAATCAAAGCCATGCTAGACCCTCGTTCTTACATTGGTCTGTCCGTTGAAATTGCAGAAAAAGAAGCAAAACGTGGTTTTGCAGCCGCACAAGAAATTAAAAAGCTTTATAAGTAATTATTAGCTTCCTAATTTTATTTTAAAGATAGCCTTCATTTGAAAAAATGGGGGCTTTTTTTGGTTATAAAAATATGAATATTGCTAAATAATAGAAAATAATTAATTACCCTTAATTAAGTAGTCGTACTTAAATCCATTAATAAAAAACGCCTGTTAATAAATAAAGCTAAATTGTTGCCACTCTTAATTTATTCTAAAAAAATATATTCAAATATTAATTTCATGATGAAAAAGCAGAAGTTAGTTTAATTCCCCACATGAAATTGTCATTTTATTTGTTCTTTTTACGTGCCATTAATCTGGTTTTATTGTGATTAGCCAGTCAATAAATCTACTTTATGGATAAATGATAAAACTTTGCGATGACGCTCAAGTATTTATTTTTAGAAAAAATAGATTATCTCAGCGATTCTGTTTTTGATTCTTAATGATGGTTATTTATTGATAATAAAGGTATCAGAATGAACAAAGCACAAAAATTCGCTGTATCTTCACGCAATAAAAATAAAGCTGTAATAAATAAAAATATTTTCCAACTCTCGATTATTACCTCTGCTCTATTATTTTCTGGTTATACACTGGCTTACTCTGAAACTGGGCAACTCGGTGATAAAAATAGTTGGGAAAGCCAAGAATATAAAAATGATTGGGGCTTAGCCGCCATGAATGCTTCTAGTGCATACGCGCTGGGATATCATGGACAAGGCGCTAAAATCGGAGTCATGGACTCCGGTGCGTTATTATCTCACCAAGAACTGAGTGGTTCCCGCTTCCACGCCGTTAAAGCCAAAGGTGAGTACGGCTCAACAGGTATGCGTTACCCACAAGAATTAGGCGGTCACTATGAAAAAGGCCAAGCCTTCGATGTGACTGGCGATTGGATCAAAGGCGTGAATGATACTCACGGCACACACGTTACAGGTACTGTTGGCGCGAATCGAGATGGTGAAGGCATGCATGGAGTTGCATGGGGATCGGATGTCTATGTGGGCAATACCGGCGCTACCGATAGCAACAACTACGGACCTTATCAAGACTACCAATATTTCTATACTGGCTGGAAAGCCATGGTCGATGCGGGCGCTCAAGTCATCAATAACAGCTGGGGAACTAACCCAAGAATTATTGATGCTGGTAAAACCGTCGGACCGGATGGTGGTAATACTAGCGTGCATTTACCCGTAGATACCACTCAACAAACTGAATACGAATATTTTTACTTCAAAAAAATCTATGGCGATAATCCATCCTTTGTGGATGCCGCCTATGATGCAGTGAAAGATACCAATGTGGTACAAGTCTTCACGACAGGTAACCGTGATTTCAAAAACCCGTACTACCGCCCTCTCTACCCTTATTTCAATCCACAAGCTGAGAAACATTGGATTGCCGTTGCGGGTTTAAAACAGACCGCAGATAAGACCGGTTATGAAATTGAAGGTATGTTCAACGAAGCGGGTAATGCCAAATGGTGGACCGTCGTTGCGCCTAGCCGCTATATCTATTCCAGCGTTGTGGATGAAAACGGTAATCCGGGTTGGGATACCTTTAGCGGTACTTCAATGGCAGCGCCGCACGTCACTGGTGCGATGGGCGTGTTAATGTCCCGCTATCAATCCATGAATGCCCTGCAAGTGCGTGATGTTATGTTCACAACTGCCAACCGTTACAACCCAGATGGCAGCCTCTATAAAGGTTGGACATCCGCTGATGGTCTACCTGATGAGCGCTATGGTTGGGGTACACCGGATCTCGAAAAAGGTATGTATGGTCCCGGTCAATTCTTAGGTAAATTCGAATATCAACTGGATGCAGTACCTCTCGATGTCTGGACAAACGACATCAACCAAGCCGCGTTAGATCAGCGTGAAACCGAAGATTTAGCATGGTTAGCCGATTATAAAGCCCACGGTATCGATGCCGGTGGCGATTATAATCTTGGTACCGATTTCGTGGTAAACGATGGCAACCCAGACCCGACTTCTCACATTGTCGATAAAGAAGATGCTAAAAAATGGCGTCAGGAATATTACCAAAAACGTGCTGAGGCCATCCAAGCCAAAATCGATGCAGGTCTGTATGATGGCTCTTTAGTCAAAGCGGGTGAAGGCACATTGGTGATGACAGGGGATAACACCTACCGTGGTGGTACAACCGTCGAACAAGGCTCTCTGTACGGTTTTACTGAATCCTTCGGTACTGCAGACGTGAACGTTAACGGCGGCTCGTTGAGTGTTCTTAATCGCTATAATGACCAATTTACGCAGAAAGGTCAGTTAGTCTCCAATGAAAGCCATAAAGCCAATATCAACATCAACGACAAAGGAACCTATTTAGTCACCGCAGGTCATGATGTGAATGTCGGTAATATGACCTTAAATCAAGGCGCTAAACTGGACGTTGCTGCTGATAATATTGGGCAACTGAAAGACGTTTATCTTAATGATAATTCAATCCAAGGTACGGTTAACGCAGATAATTTAGCCGACAACCGCGCTAAAACCAAAATGCTCGCAGCAAATACCAATAATGCTGCCGCAGATGATTATGCGCTATTCCAAAAAGACGTTTCCGTAAAAGACAACACCATTACAGGCTCTCTGAGCAAAAAAGCGGATACCTCATTTGCTTCATTTGCCAATAATGAGAATAGTCGTTCAATTGCCAATGCATTAGAAAGTAATGCTAAAGGTCAGCTGTTTGATGCAACACTACCGATGAGCGAACGTGACCTTCGTAATACTTATCAATCACTCGGTAGTGATATGTACCTTAATGCGAACAATGCCAGCGTGGTGAACGTATTAGGTCTAACTCGTACCGTGAAAGATCAGGCTATCGGCGTGGGTCATGGTCGTTATGCCAATATTGAAAACAGCAATGCGCGTATTTGGATGACGGGTGTTGGTCAATGGGGCAACCTTGACTATGGTTACAGCAATATGGACACCGATTTCTACGCAGCGTTAGTCGGTGCAGAAATTGATGTGGCCACTCACACCAAAGCGGGTCTGTTCTTCGGGGCCGGTTCATCTAAATATAAAGCCCATGAGTACGGTAAAATTGACAGCAATGACCTGCATGTCGGTGCCTACGGTGTATCTAATATCCAGAATGTTGCTGCCATTAATTATGGTGTCACACATACTAACCAAGATCGTGATGCGAAACGCACATTATGGGTTGGTCAAGATTCAGGTTACAACTCCAGCAGCTATGATGCGAAAATTACTCAACTCTTCGTGGAAGGTGCGTATACCCAATTGAATAATGATCAATATTCGATTGAACCCTATGCTGGATTTAACTGGTTACATGTCACCAGTGACAATCTGCATGAACAAGTGGGTAATATGCAATTCACCACTAAAACTGACAACCAAGATATCCAAGTTGGTACTGTCGGTTTACGTGGTGGCTACCCATTCGCCGCGGGTAACGTTAATTTAGCCCTGAAAGGCGATGTTTCAGCCAGCCACTTATTTGGTGATAATCGCCCTGAAGCCATGCTGTTCTTATCAGATACTGGCGAAGCCAAAATCCGTGGCGGTAAGCTGGATAATCTGTTTGGAATTGGCTTAGGTATTGATGCTCAACTTAACAAATCGACGACTCTCGGCGTATCTTACCAAGGTCAATACAACAGTGATGTCAAATCAAGTGGTGTGAATGCGACATTAAAAATTAACTTCTAATACAATAGATTGAAAAAGGGCAGAGTTCACTGTTACGTTAACTCTGCCCTGTATTATTTTAGCGCATAGCTTGTATTTCAGAATGTGGTAACCCTGTAATTTTACTGATAATGTCAATACTTAAGCCAAGGTCCAAACTGGTAATAACTTGAGTGTAAGTTCGCTGTCTAGCTATCGCTTGCTCCTCTTGCCGAGCTTCTTCTCTTCCTTCTGCTTTTCCTTCTTCTCTACCTTTTATTAAGCCTTTTTCTAACCCTTCATTTCTTAAACGGTCAGCAATCGTCATGACAGTCTCCTGATACCCTTCGGTTTGTTCAATTAATGTTTTGACTATCTGAGTGTATGTCGGGGTATCCATCACACTAAACAGATAGTTAATGATTAAAATCACATCATCACGGTGGTTTTCATTCTCACTAATCACCTGAGCTAAACGCTCGGATAGCACTATCAGGTCATCCCTCAATGTAGAATGTTTAAGCACGAGCTCCATTGCAGCAACTTTTCGGTGATTCACAATTTCATCGTCACTCGCTACCGTCACGTCCACCAGCGGCAATGGATTGCAATAAAGGTCATAGGCTAAATCTGCCCACGGAAAACAATCAGTCCATACCTGTGAATAGGGATAAGGCGACTGTTTCCCATGATAAAACAAGATAGGTACCACCAGTGGTAATGCGTTATTTCCTTGCTGCAAATGTTGGTTCATTGCACAGAATGCATAGTGCATAAGCCGCCATCCCATCAGCTTATCGGGGGTAGATTGATGTTCAACTAATAGGTAGAAATACCCTTTTCCCTTGAGAGTTTGAACAGAATAAAGCATATCTGAAAAACGAGACCGCAAGGTTTTATCGATGAATGAAGCACTCGCTAGCTTCAGTGTATCCAAATTACAAAGTGGTTTAATGCGGTTCGGAAGATAGATTTCAAAGAAATCTCGCGCATTATCGACTTTGCTCATAAAACCTTTAAAAGCCGAATCATGGGGTCTAGCAATGAGCTGCATTGTCATATCTACTGCCATCCTTATCCGTGTGATGACGAGATACTAACCAATATTTTCAAGAAAAAGGAAAAAAGTTAATCCTAATTACCGATAATCACTTGACAAACTAACTCATTGTTTTTAATTGAATAAATTACTTATTTACACAATGGAAAAGCTCCCCCAATAAGCAATAGGCTTATTGGGGGAGCTTTAAAAACAAAGGGATTGCTGTTCTACTTTACAGGGAAGTTTGGATCGATTAGATCAATACGATCGGTACAAATTGCATCCACCCCCCAGTCTAATAATAATTTAGCGCGATCAGGGTCATTCACGGTATACACCAAAATAAATAAGCCAGCACGTTTCAAAAGATCAACTCGCGCTTTATCCAGTAAAATGTGATCCAAATGAATAGACACACAATCTAAGCGCCCCGTGAGTTCTCTCCAATCTTCACGCCACTCTTCGAGTAGTAAACCGCGTGGCAATTCGGGGGCAGCGGCCTGAGCCGCTTCAAGGGATTCAATTGAAAATGAAGAGAGTAATGGCGCTGTTTGCCCCTGCCACCATTGACGAGCAGCGAGAGCCACCACAGTTCCTGTTTCGGTTTCTAAGCCCGTTGTGGGTTTAATTTCGATGTTTGCCATCATGTTATGTTGCTGGCAACGCTCCGCGACTTGTGACAGCAATGGCAAGGGTTCATGAGCAAACTCTTGGCTATACCAGCTTCCCGCATCTATTTTGATTAGCTGACTCCAATCGAAATCCCCCGCAATACCATGCCCATTACTGGTGCGCTCAAGGGTATCATCATGAAGCAGAAAAATTTGACCATCGCGGGATAATTTAGCGTCAAACTCAATCATCGTATGACCATATTTTGCTCCGACATCGATGGCGGCAAGGGTATTCTCAGGGGCTAATTTTCCACCACCACGATGAGCAACAATTTTAGGATAAGGCCAAAGATTCATAAACGGTGTCCATATTGAGTATCAAAAAAATGCTGATGGGCTTCAGGAAGATGAAGCCATAGTGTTGTACCTACTTGGGGTCGATGTTCGTGACCAAGACGTACAATCACTTTTTGTCCAGCCCACTGACCATGCACAAGATTATCGGCACCTAACATTTCGAGTGTGTCGACTTCAAGGGGAATCCCCCCTGATGATTCAGAGCCTAATTGCAAATGTTCCGGTCGGATACCTAACGTTAGCGCATGCCCTACCCACTGTAAATATGTTCTCTCTAGAGGTAATTGCATTCCACCGTTTAATTCAAAACATGCGCCATCAGTACTTATTTTTCCTTCCAACAAATTCATCGCGGGGGAACCAATAAAGCTTGCCACAAAACGGCTAGCAGGACGTTCATACACCTCGACTGGTGAACCAATTTGCTCTGCGATGCCTTTATTCATCACCATCACTCGCTGAGCCAATGTCATCGCTTCCACCTGATCATGCGTGACATACAAACTGGTAGTTTTTAAACGTCGATGTAGTTGCTGTAGCTCAAGGCGCATTTGCACGCGTAATTTTGCATCGAGGTTAGAAAGCGGTTCATCAAACAAAAATACCGCAGGATCGCGGACAATCGCACGCCCCATAGCCACCCGTTGACGTTGACCGCCAGAGAGCTCTCTAGGCTGGCGCTTTAATAAACCATCAAGTTCTAAAATACGGGCTGCATCCTGTACTTTTTGACGAATGATTTCTTTCCCAAGCCCGCGAATTTTTAATCCCCACGCCATATTTTCTTCAACACTCATATGAGGATAAAGCGCATAATTCTGGAAAACCATCGCAATACCACGCTCTTTTGGCTCCAATTCCGTCACGCGTTTTCGGTCAATCCAAATGTCCCCACTGGTCACTTGCTCTAGCCCTGCCACCATGCGTAATAACGTGGATTTTCCACACCCTGAAGGTCCCACCATAACAATAAATTCGCCATCGGCGACATCTACCGTAAGCGGCTTAATGACTTGATTTTTTCCGTCCCAACTTTTGGTGACGGCTTGAAGCTTTAATTCTGCCATGGTTATTTCTCACTATCGACTAAGCCACGTACAAAAGCACGCTGCATCGCTAATACAACAAGAATAGGAGGAATGAGTGTCAGCAACATTGCTGCCATCACTTGGTTCCATTGTGTTGTCCCTTCTCCAGAAGCAATCATGCCTTTGATCCCAGCCACTGCTGTTCCTAAACTCGGGTCTGCGACGATCAAAATCGGCCACAAATACTGATTCCAACCGTAGATAAACGTGATCACAAATAGTGCGGATAAGTTTGTTTTAGACAATGGCAATACAATGTCGCGGAAAAAACGCATTGGGGAGGCACCATCAATACGTGCGGCTTCAATTAACTCATCCGGCAACGTCATAAAAAATTGACGAAACAAAAAAGTGGCAGTGGCTGATGCCATCAACGGTAAGGTTAACCCAGAGTAACTATCCACCATGTTTAAGCTGGAAATGACCTCTACAGTAGGAAAAATACGGACTTCTACAGGCAACATTAACGTAATGAAAATCATCCAAAAAAATAGACTACGGCATGGGAAACGGAACCAAACAATCGCAAACGCTGATAGCATCGAAATCGTGATTTTTCCTATCGCAATTACCAGCGCCATAATGGCGCTATTCACCAGCATTAACCAAAATGGTGCACTGTTTGCTGCGACGCCGTTATTCCAGATATAGGTCAGGTTTTCCCATAAATGGGTACCAGGGATCAGCGTTATCGGAGTATCAAAAACCGCTTTATCGTCCAGCGTCGCGGCAACAAACGCCACATACAGTGGAAATAAAATCACCAAAATTCCAAGTATCAGCATTGAGTGACTAAATAGGCTCAACCCTCGATTTTTTTCAATCATTGGTAACGCACCTTACGTTCGATAAAACGAAATTGAACTACCGTTAAGATGACCACCAATCCCATCAAAATGACTGACTGTGCTGCGGATGAAGAGAGATCGAGTCCCGAAAAACCTTCACGATAAATTTTATAAATGAGTGTTGTGGTTGCTTGTACGGGTCCCCCTCCCGTTGCCGCGTCAATCACCGGAAAGGTATCAAAAAAGGCATACACCAAATTCACGACCAGTAAAAAGAAGCTGACAGGGGTAATCAGTGGTAAAGATATTTTAAAGAAGCGTCGAATAGGACCCGCACCATCGATTGCAGCGGCTTCCATCAGAGATTTAGGAATCGACTGCAACGCAGCAAAGAAAAACAAAAAGTTATAACTAATTTGTTTCCAAACTGACGCTAGAACCACTAAAAACATGGCTTGCCCACTGTTTTGTGCATGGTTCCAATCATACCCAATCGCCTCCAAACCATAGGTGATTAATCCTCTTCCTGGGCTAAAGAGAAACATCCATAACACCGCCGCCACAGCGGGAGCTACTGCGTAAGGCAACAGCATCAATGTTTGGTAAAAACGACTCCCTCTCACCACATAGTCAACTAACGCAGCAAAAAAAAGTGAAACCACTAACCCACACCCCGCGACCCACGTGCTAAAAATCATCGTGGTATAAAAAGAGTCGACATAATAGCTATCGCTAAAGAGTTGAGTGAAATTTTCCAATCCCACAAATTCACTGGATAATCCAAAAGGATCAATACTTTGTAGGGAGTACCATAGGGCTTGCCCTGCGGGCAAAATAAAGAAAATGACCGTAATGATTAATTGCGGCAATACAAGGACATAAGGCAACCAGCAGGAGCGAAATACGGGACGAGATGATGACATAAGCAACCCAATAAATCAGATGTGATGCAGCGCCCCTCTGCATGCCATCAGAGGGGCGAAAGGACTCATTACTGAGTGGATTTTTCAAAGCGGCGTAATAATTGGTTACCCCGTTCAACAGAAGCATCTAATGCTTGCTGTGGGTTTTTCTTACCGGACCATACTGATTCCAACTCTTCATCCACAATGGTACGAATCTGTGGCATGTTCCCTAAGCGTAATCCTTTGGTATAAGGGAGAGGCGCCTTATTGAGCATTTGACGCGTGGCAATATCTGCACCGGGATTTTTGTCATAAAAACCCGACTTTTGGGTTAATTCATACGCCGCCTTGGTAATCGGTAAATACCCCGTATTCTGGTGCCATTTTGCGGCATTCTCAGGCTCAGCAAGGAACTTCATAAATTCAGCAACGCCTTTATAAGTTGCGGGATCTTTGCCCCCCATCACCCATAAACTCGCACCGCCAATAATGGCATTTTGTGGCGCAGTTGGAATTTGCGCGTCGTATGGCATCATACCAACACCAAAATCAAACTTGGCGTGTTTACGGATATTGGCTAGAGAACCGGAAGACCCCGTAATAATGGCACAATCCCCGTTATAGAATTTTTCGGTTGGCTCATCTTTACGTCCTAAATAACTAAACGTCCCTTTCTTATTCATGTCTTGTAGCAGTTCAATGTGCCTTACGTGATCTTGTGTATTAAATGCCAAAACTGCATCCGTACCATCAAACCCATTATTTTTCGTTGCAACAGGTAACCCATTCCATGCACTAAAGTTTTCGATTTGAATCCATCCCTGCCAGCCACTCGCATAGCCACACTTCATTCCCGACTCACGTAATTTTTCAGTGTATTGAGCAAGGTCTTGCCATGTTTTTGGTGGCTCATCTGGATTCAAACCTGCTTTTTTGAAAGCCTCTTTGTTGTAATAGAGAACCGGTGTAGAACTATTGAAAGGTTGAGATAACAGGTGACCTGTTTTTGCGTCGCTGTAGTAACCGGAGACGGTAGGAACAAACTGGGATTCATCGAAATCAATGCCAGCCTCTTTAAAGACTTCATAGACTGGCTTAATGGCTTTAGATGACATCATCGTTGCCGTGCCCACTTCATAAACTTGCAAAATAGCAGGGGCATTACCGGAACGAAATGCGGCTATTCCCGCAGCAAGACTTTGTTCATAATTCCCTTTATAGGTAGGAACCACTTTGTAATCAGGATGCGTTTCATTAAAGCGAGTGACAAGGTCATTCACTTCTTCACCAAGCTGCCCCTCCATTGAATGCCAAAATGGAATTGTGGTGGCTGCTATTCCCTGACAACTAAACGCAAAACCAAGCATCAGTGCTAGAGCCGACTGTTTTATCGATGCCATGTCAATTTCTCTCTTTTATGATGACTAAAATTTATTCGCTGAGATTTACACTGAAATGTGCGAATTCACGCAGCTTATGTTCGAGAGAGAATTTATCACCGAGAAATGACAGAAATATCGCCAATACATGACAGACAGATGACAGCCATATCTCTTGCAAATGACGCTTACATGACAATCGACGTGTTTTATTTTCTCGCTATATTACAAATAAACACGCGATGTAATTTAAAGCATTTTTTTGATTATTGAAAAATGACCAAATAACAAAAAATAGGAAACATGAATAATAAAGTAAAAAAAAATGCAAGGAATAATTTTGCGGAAATTGTCATTCTATACATATTAATCACCCTTATTTTTATTTAAAATAATACATAAATAAAAACAAACTTGAGAACAAGTCTATTCTTGACGTAATCATGCAAATAAATTTAATTTCTCATTTAACTTTAGGGTAACAATGAAATAACAACAAATATTTAATACAATAAAATCAATAAACCAATAATAACCTACCAAACAAGCCATCTAATGATGGTCATTTTATAACTACTTATAAATACATATATCAATAGAAGTAAAAAAGGGTAAATAGAAAGCTATTTACCCTTGCAATCTAATAGTTTAATAATGAAACTAACTGCCCGGCGTGAAATAAATTGGTGAACCTGGTCCTACTGGCAGCTCCAAAATAAATACCCAGACAATAAAGAACAGTGACCATCCAATAAAGAAAATAATGGAGTATGGCAACATCATTGAAACTAAGGTACCAATTCCAGCATCTTTCTTATATTTGACAACGATTGCCATAATCAATCCAAAATAACTCATCATTGGCGTAATAATGTTTGTCACAGAATCACCAATACGATATGCAGCTTGGATAGTTTCAGGGGAATAGCCTGCCAACATTAACATCGGAACAAATATCGGCGCAGTCACCGCCCATTGAGCAGAAGCTGATCCAATCATCAAGTTAATAAAGGCGCATATCAGAATAAAGCCAACAAATAATATTCCACCGTGTAGGTCAATGCTATTTAAGAAATTAGCGCCTTTGACCGCAATAACTTGCCCAATATTTGTCCATCCAAAGAATGCAACGAACTGTGCTGCAAAGAAAATGATGACTAAATAGAGACCCAAGGTGCTCATTGCGCTTGCCATCGCATCAACCACATCTTTATCACTGCGCATGGTTTTTGCAATATAGCCGTAAACAATCCCTGGAACCGCAAAGAAAATAAAGATAAATACCACAATCGCTTTTAAGAAAGGTGAATTACTCACTAACCCAGTTTCTTGATTACGTAAAATTCCACTTTCCGGCACCACCATTAAGGCTAATACTGCCGCTAATCCCCAGAAAGTCACCGATGCCCAGAACAACGCTTTTTTCTCAAGCGGCGTCACTTCAGCTGAAGCTCTGAGCTTATCTTCATCTTCATCAACACCACCGCCCTGATAGGGACCTAACTGTGGCTCAACAATTTTTTCGGTGATGAAGTAACCCAAAATAGTAATCAAGAACGTACTGGCGAACATAAAATACCAGTTCGCTTCTGCACCGACGATATACGTCGGGTCTATAATTCGTGCGGCTTGCTGTGTGATCCCAGACAATAACGGATCAACTGTTCCTAACAATAAGTTTGCGGAATACCCACCGGATACGCCAGCGAATGCCGCTGCCAACCCTGCAAGTGGATGGCGACCTAATGAATGGAAAATAATTGCGGCAAGAGGAATCAGCACCACATATCCCAACTCTGCGGCAGTATTCGACATGATTCCAGCAAACACAATTGCAACAGTCGTTAATTTGCGAGGCGCTTTAATCACAATTAGACGCATTGCAGCGGATAATAGACCTGCACGTTCCGCAATCCCCACACCTAACAATGCCACTAATACCGTACCTAATGGAGCAAATCCGGTAAAGTTGGTCACGACATTGGAGAGAATTTTACGAATACCCTCAGCATCTAATAAACTCACAATGTGAATGATTCCGTCTTCAGCGCGACCTTTCGCGCCTTCAGGACGAGGATCAGGAACACTAATACCAAAATACTGACCGACTGCTGAAGAGACTAATAAAATCCCAATTAAGATAATGAATAGAATGACAGGGTGTGGCAAGGCATTACCCAACCACTCAACCGTACGTAAAAAACGGCTACCCTCTTGTTTTTTTTGCTCCATATTTTCTCCTTATAAACAAGAGAAATGGACATTACACAATATTTTTTGCTTCACCTAATCACAAATACACAATTTCAAACCAACAAATTTGATACAATTTGAATACATAAACTAATAATTACTAGATGGATAATAAAATAACAGCATTAATTTTGTTAAATTTTATTTATGTAATAATCAAATTTTATAAAAATTAAATATCAGTAAATATAAAAAATGTGGTCAAGTTAACATTTTAATAATATTAAGGTGCCATTTTTTATTATTTAACACTATCAAAGTATCAAATTTAGTCGGTTTTATTTCATTTAATTTGTCTAATGCACATTTTTACAATACCTCAAAATCTGTGTCATTCACCCCCTACAAAAAAACCATTAGCCAGATTAATGTGCGTTTCTCATTCATACTAATCAACGTTATAATTCATGCTTATTGACAACAGAGCGAACAAGCATGTCTGTAATTGATCTTTGGGCCGAGCGCCATATTCAAGACGCCTTAAACAAGGGAGAATTATCCAATCTCAATGGTGAGGGTAAGCCTTTGCAGCTTGATGATGATAGCCTCGTTCCTGAGGAATTAAGGGCGGGATATCGTATTCTCAAAAATTCAGGATATCTACCTGCTGAATTACAGCAGAAAAAAGAAGCGCTCAATTTATGCCATATGTTACAGCAACTCTCTGCCGATGACCCTAATTATGTGGCTATCAACAAACAGCTGGCATTACTTGAGTTAAAACTCAAACAAGCCAATATCAACACCGATTTTTTATACGGAGAGTACTCCGCGACAATTTCGCAGCACTTAGAGTCTAAATGACATAATTTAGACATCATATCAGGGATTTTAGGCGATATTCCAACGGTGTTTTACCGTAAAATTTACGGAATGCGTGGCTAAACGCTGAATGGGAATCGTACCCGACAAGAGTGGCTACGTGCTCAATGGTTTGATTAGTTAATAATAAACTTCCAGCAGCTTCCATCCGTTTTTGTAATAGAAATTGCATGACTGTGCCCCCAGTCTCTGCTTTCATTTTACGCTGTAATGTACTGACAGACATATAAAATGCAGAGGCAATATCCTCGCAGCTTATGGGTAAATGCAGACGTAATTCAATCCAGTGAGTCAATTCATCAATCCAACGATTTTCAGGCGTTAACTGGGCTAATAATAGACGTGCGACGGCAAAGTTCTGTTCAGGTGCTTGAGGAAAATGCTGTAACCAATTCAATAACCCTATCGCAGCAGGCGTGAGCGCGAAGTGGGTCATTCGCTCACTTAATGCCCACTGTGCTGTTGCTGGCATTTCCAATACATAGTTTTGATTACCTTTTTGCCCACTAAAGGCATGACTCACACTCGGAGGGATCACCACCCCCTGACCCGCATTCAATAGCCAGTGTTGGCGATGCATATTGATTTCCATCACGCCAGATACGGCAAATACCACCTGCCATTGCCCATCATGTTGATGAGAAATAACCTCTTGAGAATATTGGCGATAATGCAGTTCAGGTAATAACAAGGTGAGCTCCTACTGGGTGGCATACAGTAGGAGTATAACGGTTTTAATCAAGAAAATGCAGCCTTACGGCTTAAGCAAGACGAGAACCATTCGGCACGGGTAAATTAAATTCCGCTAATACAATAGCCCCTGTTTCATCTGGTGCTCCCGTAATTAACACTTCAGATTTTATGCCAGCAATACGTTTAACTTCAAAATTACACACACATAAAACCTGTTTTCCAATTAAACTTTCGGGAGTGTAATGCACCGTAATTTGTGCACTTGAGCGTTTAATTCCTAATTCTCCTAAATCCACATCCATGACATAAGCGGGCTTCTTCGCTTTACTGTTCACTTCCGCACGAATAATGGTGCCAATACGCATTTCAACTTTCGTAAAGTCATCCCACTCAATAATTTGCATATCTCATTCCTAAATTAAACGATAGTCATACGTTAAATTAGCATAGGATAGACAATGGCTCTTAGCGTTAAACATTCATTTTATGTTGTGAAACCGTCATTGATTATCACCTGAAAAAACAGGCAATAATCAATGGGTATACGAGAGATAAAACCGAAGATTACATCGTTGAGAAGGTGTTCATAATAATACCGCCAGAGATAATTAATCCCATCGCGAAGACAGCAGGCACATCGGGTTTCTGCTTATATAAAATCATCGAAACTAACGTTACACCAACAATACCAAACCCACACCATAAAGAGTACGCAACACCCACAGGGATATATCCCATTGCACGAGTTAACGCAAAATAGCACAAACAGTAAGCTACAATCACTAAAATGGATGGACCTAATTTACTAAAACTGTTGGTTTTTTTGATCATCGATGTTCCTGTAATCTCCGAACCAATCGATAATGCCAACCATAAAAATCCAGTAAACATACTATTCCTCTCTTCTTATTAATGAGCGACGTTGTTAGTTGAAGACAGTGACGCTTCTGAATTTTCAGCTGGTTCAGCCTCATCAGCCCCCATCTTAGAAAACAAGTTCATAATCACGATGCCAGACGCAATGACCCCCATTCCGATAATTGCCGCCATATCGGGATGCTGCCCATAAAAAAGCATACCTAAGGTAGAAACCATTAAAATGCCCGTGCCTGACCAAGTGGCATATGCTAATCCAACTGGAATATATTTCACTGCGCGAGAAAGAGAGTAATAACAAATAACATACAGAATCACTATCAGACCTAATAATAATGATTTGGTTGTTCCTTCACTATTATCGAACATTTTCAATGTGGATGTTGCTGAGGTTTCAGAAATAATCACCGCCAGCATCCAAAGCCATGATTTTGCTTTAGAAGACATAGATAATACTCCTACATAGATAGACGTTTAAAATATTAAATTGAAATGAAATCTATTTTTTTAGAGACTTTAAATAATCTATTGCTGAATCTGTTAATTTATTTTTATTTAGAGAGTATTCCTTTGGGTCATTCATTACTTCGTTCAAAGTAATATAGCGATTCTGATTAACTTTATTTTCACTCGATGCCTCATCATTTCTAATGAGTATTTTATTTTCAATATTATTAAATGTATCGAATTGAATACCTAATGAGATAGCCTTATTTATATTCTCTTTAATTAGGTCGTTATACTGTTCATTTTTATTCAAACCTAATATCTGGTTTAAATCACTATCAGGACAACAATGATATTTCAGCGCCAAAATAGGAATATTTTGAGAGAGTGCATGTAAGATAATTTCACTTTCTTCGCTAACGGATAATCCATTCACAACTTCACTAACGACCTTACTTCCCAGAAAAGGTAAAAACACACAATGGAATTCAGCCAGCTTGTCTACACTAAAGGTATTAATATCAAATTGTTGTCCGATTTCTTTCCATTGGTTCCCTGTCGATTGGTTTCCTGTCGATTGCGTTAACATTTCCTTGGTGGCATAGAAAGAAAAAGACATCGAGGATAACGACAATAAACGTTGATACACCGCCTGTTGATAAGCTTGGCTAGGGGACAATACCACTAATACTCGCTGTTTCAGCTGTTGCAGTACCTGTGACACTATCTGCTCAATTATTTTTTCGTTCATCTTGCCACCGTTCGCTAAGTATTTAGCTGACAACAAAAACACTGTCATTATTGCGTAACCCTGCTGCATTCGCTTCATCTGTATCAATATGAAATTCCAGAGAAAATCGCGCATCGACTCGAATAACAACTTCATCAAATACGAGGCTACGCTCACCCTCAGTGCGCACACATACCCGCTGTCCATTAACGACATTGAGCGCGCGAGCATCCATCAGGTTCATGTGAATATGGCGTTGGGCACAAATCACCTGTTCCGAGAGATTAACGTACCCAGCCGGACCAATTAACAGCGCATTTCCTGACTCATTTAGATCCCCAGACTCACGCACTGGTGCTTTAATGCCAAGCGCAAAACAATCGGCTTTCGAGACCTCAAGCTGAGTTTTGGGTCTTGTTGGTCCTAATACTCGCACTTTACTGATCGACCCTTTAGGTCCAACCACCATCACACACTCTTTTGCCGCAAATTGTCCCGGTTGTTTCAAATCTTTAAATGGCGTGAGTTGATAACCTTCACCAAAAAGAACGGTGACGTCCTCTTGCGAAAGATGAACATGACGGTTAGAAACGCCCACCGGAATAGCGATAGGACTCTCCATTATTGCAGCAGAGTTTGGCACGGCTAAGCGAGACAGAATTTTCCCCATTAGCTGCTGGTTTATCATGATTTCTTCCCTTTACGAACTTCCGCTTTTGGCTCTACAACAACATGATTTTCTAGCGTTTCTACAGAAGACTCACGCACTGACGCTTCACGACATTGCTCAATTTCACTCGCGGTATTCTTGGCAGATAACAGTTGAGTGATCACACTCTCCTCAGGGCGAGCAATCACTAGCGTACCTTTTAATAAATTTTGATGGCTGACAACCGATGCACCATGATCAACCGCTGTTCTTACTGCACTAATTTCCCCCTGAAAACAGACAGAAACTAAGCCAGAACCAATTTTACGATAACCAACAATCTCAACACTTGCCGCTTTACATGCCGCATCGGCGGCTTGTATTGCCGATGTCAGTCCGTAAGTCTCAATGACACCTAAACTTTTCATCTTTCTCTCCTACTTAGTGACGAACCAGTCGAATATCAAAATCGAATGTTTTAAAGAAAGCCTCTAATTGATCTAACTCTTCAACGCTGTAGGTTGGATCTTTCTTGATGGGATAAATCATATCGAGCTTGTCGTATTTCCCACGACCAAGCTGGTGATAAGGTAAGATATCAATTCGATTTAAATTACCGCGTTTCGACAATTCCATGGCGTACTCAATTGCGCCAGTTATGGCATCAAAAGAGTCGTTGTATCCGCGAACTAAAGGCATACGCATCACCACATTTGCCCCCAACTCCATTAATCTTTCGAGATTACGGCGCACATTTTCATTACCAATACCAAACAAGTTTTTATGCTCAACGGTATCGATATGCTTCACATCGAACAAGAATAGGTCGACAACTTCGGCTAACCTTTCATAATTGGCGAGTGACGTTGTTCCTTGAGTTTCAACGGCTGTATTGATCATCATCTTTTTACATTCACGCAGAAGTTCCACAGCAAAGTCAGTCTGTAAACTCATTTCACCGCCACCAATCGTGACACCACCGCCAGAGGAAATATAAAAATCGTAATCCTGCATAATGATGTCCATCATTTCAGAAACCGTGACATCTTTTCCCATAATGTCTAATGCATCAGAAATGCACACTTCCTCACATTTACGGCAGCCAATGCAGTCAATACTGCGATTCACGCGATGGACAGCTTCCCCTTGTTCATTGGTTGTCATGTAATGGATACCTGTCGGGCAGACATCCACACATTTCCCACATCCCACACATTTGTCGTGGGAAAACATCACTTGAAATTGGCTACTGAGCCCTTCAGGGTTAGCGCACCAAGGGCAACGAATATTGCATCCTTTGAGAAAAATCAGGGTACGAATGCCATCACCGTCATAAATTGAGTATTTCTGGATATTAAATATCCGCCCTCTGATTTCTGCCGCTGTGTTCATCATTGCATCTCCAAAACAGTTTCAAACTTATTGTTTTTATTATGATGGGTAGGGAATAGCTATCTATCCCCACCCAGATTGGGTTTAGAACTTCTCAATCACGGTACGGCTAATGATTTCGTCCTGAACCTCTTTACACAATTCAACGAAGTAAGCACTGTAACCAGCAACACGAACGATTAAGTCACGATATTTCTCAGGTTCTTGCTGTGCTTTTTTCAGCATTTCGTTATCAACGTAGCTGAACTGCATTTGACCGTTACCCAAAATGGATGCCGTTCTTAACAAGGTGATTAATCCATTGCGGCCTTCTGGCGTATCCAATAAGCCTTTTAAGAACTTAAAGTTATGCACCATCCCGATATTCATCGTTTCCACGTTCATTTTACTGATGGACTTAATAATCGCCGTTGGTCCTTGTTTATCAGCACCTTGGGTTGGGCTAATACCATCTGACAGCGGCATCCACGCCAAACGACCATTTGCCGTCGCTGCGGTTAACTCACCAATCGGTGTGTTGTTAGAAATGGACAATGTTCCGTGGCTCAATGTGGAATACAGCATGTCGTATTTACGACACTCACGTTCAGTCCATTCAGTAATGTCTAAAGCATATTGGTCAACATAGTTGTCATCATTACCGAACTTAGGTGCATTCAGGCAATCACGACGTAACTCTTCATAACCTTCAAAGTTGGCAAGCAAGCCATCGCGCACTTGCTCTAAGGTATAGCGACCCTCTTCATAAACCACTTTGCGAATAGCCGCCATTGAGTCAACGTAAGTTGCTAGACCAGAGAAAATCAGCCCTGGGCCGTGGTTAATCATTGCACCACCCGCCGCAACATCTTTCCCTTTCTCCATACAGCCTTCCACCAGCAAAGACATCAATGGCTTTGGCGCGACATCACGGTGAACACGCTGACTGATGACCGTACCAATCGCAGATAGGCGAACAATATGGGCAATTTGCGCTTTCACCGCGTTATCGAAATCTTCAAAGGTTTTCAGGTTACGCAGATCCCCGGTATCTAAGCCTTGGTGGCTATCAAACAGCACCATCCGACCACGATTCAGAACAAATTCAATCGCAATAGGCCATTGTGTGTAACCCGTTGATGTCCACTGATAAATTCGACCTGATTTTTGTGGTTCCACGCAACCCATTAAGCAATAGTCGCGCGCATCTTCGAAATCAAAGCCTTTACGTAGCATCATTTTGATATGGGAATCGTCAAAGTGGCAGGCAGGGAAGCCCATACCGGCTTTCACCACATCTACGATTTTTTCCATATATTTTTGCGGAGATTGGTTGTGAATACGGCATGCTAATGATGGCTGATAAACTTTAACGAAACGGACTGCATCCATAATTAAGTACGTTAAATCGTTACATGCATCACCACCCGAGCGTTTTTGACCACCCACAGTTAAATTGATAAACGGCTGATATCCAGCGAAATATTTAGCACCCAGCTCACTGGACATCCACATTAATTCCGCACATTTGATGATAAACGCCTGCATCATTTCCAGTGCTTGGTCTTGGGTTAAACGACCCGATTGAATATCGCTTTCATACATTGGGAAACAGTATTGGTCTAAACGACCTAATGACAATCCAGTTTGGTTTTCTTCAATTTCAAACAAGGATTCCACAGTCCAAATACTTTGCAGCGCTTCTTGCAATGTTTTTGGTGGGTTCGCTGGGACATTTTCGTTCACTTGAGCAATTGTCAGTAACTCTTCACGACGTTTCTGATCTGTCTCTTGAGAAGCAAGTTCACGAGCATGTTCAGCGATACGATGCGCATAAGCCACCACACCCTCACAGGTTTCAATCGAGGCTTTATAGAAATAGATGCGGTCGATGTCCTCTGGATTTTGCATGCTTAACTCAGCCAGTCTTGCCTGAGCATCCGCTTTAATGCCATTCATGCCTTTAGTGAAAAGTAATACGTCATAACCTGGGCAAGTATCGCCGCCGCCATTGATTTGGTGATAGGACAAGTCACTCACAAAGGTTTCGCCGCTGAATTCCCAAACCCCCGCTTCACGGTATTGCGCTTCACAAATTTCATCCAGAGAACGGCCTTCCCAAAATGGCGCGATTTCTTCACGAATCACTTTTTTATCTTCTTCAGAGATCACAAATGGATCTTGTGGGCGAGTGCTCATTGTATCGAGTTCGTCTACCACCCAGCGCCATGCGATATCAGGAGAAAATGCCCCAGCGCGGGCTTTACCGCATGGGTGACCGACAATCAGCTCTTCAGGTTGAATCAAGATAGGTGCGGTTTCACACGCACGACGGAACGCTTTTGCACGCAACAAAATCGGCGGTAAACCTGGATTATTCTTTACCACTTCCGTAAAGGCTAATGCGCGATAGATAGACACACTTGGACGCGCTTCTAGATAACGGTTACGCAAACGCTGTAAGCGCGGCGTTAACCCTTCCATCACTTTGAATTCATTATCTTGTTGAGCCGTTGGTGCGACATAACTCGCTGAAGCCGCAGAATATTGAGGCTGCGTACTTGCTTGGCCGCAATATAAACGGACTTTTAATCCAGCATTAATTGCGCTGATATTTTCATGAGCCGAAAGCATCATCGCGGAAAGTTCGTTGATGCAAACTTGCGGATCATTAAGATAGATACCGCCTTTAAGCGCATCAAACATCGGATAACCATCCATCGCGCGAGTTGCACGGACTTCCGACAATTCAGCCAGTTTCAACCATAGACTTTCAACAATCTCATAAGCCTGTTGTGGCGTTAAGCGACCTTGCTCAATGTCGCGCTGGTAGAATGGATAAACCGCTTTGTCGAAACCCATTGGATTGATGGCATAGCTGCCATTTTCTAAATGCAAAATCAGTTGTAATAAGTAGAATGCTTGGCAAGCTTCTTTAAAGGTTTGCGCGGGTTTTGCGGGTACTTGGCGTAATACTTCTGCACTCTCTTGCAGCTCAGCACGACGATATGAATTCGCCTCTGTTGACGCGAGATTTTCAGCTCTTAACGCTAAAGATTGGGCAAAATGGATAGCAGCATCACAGGCATAAATCGCCGCACGGCAATTATTTGCCTCATCAATACTGTTACGACTGACCGCACTACCAATATTTCTGACGCGATTTTCCAGCTGGTTTTTAATTTCGGCGAATCCCACATTTAACACAACTAAATAATCGGGAGCGGCAATGGCACTATCACCGGCTAAAAACTCATAAATACTCTGGCTGTGCACTTCGTCTTCCGTATGAAAAATAGCACCACGCGGCGTTGAAGACTGGCTACCAATGATCAATTCATCTTGTGCGATAAACGCAGGGAAATGACGAATAAATTCATAAAACTGTTGAGCGGGTTTAATCGCTTGTGGTGCACCCGTCAGTTGGTTTCTCACGGTTTCAAGAATGTTGGCACGTTCGGTAATGATTGAGCAATTACGAGCACTTAAACGTTCAGCCAGTGTTTTTACTCGTGGGGTCAAAGCATATTTGGCCATGTTAGCCTCTCCTGATGTTCTTTCTCGTTCGTTATTCATCACATAAAAAGCGTTAACTATTAAAAAGACTGTCTGTACAGTGCTTCTAGCTGCTTTTCATTTACGTCCCGTGGATTAGTCGGAGTGCAACTATCGCGCAATGCTTGTCCAACCATTTCCCCTAAACGGGCATTAAAATCAGTTTCATTGACGCCTGTCGCGTGGATGCCTTTCGGCATATTCATTTCATCTTTCAGTACGTTGATTGCCATGATTAAGCTCTCAACGCCTTCACGTACGTTCGATGCTGGTAAATTAAGTTTTTGCGCTAATTCGGCATAACGCTTAGCCGCAGTCGTTTCACAACAGCCTTCCAGTCCTGCGTTAAATGCCACCACTTGCGCCATCAATATTGAGTTGGCACGACCATGAGGAATATGAAACACACCACCTAGTGCATGCGCTAAGCTGTGGGTGATCCCAAGAGATGCATTGGTAAATGCCATTCCCGCAATACACGATGCGTTATGCATTTTTTCACGAGCCACTAAGTTGCTGCCGTCGCGATAGCAATCAATGAGGTGGGCAAAAACTAACTGAACGGCTTTTTCTGCAAGTGCATCTGAAAAATCAGAAGCACTGCGTGACACATACGCTTCTATGGCATGACATAACACATCCATTCCCGTATCTGCGGTGATAGCGGCAGGAACAGATTTCACTAATACAGGGTCTAAAATTGCCACATCGGGCAACATAAACTCATCAACCAATACCAGTTTTTCTGAGTGAGACTTAATCACCGAAAAAGCCGTGACTTCAGAACCCGTTCCACTGGTTGTGGGGATTGCCACAAAATGAGGTTTGGTTCTATGACTGTCTTGGCGGGTATGCCATAAGGAGTAAATAACCGCTTTCGCAGCATCAATAACCGAGCCACCACCCAGTGCAATCACTAAATCTGGGTATTGGCTATCCATGATTTTCATACCCTTCACGATGGATGAAATTTCTGGATCTGGCACCACATCATCGTACAAAGAAAATGAGATACCTTGCTGGGTTAATCGACGAATCACTTCATCGGCTAACCCGAATTTCACCATCGCTTTATCGGTCACGATAAACGCGTGCTGGGCATTCACTTGAGATAAATAATCCAAAGCGTTTGCACCGAATTGCACTCTTGGCTTAATGAAAAACTGGTTCATGCGTTATTTACTCCCTGCCGTCTCGATACACTTTTTCAACAATGGCAACCACGGACATGGCTTTGTATTTGTCTTTGTTCAAAGCGAAATACTCTTCCGCCAAAATAAGGTCATTAATCCCTGCGCCAACACTGTCCACCGCAACAAACGTTTTATCCTTCAACGGATTCAGATCATCGCCAAGTGCCGTGATCATCAGTAAGTTACTACCACTTAGCTCTTGGCATTTCTGCGTTGCGACAACATGTCCAATTACCTTTGCCAAAATCATGATTTACCCGCCTTATCTCAATGAATTACTTATTTAGGCGTCCGAGAACGGCCTTAATAATCTGCTCAACATTCTCTTCCGTGATATCGCCATGAGTCGCAACCGCTTCAGCGATATCTGCATGACTCACCGTGTTAGCAAACCGGTTATCCGTAGCGCTTGAATGACCTTGAATTTTTGCTGGTTGCGACTGACGGAAACGATCATCGTCCAGAATACTGACCGATGACTGACATCCATGAGTTACTGGCGATGTTGAATACGCTGGCGTGTTCACCGGTGCTGGTTGTCTCAAATCATCAATAGAACGGACGCCATAACCGACTTTACGAATGTTGAGTAAATTCATTGGACCGACGTTGTCAGAACTTGAACCCCCTCCAATCGCCCCACATCCTAATGTCAGCGCTGGCGTAATATTGGTGGTTGCCCCAATACCACCTAATGCCGCTGGGGTATTAATCAAAATACGGTTTACGGGTTTTTCGAGGGAAAACTGACGAATAACATCTTCATTTTGCGTGTGGATCACCAGCGTGTGCCCCAAGCCTTCATTTGTCAGCAAATCGACAACGCGGTGGCATGCAGAGCGCCAATCTTCTTCAACGTACATCCCTAAGATTGGGCACAGTTTTTCGCGTGAATACGGATTTTTCGGTGAGACAGTATCTTGTAATGCAATTAATACTCTCGTATTAGCTGGAACACTAAAACCTGCACGTTGACTCAGCGTAATCGCATCTTTCCCCACGACATCAGGGTTAATGGTGCCATTCGCTCTGAGCAGCATTGAAGCCATCCGTTTTGCTTCATCTTCATTCATGAAGTAAGCACCTTGAGCTAATAACTCGCGGTGAACATCGTTGTAAATGCAACGTTCAACAATGATGGATTGCTCAGATGCGCAAATCACACCGTTATCAAAGGTTTTACTGGTAATAATGTCACTGACGGCTTTTTTGATATCAGCACTGCGTTCAATGAAAGCAGGACCGTTACCCGGACCGCCACTGATTGTGGGTGTGCCCGATGCATAAGCAGCACGTACCATGCCTTCACCACCCGTTGCCAGAATTAACGAAACGTCTTTGCTGTGCATTAATTCTTTTGTCGCTTCCAATGTCAGCATGGTGACACCATCTACGATGCCCGCTGGCGCGCCAGCTTCCAGAGCGGCTTTTTTAACAATGTCCAGAGTTCTGAAGCTACACGCTTTCGCGTTAGGATGAGGGGAGAAGACGATGGCATTACCCGCTTTCAAGGCAATCAATGTTTTATAGATAATGGTTGATGTTGGGTTGGTCGAAGGCACCAGTGCCGTGATCACCCCTAACGGAACCCCCACATCCATCACTTTATTGATTTTGTCATCATTAATGATGCCAACTGTTTTCAGATCTTTAATATGTTCATACACACGAACTGATGCAAACGTGTTTTTCAGGACTTTATCTTGCCACTTCCCAAAGCCTGTTTCTTCGTTCGCCATTTTTGCTAACTCTTCTGCATGGCGCGCAGATTCTGTTGCAATGTGTTTAACAATACTGTCAATTTTCTCCTGCGAAAAAGTTGCAAAGGTTTTTTGCGCTTGTTTCGCGTTTCTAACTAGCTCTCTTGCCAGTTGTCTGGATTGCAGATCTTTATCTAATGCAACCATGTCTTCCCCCGTACCGGAGTCAAAAGATTAAACTTACTAATTTGTTGTTTTTTCTAATGCTTCTAATGATTAAGCTTTGTGTTGCTGCGCGATTTTGCCGATATCATTATGTGGTCTTGCGATCACTCGAGACGTAACCACTGTACCGACACGTTTCGCCGCTTCTACACCAGACTCAACCGCTGCGTTAACTGCGCCCACATCGCCTTTGACCATGGCAGTCACAAGCCCTGAACCCACATTTTCATAGCCGATTAATTCAACATTGGCGGCTTTGCACATGGCATCAGCAGCTTCAATACATGCCACTAAACCTTTGGTTTCAATTAAGCCAAGAGCTTCTTTCATAAGTAAATTTCCTATTTATTCTGCGACTTTATACTGAGAGACAATTTTCTGGATGTCGCTATGTGGACGGGCAATAACCAGAGAGGTCACTACCGTGCCAATACGAGATGCAGATTCAACGCCAGAATCAACGGCTGCTTTCACCGCACCAACATCCCCTTTCACCATGGCGGTGACTAACCCAGAGCCCACATTTTCATAGCCAATCAACACCACATTTGCGGCTTTGCACATCGCATCAGCGGCTTCAATACAAGCAACTAATCCTTGTGTTTCAATAAGACCTAATGCATCACCCATGATTTCCCCCGAAAACGCTATGCTTTATGCTTAATCACAATTTTGTTGATATCGTTATGTGGACGGGCGATGACTAACGACGTCACCACTTCACCAACACGCTGTGCTGATTCAACACCTGAATCGACTGCCGCTTTTACTGCGCCAACATCACCTTTCACCATGGCAGTCACGAGACCAGAACCCACGTTTTCATAGCCGATAAGCTCGACGTTAGCGGCTTTGCACATCGCATCAGCTGCTTCGATACAAGCCACCAAACCTTTTGTTTCAATAAGTCCTAATGCATCACCCATTGTTGTTTCCTCCAAGGAAGCCGTTACGTTTTTCTTTACTCCCAGCGCCTAAGAGCCATTCCCCAAAATGCTGATGCCTCTTAACTGTGAGTAAACATTTATGCCAATTGAGTCTGCGTGGTGATTAATTGAACGCAGCTTTTGGCTTCAAAATCACTATAATCCCCAAAAAATAAAACAAAATATAAATCCATGATATGAAGATAATTAGAATAAAAAACTATAACCCATAATTGTTAGCTTAAAAATTCACACGTCTATGCTGAAAAATGAGAAAATTCACGTTTCCGTCCGGTAAGAAAAAAAGCGATAAATACACTTGGTGGGTTTATTGAGGAGATTGTTAACAAGATATGATTGAGCTGATGCTAGAAGGTAATTTGGTCAATAATAAGTGTGGTTTGCCTCACGCGGGGACCAGAGGTCAATGGTAAATAGGGGCTAAGAACAGAAGATGAACGGGAGAATCACTGTATTCCACAACGTGTGGCTGGATGTTAACACTCCATGTCATGCAGTAACGTTGTTATTCGTGCAGTAAAAACTGTCGCAGCGTGTTAGAGAAAATGGTGTGGTAAACCGATGAGGGGAAATGTGTAGATAAGCACCCTAGCTACGTAGGTTATCAATTAAACTTGCTACCTAACTTAGGTGTGCAGATAAACAGGGGGGAATTAATCGAACTCAAAAGCAGTGCTTTATCATTGAGTTTTTGGGCATTAATAAATAAGCCATCATGGCTATCAGACATTTCTCGCATAAAATAATCGAAAATCACATCGGGGGATTCATCAATCGAGGAAGCACTGGCTTCCCAGTGGCTAATATTATAGTGCCGCTCAGTCGGCGAAATGCGTTTGCTGGTGTATTTAAATTTCACATATCGTTGTAAATAAAGCCATCCTGCACTGGACGTCGTATAGCCCTCAACAACAATTGAGCCTTCGCCATTTGCACCAAAATTAAAGTGAATATTCCCGTTAACGTTTTCATCCTTCATATTTTCAAAGCGCATAATGCCTTTCGTTGAACATGCCATTTCACCGGAATTTTTATTGGATAGCACAACCGATTGGGTATAAATCACCACACCTGTAAAAATTAGCGCACTCAAGACACATAATAATTTTCCGGATATTTTCATTATGGCTTCCAAGAATAATAAAAATAATTATCACAATAACTAAATGGATTAGATTCATTCGCCGCACAGTGGGCAAGAAAGACCCTACCCAACCCATTTTTTTGTAATTTGTCCCCGTAGAAGAAGACAAAACGCTCTTTATCATTACATACGAGATTTAAATTTTTTCTAACTTTATCAAAGTTTTGAACATAGTTATCTGCAACAACACCGTTGATCATTTTCTCATTCGATAACACATCACAGCTGGCGTGTTCTAATGTTGGCAAAATCATGGGAGCAGAAGGCTGAGATGAAAAATAGCTCATCGTCGCCAACAAAATGGCGCAACACAAAAAAGCGGCACTGGCTAAATACCAACAAATTTCCCGTTTTTGTTTTGATATTGCATGAGGTAATGGATCTGAAGGCGATTCGGTAGGTTTAGTTTCTGAGGAAGGAGCCAGCATCACTTCCGCTTTTTGTATTTGACTTAAGCTATTTAACAAGTGGGTCGTATTGAGCGTTTCTTCATCAAGTACTTCCAACAAAACCTCAGAGTTAAACTCTAATCGCCCACGCGCGACGGTGACAATGATATTTTCAATGCCGTATTGTCGAAACGTTTTTCTAAGCAAGCTAATGTATTGGTTTAAATTACTATTTGAAGACACTAGTCCATTATCATCCCAAATAGCTTTAAGCACTTCATCACGGGAAACGACGCCTTTTTTTTGGATCATATAGAATAACAGGGCATTTGCAGTGATGGATAACTGAGTATCCACCTCATCTTTTTTTAAAGATAAAGTGCCATCAACGGCATCATAAATAATGAAGGCATTGATCTTATATTTCATTATCGCCTCATTCTATTTTTAGACGTACTTTCCCTTGGAAAACTAATGCATCTCTTCAAATGAAATTTGGGTTAACCGTTGAATGATTGCATCACGCTCTTGACGTGATAATGTAGGACCTTCCGTTAACGCGGATAGCCACAATCCATCGGCGGCATAGCGCACTAAAGCCCCCAAATAGCCATTATCAAACGCATCACCTTGGGCTAAATGCCCTAGCATCCAATCACGCCAGCATTTCCGCAAAACAGGTTCTGTCGGCATCGCCAATGATAAAAGTGCGAGCTGAAAACTTTCATCGGAGTCTTTTAGCTCGCCAACATAGTGCAAATAGGCGCGAGAAAATCGCCCATAAGGATCAGAATCATTCGCCATAATGGCGGCAATACGCACATCCATAATGTCTAATAGCTGGATAAACAAAGCATGAATCAGTTCTTGTTTACTGGGGAAATGATGCATCAGTCCCCCTTTGCTCACACCGGCTTCTCTGGCAACCGCATTGAGTGAAAGCGCTGCAATACCTTCTCGACCAGCGATTACCCTAGCTGCGTTTAGCAGCTCTTCTTGTCGTTTGATTGGATCTTTTTTTCTTGGATGCGCGAGTGTGTTCATGGGGATGAATAATACCGACTGGTCGGTATGTTCTATTTTGACTCGTATCAATGAAGAGAATATTGAGAGGAATTAAATATGAATAGTGTAATTAACTTCACAGTATTTCTGTTTAATAGTTAAAAAACATAAAGTTAATTTTAAAATATAAACAAATACTGTAATGAATTATCGACGGTTTATCATTGGCAAAATTAAATTTAACTTAATTTAGCTTTAGTGAATTTTATTATGCTAAATTATTAAAGACATTCCTATTCCAAAGAAAATATGCGAATTCATTGTATTTTCACAACATAAGAAGAGGTTTTGATTATGTCCAATCAGTATAATATCGGTGTGGTTGTCGGTAGTTTACGTGCTGACTCTTACAATCTAAAAGTCGCTAAAGCCATCACTAAATTATTCCCATCTAATTTCACCTTTAAATTTATCAACATTGCCGATTTACCTCTCTATAACCAAGAAGCCGACCAAAATGTTCCTGCGGTAGTGGCTAATTTTAAGAGCCAAATAAAAGCGTCTGACGGTATTATTTTCGCCACACCTGAGTATAACCGTTCAATGCCTGGTGTATTAAAAAATGCGATTGACCAAGGTTCAAGACCTTGGGGTGATAACTCATGGGATGGCATTCCTGCGGGAGTATTAGGCGTTTCTATTGGTAATATTAGTACGGCAATCGCCCAGCAGCATTTACGTAATAGCCTCGCATTTTTAAATATGCCTACCATGAATCAACCTGAGTGTTATTTAAAATGGTATGACGGCATGGTTGATGACCACGATAATATTTCACCAAAAAGTAAGGACTTCTTACAACCTTGGGCAGATAATTTTGCCAAATTTGTTATCCATAATAGTGCGCGTTAATCACTGATTTTATGTATGAAAAAGGCATCACCAAGGTGATGCCTCTGACCATTTCAAAACAGAACCGAAATTAGCGCCCTGCTTTCAGCTTTTGGAAATACTCTTCATACAGAATATTGGTATTCCCCACATCGCTTTGCCATTCCCCTTTTTTCAATACCTCTTCCGATGGGTACAGAGATGGGTCATTGGCGATTTCCGTAGGCAGTAATTTTTTCGCTTCTAAGTTTGGCGTCGGATAACCAATAGACTCCGCTACTTGTGCCGCAATTTCTGGGCGTAATAAGAAGTCGATAAGCTTATGAGCCCCTTCTACGTTTTTAGCATTCGCCGGAATCGCTAGGCTGTCCATCCAGAAAATCCCCCCCTCTTTTGGCCACACAACTTCAATCGGTAACCCTGCTTGTCTCGCGACAAATGCGGAGCCGTTCCACAGCATACCCACATCCACTTCCCCTTCAATGTACGGAGTCGCAGGGTTGTCTGAGTTAAACGCCAGAATGTTTGGTCGCAATTTTTGCAGCTCGTTATACGCTTCTTCGATCTGTTTTGGATCAGTGGTATTACCGGAATAGCCTAATTTTGTCAGCGCGACTTGGAACACTTCACGAGCATCATCCATCATCAACAAGCTATTTTTATATTCCGGCTTCCAAAAATCCGCCCAAGAGGTAACAGATTTCGGATCAACCGCATCACCATTAATCCCGATACCCGTTGCCCCCCAAATATAAGGTACTGAGTAATCGTTATTTGGGTCGAACTCTTTGTGGATAAGGTTTGGATCGAGGTTTTTAAAGTTAGGCAGTTGTGACTTATCAATCTTTTGTAACATGCCTTCTTTACTCATTTTGTCGATAAAATAAGTCGATGGCACCACTAAATCGTAAGCCCCTTCTTTGTAGGTTTTCAATTTAGTGTACATGCTTTCATTTGATTCATAGGTGGAGTAAATCACCTTGATGCCAGTTTCTTTAGTAAATTGCTCTAATAAACCGGGGGGAACATATTCTGTCCAGTTATAGAAATACAGTACGTTTTTGTTATCGTCAGCGGCTGTTGCCGTGCCAATGCTTGCAGCCATTAAACCTGCGGCTAGCAGATAGGACCATTTTTTCATCACTGATTTTCCCTCAACAAAGTGCTTTTTATCTATCTTAATAGGCTTCGCTAAAGCCTACCCTCTCGCCTGATGGCATGGAAAGATTGGGTGCTGACAGCACCCACCAAGTACAACTTAACGTTTTGATGGCTTAGCCACCGCATTTTTACCGTGTTTGTCGCGCATCACCCACTGGCTGAGGCACACCAAAATCAACGACATTAATAACAAGACCGTTGCTAATGCATTCACTTCAGGGGAGACCCCCACTTTAACCATCGAGTAAATTTTTAACGGTAAGATTTCATAACTTGGACCCGTCACAAAGGAAGAGACCACCACGTCATCCATCGATAAAGTGAAGCTCAGTAACCACCCAGCAACAATGGCGGGTAATGCTAATGGCAGGATGATTTTACGTAAAATCGTAAATTCCCCAGCGCCAAGATCTCGGGCGGCTTCTAACATTTTCACGTCAAAATCTTTCAATCTGGCGTACACCGTCACCACCACAAAAGGCAGGCAGAAAGTAATATGTGAAAATAGCAGTGACCAAAAACCTAATGAAACCCCAAGGATCATAAACAGCACCAGCAACGAAATTGCCATCACAATATCAGGAGACATCATGACCACAAACAGCATTCCGCCGACAAAAGGCTTGCCTCTAAAACGATAACGAAAGAGCGCCACAGCGGTTAATGTGCCGATAATTGTCGCAAATGTCGCTGAAAGTACCGCCATTGTTAATGAATGCCCAGCCGCCTCAAGCAAGCTGTCATTATTGCTCAGTAACTCATACCACTTAGTCGAAAAGCCTTGCCACTGGATCCCAAAACGCGATTCATTGAATGAGTTCACAATCAGAATAATGATTGGAATATAAAGATACGCGTAGATGGTGGTCATAAAGCCACCACGCAAAATACGTCCGATCATTCTTCATACGCCTTTTTATTCAAAAGCTTAGCAGCTCGGTAGTACACATACAGTAGCAGCCCCATCATCACCGTGAGGAAAATACTGGTTGCCGCCCCAAACGGCCAATCGCGAATATTCAAGAACTGGCTCTTAATGACGTTACCAATCAGCAGGTTTTTCGCCCCGCCCATTAAATCCGCCACGTAGAACAGCCCCATTGCTGGCAGCAACACTAATAAGCAGCCCGCAATAATTCCCGGCATGGTCAGTGGAATAATAATCTTCACAAAAGTTTGGCATTTATTGGCGCCCAAGTCTCGCGCCGCTTCTAAGTAGGATTTATCCAGCTTTTCAATACTGGAATAGAGCGGCATCACCATAAATGGCAATAAGATATAGATTAAGCCCAATACCACCGCTTCTGGGGTATACATTAATTTCAGCGGCTTATCGATAATGCCAACCCACAGTAAAAAGTCATTCAAATACCCCTTGGTACTTAAAAAGACTTTTAACCCATAGATTCGAATCAATGAGTTAGTCCAAAATGGCACAATCAGCAGAAACAGCATTAACGGCTGGATGCGTTTAGGCAACCTTGCCAAAATAAACGCAAAAGGATAGCCAATCACAAGACAGAAAAATGTGGCGATTAACGCCATATTTAATGAATGTAGCATCACTTGGGCATACATCGGATCCGACAAGCGGATATAGTTGTCCCAAGTGAAGACCAAATCCACCAGATTCGTATCACTGCGTGTGAAGAAACTGGTACCAATAATCATTAAATTTGGCAGAAAAACAAAGAGTAGCAGCCAAGCGACAACGCCGGTGATAATCACATTCTGCAAGATTTTATGCTTACGAATGATCATCCAGAACTACCTCCCAGCTTTCAACCCAAGTCACTGCAACTTTTTGGTTAAGCGAGTGGTCGACATCAGGGTCATCTTCGTTGAAAAACTCGCTGACCATAATAATTTTGCCATCTTCCATCTCAACCACTGAGTCTAACGTCATACCCTTATAGTTACGTTCTCGTACGTAACCAATCAGCCCAGGATGATTATCGGCATCGTTAACTTCTTCGACACGTAAATCTTCGGGACGCAGTAAAACGTTTAAATGCTGACCTTCGGTGACCGATAAATCGGTAAAAATATCACATTCATGCCCTTCAACATTGGCACGAATTCTTTGCTTATCAATACGATGCAATACTTTTGCATCAAAAATATTGATTTCACCGATAAATTGAGCAACAAACAGGTTTTTTGGCTCTTCGTAAATTTCACGAGGCGTGCCATCCTGCTCAATTTTGCCTTCACGCATCACAATGATACGGTCAGACATCGCGAGTGCTTCTTCTTGGTCATGGGTCACAAAAATAAACGTGATACCGAGCTTGCGCTGTAAGGCTTTCAGTTCATTTTGCATCTGTTTACGCAGTTTATAATCCAGCGCCGATAAGGACTCATCCAAAAGCAGTACTTTCGGGCGATTCACGACTGCACGGGCAATTGCCACACGTTGCTGTTGACCACCAGAAAGTTGATTCGGCATACGCTCTGCAAAATCAGCCAATTGCACCATATGCAAGGCTTGTTCCACACGTTTTTGAATGTCAGCTTTCGGCGTTTTTTGCATACGCAAGCCAAATGCGACATTTTCAAATACGGTCATATGAGGAAATAATGCATAGCTTTGGAATACAGTATTCACGAAACGCTGTTCCGCAGGAATATCTGTAATATCCTGACCATCAAGAATAATTTGACCGTCATCTACATCTTCTAATCCAGCAATCAGACGCAAAACTGTCGTTTTACCGCAACCAGAAGGTCCCAAAATGGTTAAGAATTCGCCATTTCGGATGGTGAGATCAAGCTCAGAAATAATTTGTTTGCCATCAAAACCTTTATTTAAAGATTTTAATTCGACGAGTGGTGTGAGAGAAGTTGTCTCAGTCATTTATAATACACTCTATCCCTAGGAATAATGCAGATAGAACCGCCACCGTTAAAGACTGTTAAGCCCCCAGGAAGATCCCCAGCAAAGCCCAAAACCAGTAGCGCCATTTTAATAAAACTATAAGGGCTGCATAATAAACACTGTTAATGAAAATTGAAAGCCATTTTCAACACTTTGTTTGCCTTTCATTATGAATTTAAAACAAATAAAAGCGATTTATGATGAAAATAAGTGACATTGCCCTATTTTTCATAGCTTTCCGCTTAACTATCATTTTTCATTATAAGACTTAAAATAATAAAACCATAAAAACACAATGTGTTCAAATGGTTATATTAATTACCGGTCTTATTGATGATTAAGATAACTTATCTAAGTAATAATAATCACTCTTTTTTATTTAATCCTTGTGCTTCATTTTATTTATTATTTTCTAAATGCTAATAAACCATGAATGATTAATGAATCAGCTAACCTAGCATGATATTTATGGAAAAATTGAATGCATAAAATCTAAATTAACACCCTAGATATAACATGAATAACAAATAGTTAAATCTAATACCCATAATTAAATTATGTGATTAACTTCATACTTTGAATTTGAATTTGAGTTTCTCGGAAAAGTTTAACCAAAGTCATATTTTCTTTTACATCCCTTTGAATATAATGGGTAATTATTCTAATTGCATTCAGACTATTATCCCTATAAACGATTATCCCGCCTGACAAAACAAGCGGCATTTAGAACAAAAAGCCTATAAATAATTTATTTTTTATATTTTCCGCTAAAATTGATATGTGAGTGAGCAAAATGGCTAATAAAGAGTTTTTTTACCAAGAACCTTATCCGTTATCTGAGGATAAAACCGAATATTACCAAGTCTCTGATAAATATGTTTCTGTAGAGCAATTTGCTGGGAAGCAAATGTTAAAAATTGAGCCGGAGGCTTTAACCTTTCTTGCTGAACATGCAATTTATGAATCCCAGTTCTTTTTAAGACCAGCCCACCAAAAACAAGTAGCGGCTATCTTGCACGATCCTGAAGCGAGCGAGAATGACAAGTATGTCGCCCTGCAATTACTGCGTAACGCCGAGATTTCTGCGAAAGGTATTCTGCCAAACTGTCAGGATACGGGAACTGTTGCCGTAGTCGGGAAAAAAGGTCAACAAGTTTGGACTGGCTGTGATGACGAAGAATACCTCTCTCGAGGTATTTATAACGTTTTCCAACGCGAAAACCTGCGTTTTTCGCAAAATGCCCCGCTGGATATGTTCAACGAAGTCAATACAGGCACGAATTTGCCAGCGCAATTTGACATTTTTGCCACCACGGGTGATGAATACCATTTCTTGTTTGTTAACAAAGGCGGCGGCTCTGCAAATAAATCCGCCCTTTATCAAGAAACTAAGGCAACGCTGACCCCAGCTAAGTTGAAAAACTTCTTAATTGAGAAAATGAGAAACTTAGGGACAACCGCTTGCCCACCTTATCATATCGCATTCGTTATCGGCGGTACTTCTGCAGAAACCACGCTGAAAACAGCCAAACTGGCTTCAGCAAAATACTATGATAACCTGCCAACGACAGGTAATGAGTATGGTCGTGCGTTCCGTGATATTGAGCTAGAAAATGAGTTATTAGAAGCGTCACGCCATCTTGGCTTTGGTGCGCAATTTGGTGGTAAATACTTTGCCCACGATGTGCGTGTCATTCGCTTGCCTCGCCATGGCGCTTCTTGTCCGATCGGTTTAGCCATTTCTTGCTCCGCTGACCGCAATATCAAAGCAAAAATTACTAAAGACGGCTTGTGGCTGGAGAAAATGGAGCATAATCCAGCGCAATATATCCCTGAATCGATGCGTCATCAGACAGAAGGAACCGTGGTTCATATCGACCTCAACCGCCCAATGAAAGATATTTTGGCCGAGTTGAGTAAACACCCTGTGTCGACCCGTGTATCCCTCAGTGGTCCACTGATCATCGCTCGCGATATCGCCCATACCAAGCTCAAAGAGCGCTTAGATAATGGTGAAGAGCTACCACAATATTTTAAAGATCATATGGTCTATTACGCAGGCCCTGCGAAAAAACCTGAGGACATGGTGTCAGGTTCTTTAGGTCCAACCACCGGAAACCGTATGGATCCATACGTTGACCTCTTCCAATCCCATGGCGGCAGCATGTTAATGCTAGCAAAAGGTAACCGAACTCAAGCAGTCACCGATGCGTGTAAAAAACACGGCTGTTTTTATCTTGGTAGCATTGGCGGCTCTGCGGCGATTTTGGCGCAAGAATTTGTGAAAAGCTTAAATTGTCTCGAATACCCAGAGCTAGGTATGGAAGCCGTATGGAAAATGGAAGTGGAAGGATTACCTGCATTTATTCTAGTGGATGATAAAGGCAATAACTTCTTTGATATTGTCCAAAATGACTCTTGCAAGAAATGTGTTAAATAATTAAAAAAGGGTGAGCAATAATCATTTTGCTCACCCTGTTATCTTAACCAATCGTTATTTATCAGCTTTCTACTTATTATCGATTCTCTACTTATCAACGACCACGTTCTTATTCACCACATCCTGCTCGCTATTGCCTACCATCAATGCAAATTTGCTAATAGGGTCAGTGCTATAGGCATATAATCGTTTTAATGCGTAGGGGTTATCGCCAAGTTTAACTTTGCCTTGAATAGTTGATACCGCAATATGCAAACCTGCCTCTTTCGCTGCCTCAATTGCCGTTTGGTTATAAGCGCCAAATGGATAGGCTAAATAACGCTGGTCTCGTTCAAACTTAGCAAGAGCTTTCATTGAACGCTTAAAATCCAACATTATCGTATGCTCTTTACGACTAAAGATAATCGGATTATTACGGTTATCTAAGCGATGCAAAAAGTGCGTATGAGACTGAATATGAAACACATCTTGGCTCTCTTTAATTTCCTGCTTACTCATAAATTGCAGAGAATCTGGGTCCCATTTTTGTGGCTGTGTTTTAATACGGGCAGAAATCACGAACAGCGTCGCTTGCTGCTGGTTTTCCCTTAGAATAGGCAACGCATAGCGATACACTGATTTCAGTCCATCATCAAACGTTAATACCACTGCTCGCCCCGGCAAATTTGCACTCTTATTTAAATACCCTTCCACATCGTCTAAAGATAGCGTTTGGTATCCCATCTCTTTGAGGTAATTCATCTGTTCACGGAATGCCTCAACAGAGGTGGTCGTCGATGTATGGCGAAAGTTTTTATTTTCGCTATCTTTGAGAATATGGTGGTAGGTTAAAATAGGAATGCCTTTATCTATGGCAACATCATCTAAACGGACATACCCAAGGCGATCACCTATACGAATCGTTAGCCACGATGTTTTATCACCATCTTCATCGGTTTTGATCATCCGCGCGAGTACCGGATAACGTAAGTTTTCCCATAACGAGGCTATCTGCCGAGAATTCTCATCAGTTGCGCTGTATACCGGTGTTTTTTGGCTTGTAATCAAATAGTCATAGACCGGATTCTTTAAGTCATTTAATCGGTCATCCTCAGGAATATTTCGAGGTTTCTTTTTGGATATTTGGGTGTTTTTTACATAGGCAAAATCATTACCAAACTGTAAAGCATTATAGTCGCCATTCGGGCTATAGGCGTAAAAACCCGTATCCGGATTAATTTCCCCTACAACTCGCATTTGACCACCAACAACAGCAAAGATATTTTCTGGGACTTTTGTCTGAATCAATTTAGGCGGTACATCCACAAGCTCCCAATTATCAAGATTGATAGCTTTTGAACCGCTGATGATTAAATTATTATTTTTTATATCTGCAGCATGTGAAACAGAAAAAAGATTAACGAAAAAGGTCAAAAATAGAAAAAGTAATCGATTAGACATGTCCTTTCCACTCAGTGTCACCAATACACCGCGCCAGTTTAAACCGACTTACAATTTAACCCTATACCCTGATAAAAATATTTTTTGCACGACAAAGCCACGAAAATATTTCCGTGGCTTTTGGCATGGTGAACAGATGAAAAATGAATGAGCTAAAATTTCAATTAAATGAAAAACAACTTTAGCAATCAATTAACAATAAAAAGAATCTCTTTTAAATTATCAATTTAAAAATAAAAACTATTTTTGCCCGTAATAGGCATTTTTCCCATGCTTACGTAAATAATGTTTATCTAACAGCTCTTGCTGCATATCACCAATTTGAGGTGTCAATTGACGAGTAAATAAGTTCATATAGGCAATTTCTTCCAATACCACTGCATTATGAACAGCATTATGGGCATCCTTACCCCAAGCAAAAGGACCATGACTATGCACTAATACTGCTGGAATATCCTTTGCAGATACACCGAGCTGTTTAAATGTTTCAATAATCACATGCCCTGTTTCTTTCTCGTATTCCCCAGCAATTTCGCTTTCGGTCATTTTACGGGTACAAGGGATTTCACCGTAAAAATAATCGGCATGTGTTGTACCTAATGCACTCAGTGGTAGCCCTGCTTGAGCCCAAATAGTCGCATGACGAGAATGAGTGTGAACAATGCCACCAATCTCTGGAAATGCTTGATATAACGCTAAGTGGGTATCAGTATCGGATGACGGTTTATATTTACCTTCAACCACTTCGCCAGAGCTTAATGACACAACGACCATGTCATCCGCTTTCATGGTTTCATAATCCACCCCTGAAGGTTTAATCACCATTAAGCCTGCTTCTCTGTCTACCCCGCTAACGTTACCCCAAGTAAACGTCACCAGTTTATGTTTTGGTAATTCAAGATTAGCCTCAAAAACTTGCTGTTTTAATTTCTCCAGCATGATTACCTCCCCAGGTGTGAAAATAAAATTTGAAAATAGCTATGAATATCAACGACAAAAACTTATTTTGTTGTCTCTTTTTTTGCCGATGTACAGAGGATGTTCTGGTATTAAGGTAAACAGATTTAGCCGAATTAAAAAGCTCGTAGCTTTACAAATCATTAACAAAACCATGAATTTCAGTCATAGTCGGTCATATTCAGTCAAACTAAAACAAAAATAGCCCTAGTAAAAATGACCGAGTTTGATGAAGTTGATTAAAGCATCGTCTGGTTTTTGCCTACACATCGCTATATTTGGTGATCTAAATAACTATTTTAATGAAAGCATATAATTAATTTTCATTAAAAAGGTGACTTATATCTCTATAAATAGCTTTGTTTATTTCTCTCCACCGTTACATGAGTCGAGTCACGACAAAAAAAAATCAACGCAGGCACAATGCATATCATGGAAAGAATAGGAGTCTTGAGATGTTACAAGCTGAACGCCATCGATTAATTTGTTCTCATGTTTCACAGCATGGTTCAGCACTAGTGCGCGATTTAGCCCTGCTTTGTCACGTTTCTCAAGAAACTATTCGTCGTGATTTAACGGCGCTTGAACGCGAAAAACGTCTGCTCCGCAGCTTCGGCGGTGCCGTTGCTACTGAACAAGATGAAACTCCAGTACTGAGTGTCATGCCTTCTTCGGTCAAACTCAGTCAAATGGTGGATGGCGCAGAATCGTTTCGCAAAAGAACGGAAGAGAATCCGGATGCGAAAATGAAAATAGCAAAAGCCGCACTGAAATTTATCCAACCCGGTGATTGCATCATGATGGATAACAGCAGCACTTGCTGGTTTCTCGCGAGGCAAATACCGGATATCGATATTACGGTGGTTACGAATTCCGTCAAAATTATTCAAGCTCTTGCGTGTCGAGATCGCGTCCGAGTCATTGGAATTGGTGGGGAATACTCAGAACGCCATGATGATTTTCATGGTCCAATATCGGAAAGTATTATCCGTAGTTTTCAAATTAAAACGTTATTTTTATCGTGCCAAGGATTCAATATAGAGACTGGCGTGCGCGATGGTAGCGAAATAAATGCCAAATTAAAAAGTATTATGATTCAGGTTTCTGAGAACTGTGTGTTATTAGCTGATAATAATAAATTAGACCAATATGCATTTAGCCAAGTTTGTACCTTAAATGATATTAACGTGTTAATCACAAATAAACTAAATGACAAAAACTTTAAGCAAACATTTCCAAAATTAAACATTATTGAATGTGATAAGTAATCTTTATATACATCATAGTAGCAGCGTAAGTCAGTGAATTAAGCATTTTGTTTTATTTTAAATAAATGAATTACACCAGGCAGCAAAAAAACCTATTAATTAAATTAACGATTAATAGAAATTAATTATATCTATCTAATTAAACAAAACATTAACCCTATGTTGATGAGCATGGCTACATATGCGCATCATCTCTGAGGAATATAACGATGAATATGAAAAAATTAGTTTTACCTTGCTTAATGGGCGCAGCACTATTTTCCAACGTGGCAATGGCTGAATCTCAGAAAGCGCAGAAGCCATTTACTATGGGTGTCGTGGTGAAAGTTGGTGGTATTCCTTGGTTCAACGTAATGGAACAAGGGATCACCGAAGAAGGTCAAAAACTGGGTGTTAATGCATTTCAAGTTGGTCCAACAACCGCCGACCCTGCTGAACAAGTTCGTGCAATTGAAGATCTGATCGCGAAGAAAGTCGATGTCATCGGTGTTGTTCCTAATGATGCAAAAGTGCTTGAGCCTGTTTTAAAACGTGCCCAAGAAGCAGGCATCAAAGTGATCACTCACGAATCACCAAATCAAAAAAATGCAGATTGGGATTTCGAATTATTAGATACCCAAAGCATGGGTGCTAACCATATGAAAGATATGGCTGCATGCATGGGTGAAGAAGGTAAATACGCCATGTTCGTTGGTAGCTTAACAGTGCCATTAGTGAACGAATGGGCTGATGCTGCTATCGCTTACCAAAAAGCACACTATCCAAAAATGCAAATGGTCGATGATCGTTTCGGGGTTGCAGAATCCGTTGATGACTCCATGCGTACTGCAAACGACCTGCTCTCCAAGCATAAAGACCTGAAAGGCATCATGTCATTTGGTTCACAAGGTCCTATCGGTGCAGGACGTGCTATCGACAAACGCCGTAAAAATGCAGAAACCTGTGTATTTGGTACGTTCACTCCAGGTCAAGGCATTAAATTATTAGAAAAAGGTGCGATTGATGGAGGCTATATCTCTAACCCGAAAGTAGCCGGTCAAGTCTTCGTTCAAGTGGCTACCGCAATGATGAATGGTCAAGAGATCAAAGATGGCGTGAGCATTGGTGATATGGGTGAGATCAAAGTCAGTGGCAACACGATACTCAGTGATAAGCCCGTTAACCTGAATATTGAAAATACCAAAAAGCTGGTTGAAGTCGGTCTGTAAGTTCGCTCTACATAATAAAAATACGATAACAGTATTCTTTTGTTCCACATAGTTTAAGTGACAACAACGTCGTGACTTTTCCCCCTTTAGGTCAGTTATGGCGTTTGTTGTCGCTCTGAATATGACGACACAGTCAACACCAGGACTCCACTATGACAGCCGAAAAAAACTCCCCTCTCATCACATTACGGGATCTTTCCAAAAGCTTTGGTGGTCATCGTGCATTACGCAATATCGACTTAACGCTGAACAAAGGTGAAGTTCACTGTTTAGCGGGCACCAATGGCTGCGGAAAAAGCACATTAATCAAAACCATCAGCGGCGTTTACGCTCCCGATGAAGGTAGCGAAATTGAAATAGATGGCAAGCGCTACACCCGTTTAACGCCAGACAAAGCCAGAGAGCTTGGCGTACAAGTTATCTACCAAGATTTATCTCTATTCCCTAATTTAACGGTGGCTGAAAACATCGCTTTTGAGCTAAACCTAAACGGTTATTTTGGTTGGTTCCAAAAGGGAAAAATTCGGGAAAAAGCGCTACAAATCCTCAAAGAACTTGAATTTACGATCGACCCAGACACACCAGTACAGTTCCTCCCTATCGCACAGCGCCAACAAGTCGCTATTTGCCGTGCGCTCGTGGCAGAAGCTCGCTTAGTGATTATGGATGAGCCAACTGCCTCATTGACACGCACAGAAGTAAATCAACTTCTCTCCACGGTGAATTATTTAAAAGATAAGGGCATCACCGTCGTTTTTGTGAGTCACCGATTAGAAGAAGTGAAAGAAATCTCAGATCGCATCACAGTGATCCGCGATGGACAAAAAATGGGGACGTGGCCAGCAGAGGATCTCACCACCCGAAAAATCACTGAGTTGATGACGGGACTCGACATTGTACATGAACGTAAGTTACCGAATAACGCGGAAGAAACTCATACGGTTCTAGAGCTGAAGAACCTCAGCCGTAAAGGGCAATATCAGAATATTTCCCTCTCGCTGAAACGAGGTGAAGTGCTTGGACTATGTGGGTTATTAGGCTCTGGTCGAACTGAACTCGCACTATCTCTCTTTGGGATCACGCGCCCCGATAGCGGCGAAATGAGAGTAGAAGGCAAACCGATTATCTTCAAAAGCAATGCCCAAGCTATCAAGCATGGTATTGGCTATGTCTCTGAAGACCGGCTAACCCTTGGTGCCATTTTGCAGCAGTCAATCGCCGATAACATGGTAATTTCCATTTTAGATCGCTTGAAAACCCCTCTGCATCTAATTGACGAGCAAAAATGCCAACAAATCGTTCAAGAGTGGATTGCGGATTTAGATATTAAGGTCACGGATCCCAACAATGCCCTTTCCACCTTATCGGGGGGAAATCAGCAAAAAGTGGTGCTCGCTAAATGGATCCTAACTCGCCCCAAAGTATTGATCCTCGATGCCCCAACCGTGGGAGTCGATATTGGTGCAAAAGACAGTATTTATAAGTTGATCCATCGCCTTTCTGGGGTTGGGATCGCCATTTTGTTGATCACGGATGAAGCTTCCGAAGCCTTTTACAACTGCGATCGCATTTTACATATGAAGCAAGGATCTATCGTCAAAGAAATTGTGACGGATTCCATGACTGAGCAACAATTGGAGGAAATCATCAATGACTAATTGGCAAAAACTTCGTCCACAGTCTGTTGAAGGCTGGTTAATCTGGGTGATCCTCGTGATGGTGGTATTTTTCACCTTAATGAGCCCACAATTTCTTACCATTCAAAACTTGCTCGACTTAAGTGAAAGCTATGCGGTCACGGGCATCTTTGCGCTAGGTCTATTCGTGGTACTGGTCACCGGAGGAATTGATATTTCCTTCGCCGCCGTTGCCTCGGTTGTCCAATATGTGATTGCCACTTTTTTACTACAAGGTTTACTCGAAAGCCCAACGCTTAGCATTGCTCTCGCCATCGTGATCGGGATTACCTTTGGTTTGATCAATGCAATTTTGATCTACTCCCTCAATGTAGTGTCGATCATTATCACCATCAGTATGCAATCTTTACTGTTCGGTATGCTGATGTGGCTAACCAACGGGCACAGTATCTACGACTTGCCGGATTGGTGGGTGGATCCTGTGACCATCCTGCCTTTTGAAGTGGATGGTGAATATTACCAAATAGGCTTACCGCTCGTGGTGATGCTAGGCATCGCGTTTTTAACGTGGATTCTCATGAACAAAACCCACATTGGGCGCCAACTGTACGCGGTTGGTGGTAGCCAAGAATCGGCTTCACGTATTGGTATCCGTGTTTGGGTTATCTATCTGTTTGCTTACGGCTATCTTGGTGCTATGGCGGCGATTGGCGGCATGTTGCAAACCTACCGCATGAGTGAAGTTGTTCCAAGTGCACTGGTAGGTGGGGAATTGGATGTACTTGCAGCGGCGGTATTAGGGGGCGCAAGTTTATCCGGTGGCCGAGGGAGTGTGATAGGCACCCTCATGGGCGTTTTCCTCATCGGTATATTGAAAAACGGTCTGAACTTGATCGGGGTTTCTAACTACTTCGTCAATATCGTTATCGGGATGGTTATTCTTATCGCCATTTGTATTACTCACTACAAAAAGCGTAAAGAGACGGACGTAGGCTTTGTTTAACAGGAATATCACCATGAAAAAACAAGATTTTTTTAAAATTGATGGCTCTGTTATCGGACTGCTTTCAATCTTTCTTATCGCGATTGCGGCATTTAGTATCGCCATGCCAGGGCACTTTTTTACACAAAATACCTTTTTAAGTATTACGTTTCAGTTGCCAGAGTTAGGTCTTCTGACCTTCGCCATGTTTGTTCCAATGCTAAGCGGTGGACTAAACCTCGCCATTATTAGCACCGCCAACTTAACGGGCTTATTTATGGCTTGGGTGTTTATCAACTACCTGCCTGTTGATGCGGGTACGGGCACACAGCTAATGTGGTTGGTTTTTGCGTTAATCGGTGCAACCGTCATTGCGGTGATCATTGGTTGCCTCACTGGATTGATGATATCCCATATTGGGGCGCACCCTATTTTGGTGACTCTCGGCTCGATGACGATTATCAGTGGTATTGGGGTTTATCTCACAAAAGGCGCAGCGCTTAGCGGCATGCCCCCAATCGTTCGCGCAATTGGCTCTGATACTGTCTTCGGGATGCCTATTGCCATGATTATTTTCATTGTGACGGCGATTATTTTAGCGCTTTTCTTAGGACGTACACGCCTTGGGAAAAATATCTACATGAGCGGCAGCAACATCAATGCGACTTGGTTCAGTGGTGTGCGTACCGACCGCGTAATGATTGCCATCTATACCATTTCCAGTTTGCTGTGCGTGTTAGCAGGGCTGATCATGATGGCGCGTTTTAACTCCGCGCGTATGGGCTACGGGGACTCTTATTTACTGCTGACTATTTTAGCCATTGTTTTGGGCGGTACAAACCCGTTTGGCGGCGTCGGAAAAGTCAGCCGTGTATTCTGTGCACTGCTTGTTTTGCAAGTGATAGCAACGGGTCTAAGCCTGTTAGGCGTCAGTTTACACTTCAACCTTGCCGTTTGGGGCATCACCTTAATCCTCGCACTCGCCTTCAAATTCTTTAAAGAAAAATGGAGCGCTAAGCGTGCAATGACACGTAATCAGCGTCTCAACAAAGCATCCGTACAAAATTAACTGACAGGGAATACAGATGAATACTTCACGAAAAAATCCGATTGGTATCTACGAAAAAGCCCTTCCAAAGCACAGCAGCTGGAGCGAAAAATTAGCTATTGCGAAAGCCGCTGGATTTGATTTTGTTGAGATGTCTGTTGATGAAACGGATGAGCGTTTAGCGCGTTTAGATTGGAGCTTGGAACAACGCCTTGAAATTGTCGCCGCTATCCAGAAAACACAAGTACGCATTCCAACAATGTGTCTATCTGGCCACCGCCGTTTTCCATTTGGTAGCCATGATGAAAATACGCGTCAAAAAGCTCGTGAATTAATGACAAAAGCCATCAAATTGGCACAAGACCTTGGTATTCGTACTATTCAATTGGCTGGCTATGACGTGTATTACGAAGAACAAGATGAAGGCACCATTGCCCGCTTTGAAGAAGGCATGAAATGGGTCTCTGAAATTGCCGCGGCTTCTCAGGTGATGTGCGCCGTCGAAATCATGGATACACCATTTATGAATTCGATTACTAAATGGCAAGCCCTTGCCGATAAAATTCGCTCACCATGGTTCCAAGTGTATCCCGATGTCGGTAACTTAACCGCTTGGGGTAGTGATGTGGCTGCCGAGTTAACCAAAGGCATCGAAAATATTGTTGCTCTGCATCTGAAAGATACCTACGCCGTAACAGACAGTTGCAAAGGTCAATTCCGTGATGTGCCATTCGGCGAAGGGTGCGTGGATTTTGTAGCACTGTTCAAACAGCTTAAGCAGCTCAATTATCGTGGCACCTTCTTAATTGAAATGTGGACGGAAAAAGCCGATGAACCGCTGATTGAGATCATCAAGGCGCGCCATTGGATTGAAGATAAAATGCAACAAGCGGGCTGGGGAAATTAAGGAGCACACAATGAGCACATTTTTCATGGGTGTTGACCTCGGAGGCACCGTTATCAAAGCGGGGATCTACAGCCCTGATGGTCAAGAGATTGTCGTGGCTGAGCATCCTTTCCCAACAGAAAGCCCACAAGCTGGGTTCAGTGAACGCAATATGGAAACACTGTGGCAAGTCACCTGCGGCGTGATCCGTGAGGCCATAGTCAAAAGCCAGCTACATGCCTCACAAATTGCGGGAGTGAGCTTTTCCTCTCACGGCAAAGGGTTGTATTTGCTAGACAAGCACGGAAAACCCGTCAGGAACGGGATCGTTTCTTCAGACTCCCGCGCACAGGCGATTGTTGACCAATGGCATCAAAATGGCACCGCAGAGCAAGCATACCCACTCAGCTTGCAGCAACTGTGGGCATCGCACCCAGTTGCACTGCTGAATTGGCTAAAACAACATGAGCCCGATAGCTACCGTGATGGCCGCTACGTTTTAATGGTTCACGACTATATTCGTTACCGGTTGACTGACCAGCTCACTTGTGAAGAAACCAATATTTCAGGTAGCCAATTATATAACCCAACCACATCCAGCTATGACCCTAGACTGTGTGAATTGTTTGGCATTGAAGAAGCTAATGAAAAATTAGCGCCAGTTATCAACTCCGCACAATCGGCGGGTTGCGTCACCACCCAAGCAGCCAAAGATTGCGGTTTACAAGAAGGCACGCCCGTTTTTGGTGGTTTCTTTGATGTGGTCGGTGCGGCGTTATCATCCGGTGTCAGCCAAAAAGATAAGCTGAGCGCAGTGGCGGGAACCTGGACTATTTCAACACGGGTTTTCGACAAAATTATGCCTGCTGATTATCCTTATGTTTGGGGAAAATATTGTATTCCAGGCACCTATTTTGTCCACGAAGGAAGCCCAACCTCCGCCAGTAATCTAGCTTGGTTTACGCGACATTTTTTCAACCAACGCTTGCAGGATTATAACGTGCTTAACGCATGTGTTGCGGAAGGTGCAACTCGGCAGAATGACATCCTGTTTTTCCCTTGGCTGTATGGTTCCAATTATCACAGTAACCTGCATGGTGGATTGCTTGGTTTAAGCTCTCATCATACTGAGGGGGATATCGCTTACGCGATTTACCAAGGAATAGTGTTCTCTCATCTACTGCATCAAGATCGTATTGTAGGTATCGATAATTGCACTCAAGCTATCCGCTTTACTGGCGGACCGACTAACTCTGCGCTGTGGATGCAGATGTTCTGTGATGCAAGCAATTTACCACTAGAAGTTGTCGATGTTCAGCAATCAGGTTGCCAAGCGGCAGCACTATGTGCCGCTGTCGGCTCCGGCTATTACACTGGATTTGATGCTGCGATTTCATCCAGCACCCCAAAAATCACAGCATATCAGCCAAGCCAAGCGGCTCACTTACAGTTACGGGATAAGTTTGCCCGCTTTAAAGCGGTAGCAGATGCATTGAGCCAATAACGTCAAAAATACCTCCCAAATTCGTCACATGACGAAGGTAGGAGGTATTTTTACCTGCCATAACCCCTCCAATGGCACCTCCTCTTATATATATTATTTCGTTACTCAAAATTTCATTTACCAACTTAACATTTTATTAACTAATTTTTTGTAAGTTTAAAAAGTACTCAAATGTTAAATAGCGAAATAAAGCGAAATTTTCCTAATTAATTTATTCGACCAAATAATAATCGAAATAGAAAAATAAATTTCCTTTCAATATAAAAAATGAAAATGCAGAAATTACGCATAAAAAAATATTACTGTGAGTCAGATCAATAATCCCAAATTAAACGTGATTAATTAGCAACCAAATGCTCAGAAATTGGATTTTTTCCATATTTTGATTAAGTCTGGAAAGTCAGTAAAAATATCTAACATATATTTGACCGATTGTGCTAAAAAATGAGCACTTAAATTTAAAGTTAAATTTTTCATATAGATACAAACAAAAAAATATCATAAAAAAAAGAAATCACTGAAGAAGAGTCGTTAATATGCATTTTCATTAAAAATAAATTAATTGGTTGAAAATACATCAAGTGATGATTAAATAACTAAAAAATTTAACTTAATATTTATTTTATGTCTCAAAAAAAATAATCTGACTTAATCAAAATCTAGCATAATCAACTAAGAATGATTATTTAATATTTTTCCAACCCACCCAACGAAATAATTAACTTATCTAAAATAAATCTATTTACACCTGTACACTTTTTCTGACATTAACAATTAAATTTCACTATTTATGCTATTTAAAAAATAAGCCAAATTGCGACAAACCCCCAACAACACTGACCAGATCAAATAATTCATTCATACATTTCACTCAAATTTATTAACAAGTACTAACCATACTTAACAATTTCAAAATATATGATAAGATCATTATCTCAATTTGAAATTATTTACTATATAAAAAACAAGATTGTTATTGAGGTTATAGATGAAAATCTCGAGAAGAAAACTATTATTAGGGGTTGGTGCTGCTGGTGTGATTGCTGGGGGCGCAGCTGTTGTCCCTATGATCCGCAGAGAAGGTCGTTTTGAATCTACTCAGTCTCGCGTACCTGCGGTTGCTGGTACAGAAGGTAAATTACCTGCGTCAGCTGATGCAGTAGTTATCGGAGCGGGTCTTCAAGGGATCATGACTGCGATTAACCTGAAAGAACGTGGCTTAAACGTTGTTATCTGTGAAAAAGGTGTTGTGGGCGGTGAACAATCTGGCCGTGCATATAGCCAAATCATCAGCTACAAAACCTCCCCAGCTATTTTCCCTTTACACCACTACGGAAAAATTCAATGGCTCGGCATGAACGAAAAAATCGGCGCTGATACCAGCTACCGCGTTCAAGGTCGTGTTGAAGTTCCTTCAAGCGAAGAAGATCTGGAAGTTTCAAGAGCGTGGATCAAATCTGCGTCTGAAAACCCAGGTTTCGATACCCCGCTGAGAACCCGTATGATCGAAGGTCAAGAACTGGCTAATCGTCTGGTTGATGCTCAAACTCCATGGAAAATTGGTGGCTTTGAAGAAGATTCTGGTAGTCTTGACCCAGAAACTGTTACCCCAGCAATGGCTAACTACGCAAAATCAATTGGCATTCCAATTTACCTAAATTGCGCAGTTCGTGGCTTAGAAACCGCCGGCGGTAAAATTTCTGACGTTGTGACTGAAAAAGGCGCAATCAAAACCTCTCAAGTCGTTCTGACTGGTGGTATCTGGTCACGTCTGTTCATGGGTAACTTAGGTGTTGATGTCCCTACTCTGAACGTTTACCTGTCTCAACAGCGTATTACTGGTGTTCCAGGCGCACCAAAAGGTAACGTTCACCTGCCAAACGGTATCCACTTCCGTGAACAAGCAGACGGTACTTACGCAGTTGCACCACGTATCTTCACCAGCTCTATCGTGAAAGACAGCTTCCTGTTAGGGCCAAGATTCCTGCACGTATTAGGCGGTGGTGAATTACCATTAGAATTCTCTCTTGGTAAAGACCTGTTCAACTCATTCACAATGGCAACATCTTGGAACTTAGACGAGAAAACACCATTTGAAGAGTTCCGTACAGCAACCAACACACCAAACAATGAACATTTAGATGGCGTGCTGGAAAGACTGAGAAAAGAGTTCCCAGTATTTAAAGAATCTAAAGTTGTCGAGCGTTGGGGTGGCACTGTTTCTCCGACTGATGATGAGATTCCAATCATTTCTAAAGTTGAACAATACCCAGGTCTGGTTATCAATACCGCGACTGGTTGGGGTATGACTGAAAGCCCGGCGGCTGGTCGATTAACGGCTGAATTGTTAATGGATGAAAAAACCTTTATCGATCCGACGCCTTATAAACTGTCTCGTTTTAACTAATTAAGACGAAACACTATTAAATTGAACCTATTAAATACTTAACAGTCTTAATAGGTTCTTATTCACATATATAATGGAGTTATTATGAGCTACAAAACTTTACTGCTTTCTTTACCTTTAGTTTTAGGTGTAGCAACTGCAAATGCAGCAGATGATGTGAAACGTGTTCCAGTTAAAGGTTTTCCAATTGCTGAATCCGTAGAAATCGGCGCAGGTAACAGCATCATCTTCCTGAGCGGAAAAGTCCCTGCTAAAATCTCTAAAGATGCTCCAGAAGGCGTTTTAGAATCTTACGGTAATACCGAAGCGCAAACACTCAGCGTCCTGAACCAAATTCAAGCAAACCTAAAAGAAATGGGTCTGACTATGAATGACGTTGTTAAAATGCAAGTTTTCTTAGTGGGTGGTGACGAAACTAAAGGAACTATGGACTTCGCTGGCTTCATGGCTGGCTACAACAAGTTCTATGAAACTGAAAAAGTGACTAATCTGCCAGCTCGCTCTACCTTCCAAGTCGCTAAACTGGCTAACCCAGCTTGGAGAGTGGAAATTGAAGTTACAGCAGTTCGTCCAGCAGCTAAAAAATAATTTTTAACTGACAACGAATTCCTAAAACGGCCGACTATTTATTTCCGCTTTGGCTTGGAAGTAAACCTTAGCGGCCGTTTTTGTTTCCTTTCTCTTTTATTCCCATTACTATTATTCTTCTTTGATAAATACTTATATCGAATTCACCGCCTATATACTTACAGTTAGGGCATACTGAGCACCAGTAGGAAGAATATGATTAAAGAATCTCTGAAGATCCATGGAAAAAAACAGTTTGAAATCAAACAGCAGGTTTTTTTTCCTCGAAAATCCAAAGAGATCCGATACCAAGTTGAGACTTTCTTTTTTCTTCCTGCATCGATGCAAGTTAACCCTGATCTCTACACCGCCTCAAACCTTCAGCGCAGTTTAAAAAACTATATTCGTTTACGGGCACCTACGGTTCAATTGTCCTCTATCCCCGCAGAGAATGGATTAGTCGATGAATTAAAAAGCTGGTTAGAGCGACTCGACCCAGAATTACCCCCAACATTAGATGAATACGAAAACCACCTAAAACGCTTCGCGCTTACCTTTAAGCGTAGTGTCAGACTCACGCTAAAAATGGTCGCTCAAAACGCGCAGAGGCAAACTGAAGAGTACATAACGGGGTTATTAGCCGACATTGAGCATGGGCTTAAGCGCTATCGTGAACTGAGTACTTACACCGCTCCGATTGAAAATATTATTCACTCTAACGCATTCGCGTATTGCGATGAATTTATGTCTCATTACACGTTGTTTTACTTGCACGATTTATTAAAAGAGAAACAACTTCCTCTGCGCGATGAAATTCGTCATCTGTGGTATCAAGAAATGCGTTATCTGAAAAAGCTGGCTCCCGATAACTTTCCTCACGATGAAAATGATGCAGAAATGGTGACCTATCGGCGCAATTTGCTGAAGAAATATATTAACCGCTACCTCTATTTAGACATTCGTCATAAGCGAGGACTCCCTCTACTTTTACACTCAATTTATGGTATCGCCGCCGCAATTTCGATGGTATTCGCTACATTTATTGCATTTATGTGGCAAGGAAAATATGGGGCACTTAGCGCGAATTTATTCTTGGCAATGGTCATTGGTTATATCTTTAAAGACCGTTTAAAAGAGATTGGACGTGAACAACTGTATCGTTTGTTCCAACGTTGGATACCCGACCGCCAGCTACGTATTTATCGTGAAGGCGTCAAAGAGCCCGTCGGGATATGTAAAGAGTCATTCCGTTTTCTAAAAGAGAGCACCCTCTCACCCGACATTCACGAGATGCGCCAAAAATCCCACTGGGTAAATTTGATCAATGTGCAGCGGGTTGAAGACATTTTGTATTATCGAAAAGATGTAACCCTGCACAGCCACTCCGCCGCGTTTATGCAGACTCAATCTTCCATTGTGGATATTACGCGGGTCAATATTTCGGATTTCCTGAAATATATCGATATTAGCTATGAAGAGTTAATGGTTAACGATGATGAGCCAGCCATCATTGGCGAGAAGGTTTACCATATCTACCTTTGCCGCCGCGTCATCATGAATAAAAAAGCTTACAATGAGCTGGCTCGGTTAGTGGTAAATGCAGATGGCATCAAACGCTTGGAAATTCTTCAGCCACTTGATGAATTAGACAGCGACGAAGATATTACTATTCCGCCACAATAAAACACCGCTCCAATATCGCCTATTGGAGCGGATATCACTAGTAATACAGTGCGATACGTTGCCCATCGAGCTCTTTGACTTCAAGAGGCGTATCAAAAATTTCCTCTAAAATCTCAGACTTCATGATCTCTTCCGGTGCACCATGATAAGATAAACGCCCATTTCTCAGCGCCACAATATAATCCGAATAAACGGAAGCGAAGTTAATATCGTGGATCACCAGAATGATGGTTTTACCCAGCTCGTCAGCAGCACGGCGCAATAATTTCATCATAATCACCGCATGCTTCATGTCTAAGTTATTCAGCGGTTCATCTAGCAGCACATATTCCGTATCTTGGCATAATACCATCGCCACGTAAGCACGCTGGCGCTGACCACCCGATAACTCATCAAGGTAACGATGACGAAATTCGGTTAAATTCAAAAACGCCAAAGACTCATCGATTTTCTTTTTATCATCCAGAGTTAGGCGCCCTTTGGTATATGGATAGCGCCCAAAACCCACCAGCTCTTCCACCGTTAAACGGCTAGCGAACTGGTTTTCTTGGCGAAGCACCGATAAGCAGGTTGCAAGCTTGTCACTAGGTGTTGTCGACACATCGAGTTCGTTTACTTTGACATAACCATGGTCCGCCGATAATAAGCGACCAATGATCGATAATAGCGTTGATTTTCCTGCACCATTTGGACCAATGATTGAAGTAACACCACTATTTTTAATACTGGCAGTGACGTTATCTAAGACCTTAGTATCTTGATAACTTTTCGATATCTGATGAATTTCAATCATACTAAAACCTTCTTAACACCATATAAATAAAGAATATTCCGCCAACAAACTCCAGCACCACAGACAGAGTTCCGGCTTTATTTAATCCATATTCAAGAACCAGCTGCCCACCGACTAAAGCGATGACACCCAGCAAGAAAGAGACGGGCAGTAAATAACGATGCTGACTACTACCTGCAATATAGTAAGCCAAGTTTGCTACCATCAACCCGAGAAATGTTAGTGGTCCCACTAGCGCGGTAGAAATCGCCACTAAGACAGAAATCAGCAATAAAATGACCGTGACTTGCTGGCGATAGTTAATCCCTAAGTTCACCGCATTGGCTTGCCCCAGTGCTAACACATCGAAGCAGTAACGCATGCGCCAGAGTAGAATTCCCACAATCACCGTAATCACGAGTGTGAAGAGAATCAGCTCAGGCGTACCTCTAGTGAATGTCGCAAACATCCGGCTTTGTAGAATGGAAAACTCATTAGGATCCATTAAGCGCTGTAGCAACGTCGCCACACTACGAAACAGCGTACCGAGAATAATCCCCACCATCAAAACAAGGTTGATATTCATTTTGACGGAGATAAATAACCAGCGATACAGCAGCACAGAGAAGATAACGAGCAGCGACGATTCCAGCAAAAACTTACCAATATTCAATAACCATGATGCCGGAAAGCTATCGGTATAAAACACAAAAATAGTTTGCAGCAGAATAAACAGTGCCTCTAAACCCATAATAGACGGGGTAAGAATTTTGTTATTCGCGATAGTCTGGAACAGAACCGTCGAAACACCTGAGCCAAACGCCACAATAATCATCGTCAGTACGATATAACCACGATGAGGCAGAATGTAAGCTAAATTGCTGCCCAAATTAATGGTCATATACAGAATGATCGACAGCACCGACAGCGCAGCCAAAAGACCAATACGCTGCATGGGTGAGAAGGTTCTCTTCACGGGCAAACTTAATGAATTAACTTTTTCCATAACGCTGATGCTTTAACAAGAGATAAAGGAAGATAACCGCACCCACAACACCTAGAATCACGCTTGCAGGGATTTCAAACGGATAGCGAATTAAGCGACCAATAATGTCGCATAACAGCACCAGTCCACCACCAGCTAAGCAGATCCATGGGATAGTTTTACGAATATTGTCCCCCATCACTAAGCTGATAAGGTTCGGTACGATCAATCCTAAGAAAGGTAATGCGCCAACCACCACCACCACGACACCACTGATCAATGCAATGATAGATAACCCGATGGTCATGACTTTTTGATAATTTAAGCCGACGTTAACAGAAAACTCACGCCCCATACCTGCCACGGTGAAGCTATCTGCGATTAAACAAGCAGCCAGTGTCAAGCCACCAACCAGCCATAGCAGCTCATAGCGACCTTGCAAAATACTAGAGAAATCACCACTCATCCATGCACTAAGAGACTGAAGCAAGTCAAAATAATACGCGGTAAAAATAGTGAGTGCGCTGATCACAGCCCCAAGCATAATGCCGACTAAAGGGACAATCAGGGCGGACTTCAGAATAATCCGTCGTAAAATCAGCATGAACAATGCGGTACCTAACAACGCAAAACCACTCGCAACCACCATTTTGGTCATGATAGAGGCCGTTGGATAGAGGATCATCACGAACAGTAAGCCAAGGCTTGCGGATTGTGTTGTACCGGCAAGGGAAGGTTCAATAAAGCGGTTTTGCGTGAGTAACTGCATAATGAGCCCCGCGACACTCATGGCGCTCCCAGCGAGGATCAGCGCGGCAGTGCGAGGAATTCGGCTCACAAAAAAGATATCTTGCATCTCGGGATCGGTGAAAAGCGAAACGGGTGACACGTCACCCGCTCCAATAAACAAGCTTAATACCGCTAATACCAATAACGCGAGAATACCAAAAGAAAGATAAAGCGTTTTCATTGATTAATTCGTTTTGTTCTTCTCTAAAGCTTTGTTTACATCATCCATTAACTGGGAATAAGTTTGGATACCACCCGCAATGTAGACTGATGAGGAATCTAAATAAGCTACTTGTCCTTTTTGCCATGCAGACGTTTTTCTCACTAATGCGTTGTCTAATACATCCGCAGCAGGTTGTGCATCTTTTGCACCGATAGCGCCATCACGGTCAATCACAAATAACCAGTCTGGGTTCAGTTTTAATAACAATTCTGAATTCACGATATTACCGTGACGACCAGTATCTTCTGTGAAGACATAAGCTGGTTCAAAACCTAATACATCAAAAATAAAGCCAAAACGAGAACCTGGACCGTAAGCAGAAATTTTACCGCCACTGACTAAGATCACCATGGCTTTACCCGCACTTGGGGCTTTACCTTTGATATCATTAATTTTGTTTTTGAAGTCAGTCACGACTTTATCCGCTTCGGCTTCTTTACCAAATAAAGAACCCAGCAGAGTCGTACGTTCAATCAGGCTATCAATAAAATGTTTGTTATCAATATCCAAAGAAATAGTTGGTGCGATACCGTTTAATTTATCGTAAGCATCACGAGCACGGCTACCACCTAAGATCACATCAGGCTTTGCACTGCTGATCGTTTCATATGCAGGTTCAAATAAGCTTCCACCATTAACATATTCTGAGGTGCTATATTTTTCTAAAAATTTAGGAAAATGGGCGTTAGTTTGTGGGACACCAATTACCGGAATACCTAGCGCATCAATGATATCTAGCGTTTCCATGTTCATCACAAATGCACGTTGTGGGTGGCTAGGAATTTCAGTCTTGCCTTGAGCATGTTCTACGACAATCGTTTGTTTTTCAGTTGATTGCTTTTCTGTTGTTTGCTGCTCAGTTGTTGGTGCCGCACCTTGTGTTTGCTTAGCGTCATCACAGCCAGCTAATGCAACAACAGATAATAAGGCAAACCCTGAAACTAATGATTTTGCGAACATCTAAATTCCTCCACCTTTCAATGTGATTATCGTTAGCCACGTCACTCATGACCCGAAGATGGCGGATATCTTACATGAAACATAGCGCTAATGATATTAGTTTGCATTTGCATTTCGAAAAACAATGATGTATCGCACAAAAACACACATTGCCTATATTTAAATCACCTTACTGTTACCTCGTTTTGATTAAGGAGAACGCAAATGACTCAAGCATGGTGGAAATCCGCTGTGGTATACCAAATCTATCCAAAAAGCTTTTATGACTATAATGGCGATGGCATCGGCGATCTGGCGGGTATCACCGCCAAGCTCGATTACATCCAATCCTTGGGCGCTAACGTCATTTGGTTATGCCCTATTTTTGAATCTCCAATGAAAGACAATGGCTATGACATTGCTAACTATGATTGTGTCGACCCCATTTTTGGCGATAACGACGACCTTGATGAACTGATACGCCAAGCCGCGCAGCGAGGGATTAAAATACTATTAGATTTGGTGCTCAATCACTCTTCTAACCAACACCCGTGGTTTAAAGCCGCACTTGCCGATCCTCAAAGCCCGTATGCAGATTACTATCAATTTATCGAATGGGATCATCCTACACCTCCGAATAATTTACGGACATATTTTGATTGCCCTGTTTGGACGCAGGTTCCCAATAGCACGCGCTGGTACTTTAATTCGTTTGGTCCTGAGCAGCCTGATCTCAACTGGGAAAATCCACAATTACGCAAAGAAATTATTCAGATGATTAATCGTTGGATAGCTAAAGGTGTTGCTGGGTTCCGTATTGATGCCATTGGAAATATTAAAAAATCCACTGAAGCACTTTCACCTCATCAATTCCCTGCAGATCGCGAAGATGGTTCCGCCTCTTTAGTTCCTTGGGTCGTCAATCAGCCAGGGATCCATGATTTTTTAAAGGAACTCGCCTGCCAAACGTTCCATCCCGCCAATGTCATGACCGTTGCCGAAATTGATGTTCCTCCACATGACTTAGTCGACTATATCGGTGAAGATGGCGCATTTTCCATGGTATTCGACTTTAGTATTGCAGACCTCGATATTGCAAAGCAGCCTCCTTTTTCCATTTCTCCAATCACCGCTGAGCGTTTAAAACCCGTATTTTTCAACAGCCAGCTAACAACTCAGCAAGTAGGCTGGGGTGCGCCTTATTTAGAAAATCATGATCAGCCACGCTCACTGAATAAGTTTCTAAACCAGCATGCTAAAAATCCATTTGCGGCGAAAATGTTGGCCACTTTCTTACTGACTCAGCGTGGAACACCATTCATTTATCAGGGGCAAGAAATTGGCATGACTAACTGCCCAATGACTTTAGATGAGCACGATGACCTCCACCTCTTCAAACTTTACCAATGGGGCAAGCATCAAGGGTACAGCGAGCCCACTATGATGAGGTATTTTGACCAACGCAGCCGTGACAACGCACGAACTCCCTTCCAATGGAATAACGCATCACAGGCTGGATTCACGACGGGAACCCCATGGCTAAAAGTCAATCCTAACTACCCTGAAATCAATGCCGCAGCTCAGCAACAGGAGCCGGATTCACTGTTTGCATTTTACCAACAGTTAATTCACCTTCGCCGCCATTCCGTCATTAGCCCCATTCTAGTAGACGGTGAATTTTCAGCGATTGATGCCCCCGCATCCGTGATAGCTTATCGTCGAACGCTAAATTCGCACTCGATTGATATCTATTGTAATTTTAGTGATAAGCCTCAGCCTATTCGCCAAAATTACGCTAAGGTACATTTAAATAACATGGCGACAATTAGCGACCACAATCAGCAAATTATCTTACAACCCTATCAATCAATAATTTTTGAGGTAGAGAAAAGTGAATAATTAAATACCCCACTCATAATCAGTGTAATTAAAGATATATTTTCACCCGTAAATTTGAAATAGCGCATAGTCGGGTGATATATCTAAAATAATGATTTTAATTACGGTGAATATTATTAATTGATAACTTAATAATACTATTAAAAAACAAATTAAATCATTGTTATTTAAGGAATTAAATTCAATCCAAAGCTAAATATGTGAAGCCTATCAAATACAAATTAAATAATTTAAGTAAAGTCTAAACAGCTCACTTTACTTTTTTTAAGGTTATTTATTTGCCAAATAAAAATTATGACGTTATTCCAAGAATAACTTCACGGTGTCGTACTGCGAATATTTCAGACGCAGAGACCCAAACAATTCACAAGCACACTGATGGCTTTGGCACACTCATTCGAGACATAGATGGTTGGCTACTGGCAGAAGGCACCCATCTACGTCCCTATGAATGTCTTGGTGCCCACCCTATCAACTTCGACGGTGTTGATGGGGTGATTTTTTCTGTTTGGGCGCCCAATGCTCAACGTGTTGCTGTTATTGGAGAATTTAACCAATGGGATGGACATATTCATCCAATGGTATTACGTCATGAGGTGGGGATTTGGGAACGGTTCATCCCAGAGGCTCAGATTGGGCAATCTTATAAATATGAACTGCAAGATAGCCGAGGCTATCGGCGAATAAAAGCAGACCCTTACGCGATAAAAAGTGTGCTGTTTCCCCATGTAGAATCCGTGGTGACCTCACTGCCTAAAAAATATATTCAGCCACAGTCGACCTTGGCATCAGCACCATTATCAGCACCAATTTCTATTTATGAAGTTCATTTAGGCTCATGGCGTCGACACAAGCACAATAATGGCTGGCTAAGCTATCGACAATTGGCGGAACAACTCATTCCTTATGTCGCCGAAATGGGCTTTACCCATCTTGAGTTTTTGCCCATCAGCGAACATCCCTTTGATGGCTCTTGGGGTTACCAGCCTATTGGATTGTATTCCCCAACTTACCGTTTTGGCAGCGTGGATGATTTTCTCTATCTGATTCAAACTGCTCACCAATATCACCTCAAGGTCATTCTTGATTGGGTACCTGCGCATTTTCCCACGGATGAATATGGATTAGTGCAATTCGATGGCACCGCACTCTATGAATACGCTGATCCTCGTGAAGGCATTCATCAAAATTGGCATACGCTGATTTATAACTACAGCCGCTATGAAGTGGCTAATTTTTTGGCAGGTAATGCCTTGTATTGGATTGAACGTTTTGGGATTGATGGGTTACGTGTTGATGCTGTTAGCTCGATGATTTATCGAGATTACAGCCGCAAAGAGGGAGAATGGATTCCTAATAAATGGGGAGGGAAAGAGAACCTCGAAGCTCTCGATTTTTTACGCTATACCAATCAAATCATCAAAGAAAATTGCCCTCATGCGCTAATGATAGCGGAAGAATCGACGGCATTTCCCCTCGTCACTAGTTCCGTAAAAAAACAGGGCTTAGGTTTTGATTTTAAATGGGATTTAGGTTGGATGCACGATACGCTCAGCTATATGTCCCTTGACCCAATCTACCGCCAATACCACCACCAACAAATGACCTTTGGTATGTTTTACGCCCACAATGAACACTTCGTTTTACCCCTTTCTCACGATGAAGTGGTACATGGAAAAGGGTCACTGCTGAACAAGATGTCCGGTGATACATGGCAAAAGTTTGCCAATCTACGAGCTTATTACGGGTTTATGTGGGGGCATCCGGGTAAAAAGTTGTTGTTTATGGGAGGCGAGTTCGCACAAGAGCGAGAATGGGACCATGACACAGGTCTTGATTGGCACCTATTAGAGCCCGAACATGATGACTGGCACACGGGTGTACAACGCCTTGTTCGTGATTTAAACCATTGCTATCGCCGCTATCGTGCACTGCACCAGCTCGATTATTCTTCAGGGGGGTTTTGAATGGTTAGTCGTTGATGATCATCAAAACTCTGTATTTGCTTTCATACGCCGAGATGCCAACAACCATGAAATTCTGGTTGTGGCAAATTTCACCCCGATTGTTCGACATAATTACCGTATTGGCGTGCACCATCCGGGCCATTATCAAGAGATCATCAATACAGATTCCCATTATTATCGCGGCAGTAACGTGGGTAATCGAGGCGCCATTTCAACCCAAGCAATTGCCTCTCATGGCAAAGAATATTCTCTGAATTTAGTTCTCCCTCCTCTCGCCACCTTGTACTTAAAACGGGAGCAGACTAATGACGACATTTAATTTTCACCAAGGTCAGCCTTACCCTCTTGGTAGCCATGTTGATGAGCATGGTGTGAATTTTGCGGTATACAGCGAGCATGCAGAACACATTGATCTTTGTGTATTGAACCCTTTCGGCGACGAAACTCGATATCCTCTCCATCAAGGGGATAACCACATTTGGCATGGTTATTTAGCTGGAGCAAAAACGGGTCTGCATTATGGGTACCGTGCCAGAGGAAAATGGGTGCCGCTAATAGGATTACGTTTCAATCATCATTGCCTACTGATTGATCCTTACAGCCGAGCCCTAGCCGATAAGCAATCCCCTTACTCCATCGTTAATCACGAGCCTTATGACTGGCGAGATGATATTCGCCCCAACACCCCGTGGTCTAACACCGTCATTTATGAGGCTCATGTTCGCGGGCTCACGCAATTACACCCTGATATTCCCTCAACATTGCGTGGTAGCTACGCCGCGATTGCTCAACCTTGCATTATTCAGCATTTAACGAATCTCGGGATCACCGCACTTGAACTACTTCCAGTGCAATTTCATCTTGATGAACCCCATTTACAAGCCCGTCAATTAACGAATTATTGGGGTTATAACACTCTCGCGCCATTTGCCATTGAACCTCAATACTGGTCTGGGCTCGAAGGCTCTACACCCTTAAGTGAATTTCGCAATATGGTTAAGACGTTACACCGCGCAGGTATCGAAGTTATCCTCGATATCGTCTTTAATCATACTGCCGAACTCGATGACTCAGGACCCTGTTTATCTTTTAGGGGATTAGATAATCCCACCTATTATTGGTTAAATCATCGTGGGGAATATCTCGATTGGACGGGCTGCGGCAATACCCTGAAATTAGACCATTCCGCTGCCATTCAATGGGTGTTGGATTGCCTGCATTTTTGGGCTATTGAATGCCATGTTGATGGATTTCGCTTTGACTTAGCCAGCGTGCTTGGAAGAACACCAATATTTAACTCACACGCTTCATTACTCAATGCCATCACTCAAGACCCTATACTCAATCAGCTGAAACTGATTGCTGAGCCGTGGGATCTCGCCAGTGATGGCTACCAATTGAGTCAATTTCCCAGCCCTTTTGCTGAATGGAACGACCGCTTTCGCGAAGATATCCGACGCATTGTTTTGCATCAGGATGTTCCTATTGGCATCTTGGCAAGCCGATTAGCCGGTTCACGGGATTGCTTTTTTCAACCTCACCATTCTAGTTTTGTCTCCATTAATTACATCACCGCACACGATGGCTTTACGCTACGGGATCTTGTCAGTTTCAATCACAAGCATAACGAGGCTAATCATGAAAACAATCAAGATGGTCACGACCACAACAACAGTCACAATCATGGTTTTGAAGGGCTCAATGCCCCAGAGGAGATTCTTGTTGAGCGCCAACAGAGTCAGCAACATTTGTTAAGCTTGCTTTTATTGTCACTCGGAACCCCCATGTTACGCGCAGGAGATGAACTAGGGCACAGCCAACAAGGCAACAATAACGCCTATTGCCAAGATAACCCAATCAGTTGGATCAATTGGCAAGAAGCCGATAAGAACCTGATGGCATTTACGACTCAATTGATCGCCTTACGTCAACAAATTCCGCACTTATATCAGGGGAATGGTGGCACTCTTTAGCTCCCAACAAAACCGTTGAATGGCTGAATGCACAAGGTATGCCGGTCACTCTTGAGCAGTGGCAGCACTCGTATCCACTACAAGTATTACTGTCAGGGCAATGGCTGTTACTCATAAATTTTACTGAACAACCTCATGAGATGACGCTTCCCCAAGGGGATTGGCAAATTGTTGCCCCTTTTCATCATCATTCACTCAGCCCCATTCCCCCAAAAACCTTCGTGGTTATGCAACGCCACAGATTTTTGCCAAGCGCTTATTAAGGAAGTGATATGCCTGAGAATACGCCATTTTATTCCTACCCAAACTCTATACCGCGTCAATGGTTAGCCAAGGAGCTCCCTAACAATACTGTGGCGCTCATATTGGCTGGCGGTAAAGGAACTCGCCTCAAAGCCCTCACGCAAAAACAACCCAAGCCTTCACTTCATTTTGGGGGGAAATTTCGAATTATTGATTTTACTTTATCCAATTGTATTAATTCAGGTATTTATCGAGTGGGTATCCTCACACAATACTATTCCCATTCTTTAATTCAGCATATTCAACACAATTGGTCATTCCTCCATGGCAAACCCAATGAATTTATTGAAATCCTTCCTGCACAGCAAAAACAGCACACCAAAGGTTGGTATCAAGGTACTGCAGATGCCATCTTTCAAAATTTAGATGTGATTAGTCACTACCAAGCCAAATACATCATTGTATTAGCGGGAGATCATATCTATAAAATGGATTATTCTCGCATGCTACTCGACCATGTCGAAAAAGGCAGCCAATGCACCGTTGCCTGTATTGAAATCCCGTGTAGCCAAGCTTCTGAATTTGGCATTATGGATATTAATGACGACGAGCAAATCCTTAATTTTATTGAAAAACCTCAAATTCCCCCTTCTATTCCGGGTAAACCTTATGCCGCGCTAGCTAGCATGGGGATTTATGTCTTTAATGCTCAATATTTGTACCAACTACTCGCTGAAGAGCAAGACCAACAGAACACCGAACATGACTTTGGCAAAAACCTGATCCCAAAAGCGGTACAACAAGGTAAAGCTTGGGCACACCCCTTTAGTCGCTCCTGTGTCTACTCTGATTTTAATGCAGGCGCATCCCCCTATTGGCGGGATGTTGGCACTATCGATGCCTATTGGAGAGCCAACATTGATTTAGTCTCTGCCAAACCCGCCCTTGATATGTATGACCCTAATTGGTCTATTCAAACAGGTCATTCTTCCCTTGCCCCTGCTCGATTTATTCAGGGAGAAACACACCATTCACCCATGCTTATTAACACATTGATTAATGCAGGATCCATTGTGGAGGATGCCAAGATAACTAACTCAGTGATCTTTCAAAATGTCCGCATTAACGCTCACAGCCAACTCGATGCCTGTGTGATCCTGCCTGATGTATCTATCGGGCATGCTTGCCGCTTACAACGCTGCATTGTCGATAGTGGCTGTATTCTGCCAAATCAGTTAATCGTTGGCGAAGACCCACTATGGGACGCTCAGCATTTCTATCGTTCGGAAGGAGGCGTGGTCCTGATTACCCAAGAAATGCTTGACAATCTTGCAGCCTAAAGGAGGTTTTATGCGCATACTGCATGCTGGCTCAGAACTTTTTCCGCTGCTCAAAACGGGCGGTTTAGCAGATGTGCTCGGTGCACTACCTCAAGCTCAAATCGCCGAGGGCGCCGATGTGCGCCTCGTCTTGCCCGGTTTTCCTGCGTTACTCGATGCCATTCCTCACACAGTAGTGGGTAGTCAAATCCACACGTTTGCTGGTCCTATCACATTACGTTTTGGCACCTATGATGGTGTAGGCATCTATTTAATTGATGCGCCTCATTTATATCTGCGGGCAGGAAGCCCCTACCACGATAACAACCTGCATGAATATCAAGACAACTACTTACGTTTTGCCCTATTAGGTTGGATAAGCAGCGAACTTGCCTGTGGATTTGATGTCACTTGGCGACCTGAACTTATTCATGCTCATGACTGGCATGCAGGGCTTTGTGCGGCTTATCTCGCCGCCAGAAATTACCCTGTGCCCTGTGTCTTCACGGTACATAATCTGGCATACCAAGGGCTATTTTCTGCCAACCATTTTCCAGAATTGCAGCTACCTCATACGTTTTATTCTCCCGAAGGCTTAGAGTTCTATGGGCAAATTTCTTACCTCAAAGCGGGATTGTTCTACGCCTCTAAAATTACCTTTGTTAGCCCCACCTATGCAAAAGAAGTGACGATCCCTGAATATGGTTACGGGCTTGCCAGTTTACTCAAACAAAGACAATCTCAAGAGAGTATCTTGGGGATCTTAAACGGAGTGGATTACCAAGTTTGGGATCCTCAACTTGACCCTCTGATCCCGCACAATTACGGTCGTCAAAACATGCTGGGTAAAGCCATCTGTAAAATGACTCATCAACGTGAAAATCAGCTCAGCGTCACCGACAAAGTGCCACTCTTTGGCGTCGTTAGCCGTCTAAGTACCCAAAAGGGACTTGATCTGTTGCTAGAGGTGATCCCCGACCTATTACACCAAGGCGGGCAACTTTCGGTATTAGGCAGTGGCGATACCAATTTACAACTCGCATTTGAACAATTAGCCCGTCAATATCCCAAACAGGTTTCTGTCTTGATTGGCTACGATGAACTTCATGCCCATAAACTGATTGCAGCAGCTGACGTGATGGTGGTTCCCAGCCGCTACGAACCTTGCGGACTCACTCAACTGTACGGCCTGAAATATGGGGCTTTACCACTCGTTCGCCACACAGGTGGGCTAGCTGATACGGTCACAGATTGCTCCCTCGAAAATTTAGCCGACCGGACGGCGACAGGTTTTGTATTCCATGACTACCACGGTTATCGCTCACACCATGGAAAAACCACCGAACTCCATCATGCTATTCGCCGTGTCTTTGCACTTTGGAATGAACCCACTCGTTGGAAGCGCGTTCGTCGCCAAGGCATGCGAATGAACTTTAGCTGGCACGCTTCTGCCCAAAAATACCTTGCGTTGTACCAAAGTTTAATCGCCCCACAGGTAGGAGGATCGGAAAATGAATGACCCATTTATCATCAAAAATCGCGAACAACGAATCAATGCCCTCGTCGATTCAATTCAAACTAAATTAAAGTTTATGATTGGTAAAGATCCGATTATTGCGACACAACATGATTGGCTCAATGCGATTTCCTACGCCATTCGCGATTTAACGGTCGACCGTTGGTTACGTGCCATTCGTCGTTCACTGTCCCAATCGGATCGTGCCGTCGCGTATCTATCCATGGAATATCTAATAGGTCGAACCCTCTCTAATACCTTATTAAATTTAGGCATGTATGACGATGTTGCTGGTGCCTTGAAGAAAATGGGCTTTGAACTGAATGCCATTTTGGAAGAGGAAGATGACCCTGGTTTGGGAAATGGCGGTCTAGGACGTCTTGCCGCCTGTTTCTTAGACTCGCTGGCAACCTTAAAGATCCCATCGGTCGGGTTTGGAATTCGCTATGAATATGGCATGTTTCAACAGAACATTATTGATGGACAACAAGTGGAGTCCACCGACCGCTGGTTACAATACGGAAATGCATGGGAATTTCCCCGCTACAACCTTAGCTACAAAGTTCGCTTTGCGGGGCGTCTCCAGCAAGAAGGCAAGGTGACTCGCTGGATAGAAACCGAAGAAGTACTCGCTCGCGCCTATGACCAAATCGTGATGGGCTACGGCTGTGACGCCACAAATACCCTACGGCTGTGGTCAGCCCACGCCACAAATGAAATGAACATCAGCAAATTTAATCAAGGGGAATACTCCGCGGCATTTGAAGATAAAAATTTTTCAGAGAATGTCTCTCGCGTGTTATACCCCAACGACTCAACAGAATCAGGCAAGATTTTACGCCTTGGGCAAGAGTATTTTTTAGTTTCGGCTACCTTACAAAACATCCTTGATGTTCATTACCGAGTCCATGGCACCTTGCATAATCTTGCGGATAAAATCGCTATCCATCTCAATGATACACATCCTGTTTTAGCCATCCTTGAATTAATGCGCTTACTGATTGATGAGCATGAATATACATGGGAAGCCGCATGGCAAATGAGTGAAAAAATCTTTTCTTATACGAATCATACATTGATGAGTGAAGCGCTAGAGCGCTGGTCGGTGGATCTTCTTGGACGCTTGCTTCCCCGTCATTTGCAGATTATTTTTGAAATTAACGACCATTTTCTCACTAAAATTAAACAGCGTTACCCTAATAATCCAGAATTATTAACTCGGCTTTCCTTGATTGATGAATCCCATGGACGCTATGTACGCATGGCATGGCTCGCCGTTGTTGGCAGCTACCGAGTGAATGGCGTTTCTCAACTGCATTCTGAGCTAATGATCCAAGAGATCTTTGCTGATTTTGCCAAAGTATTCCCTAAACGTTTTTGTAATATCACCAATGGCATCACCCCGCGCCGTTGGCTGGCGCTATGCAATAAACCGCTTGCCAGCCTGATAGATGAAACCATCGGCGAGCACTGGCGAGAAGATCTCACTTTACTTTCACGCTTACAACAACGTACCGATTTCCCGTTATTTATTGAACGATTAAAAACCTGCAAGTTAGAGAACAAAGTAGCTCTCGCCAGTTATATCGCGAATCACTTAAATATTATCGTTGATCCTCACGCCTTATTTGATGTGCAAATCAAACGTATCCATGAGTATAAACGTCAGCTACTCAATATTTTACAAGTGATCGGGCGCTATCACCGTATGTTGCGACTTCCTGAAAAAAACTGGGTGCCTCGCGTGGTGATCTTTTCGGGAAAAGCAGCCTCATCCTACGTTAACGCTAAAATGATTATTCGATTAATCAACGATGTCGCACAAGTGATTAACCATGATGCTCGCATCAAAAACCGCTTAAAAGTGATTTTTATTCCGAATTATAGCGTGAGCTTAGCCGAACTCATTATTCCCGCGACGGATCTCTCTGAGCAGATATCCCTTGCAGGCACAGAGGCGTCAGGAACCGGCAATATGAAATTTGCCCTTAATGGAGCACTGACGATCGGGACATTAGACGGCGCTAATATTGAGATCCGCGAACATGTCGGCGAAGAAAATATATTTATATTTGGACATACCGCAAAACAAGTTGAAGCACTCCGTGCGCAAGGTTATGACCCTCGTAAAATTTACCAAGAACACGAAGATCTCCATGATGTGCTGAATTCGCTAGTCTCCGGCGTTTTCAGTCCAAATGATCCAAATCGCTATTATGCTCTCTACGATTCTCTTATTAATTTCGGGGATTATTACCAACTTCTCGCCGATTATCATTCCTACGTCCAAGCCCAAGATGCCGTTGATAAGTTATATCAAACACCTAACTTATGGGCTCAAAAAACCCTGTGCAATATTGCCAATATGGGCTATTTCTCTTCCGATAGAACCATCAAAGAATATGTCGAGAAAATATGGGACATGAAACCAAACTCATAAGAAAAGCACCGCCACACAGGAAAATGCGCGGAAATGGTGAAAATATCAACCTTAACGAGAAGGCAGAAATGGCGGGAATACGAACAGTATTCCCTTGTTGCTATGGTTATTCGCTGTAATCGACTTCCTCGTCATTTAGCTCTACCATCACGTCGAAATGTTCCATGATATCCATAAACGGCTCGAAAATGCCGGAAGGAATTAATATTTCATGGTAAGCATCGTTACCGGAAGTCAGACCCAATAAATAGTAACCAAGACCTTGTAATTGCTGATTAGCGCGAACAAAAATTTGGTCTGGTCTTAAATCGTTTTTAGGGTCTTTAACGGCAAAATCTAACTGAATATCCAATCCTTCACACTCAAGCGCGCTGTCCAAAAAACCCACCGCAGACTCGCTGTCTTTCCAGTCGATCCAAAAGCTATTTCCCATATTTGATCTGACAATCAGGTCCGCCATTAAATAGCCAACCTCACCCTCTTCAATACTTTCCACAAATCCCTCCTCATCTTCGCTGATCCACTCGTTGAGTTCCTCCTCAAACGAAGAGATATCCGTGGCAGCATTCTCTGCTGAATGGGGATTTAACAGTGCAGCCAACTTGGTGATCATTGGCATAATGTCATTATAGTGGTCGACAGTTTCGGGGTTCATGCCCTGCATAGAGGATCCTTATTTTTAGCGTAATTAGCTGTATTTTCACTAAAATAGGTTATTCGGTATATCGACTAATTCCGATATTTATAGTGAGTTAACCCTGAACTGGCGTGCAGATTTCAATCAAGAAGCCATTAAGGTCGTGCACATAACCGATGGTTTGCCCCCACGGCATGTCTTGCGCATCTTGAACTAACTCCGCACCTGCGTTCACGGCTTGATGCAACGCTTTTGGGACATCATCGGTCTCAAAAGCCAGCTCAAAAACCGGGGCGCTAGGGTTAGGTGCGACCGCGCCTTTACCGAGTTGATTCATCAATGCTAACGAAGAAAAAGAAATTGTCGTGCTGCCAGTATCCAGCTCCCCATAATCACCGCTTTCATGGAGAAACGATTTTTTAAAACCAAAAGCTCGTTGGTAAAAATCGAGGGTTTTCTCAACATTCTCGACATACAAAATAGCGTATTTAAATTTCATGTTTTTTGCTCCGCTAATAGGCTATTCAATCATCAGTTTCGTACTGTGGCATGAATTCCCGTTAACGGCTATACCGCTGCTGAATATATTGTGCGCATAGCATCAAGACCAAGCTTATGAGTACAGCAAGACAAGCCATCGCCATGCCGCTACCAATCGAACCTTGCTCAAATTGACGCCACACAAAAATCGATACCGTTTGCATGCCCGCAGGAGCCAGTAACAGCGAGGAAACTAACTCTCGCGATGCCACCGCAAACACCAACATCATCGCAGCCACGAGACTTGGCAAGACTAACGGAAACAAAATTAATCTGAGTGAGCGCATCACTCCCGCGCCATGAACCCGTGCCGCATCGGATAAGCTACCGCTAATTTGCGTCAATGCTGCACTGCAATAACGTACAGGGTAAGGCAATAATAAGCAGCTGTAAGCCAGCAATAAAATCCCCCACGTATGGTATGGAGAGACAGGCCAAAACGGTTGATTCCAGGCAAGAATAAGCCCAACAGCAACCACAATGCCTGGAATAGCAATCGGCAGTAACGAAAGCCCATCGAGTAATGAAGCACCGCGAATACGCTGCGCTACCACCAGCCACGCACACAAAAATCCAAGTACGCCTGTCAATATTGCCGTTGCTGTCGCAAGAGACACGCTTGTCAGTAATGCATCAAGTGCTTCTGTGTGGCTATTCAGTAACCCAGAAAAATGTCGTAATGTCAGGTTATCGAATGTTAAGCCCCCCGATACTGTGTTGGAAAATGCCGTGCCCAACATGGCGAGTAATGGCATACCAACCGCACAAAGCGCTACGAAAGAAAACAAACATACAGCGGGAATGCGCCAAATACCCAGAGAGCGTGTCACCAATGCCGCGGCTTTGCCCGTATTAGTCGCCACATTACGCCCAGACACTAAGGCGCGTTGCAGTGTATAGGCCAATAGCGCCAAACTGGCTAACACCAACGACAGCGATGCCGCTCCCGGTAAATCAATCGGCCAATCAGCAAGACGTTGTTCAATATCGGTTGTCAAAACTCGGATACCATTCGGTGAGCCAATTGCTGCGGGGATCCCATATTCTTCAATCGCTAAAGTGAAAACCAGCAATAAACCTGCGGCAATCGAAGGCAAAGAGAGCGGCAATGTCACCCGTAGAAATGCCTGCCATGCGGATGCGCCATGAACTTGTGCCACATCCGCCAGACGGTTGCCATTTGCCGCCATACTGCGGGAGACGGCAAAGTAGAGAACAGGAAATAAATTCAATGACATAATCACCACCATTCCCCCAAGGGAAAACAGTGCGCTACCGGGGCTAATGCCAAACAATTGTTGAGAATAACCATTCGGTTGCAGGGTTAACATCCATGAAAGCCCTGCGATATAAGGCGGAATTAAAAATGGAATCAAAAACAGTAAATCCCAAACACGAGCAAAAGGCAGATTAAATAAGCCACGCACAGCCCCTAATGGGATGGCGATAACAGCACTCACCAGCGCCACGCCTAAACCCAATAAAAAGGTATTTTGTAGCAAGCTTGCCAGTTCCTGCTCATTAAATAGATGGATAATCGGCTGGAAAATCTGGCTGAAATCCCCTTGTCCAAAATGCGGAAATAGCGCTTGTAACACAATAAAAATCAAAGGAATAATCACTAAAATCGCCAAAGCGATTAATACCGAAAATGGCAATAAACGACGTGTAATCATCAGTAAATCAGCTCCTGCTGGGTCGCTCATTGCCACCCAGCGGCGAGAAAGAAAAAACCGTTAGCGGAAAATGCCGCTAAAGCGAGATAACACGCTGCTGCGCTCTGTACTGTCAGTTGTCGGTTCAGGTAACAGTTTTAGTGTCGAGAAATCAGGGCGTTTCCCTGCAATATCCGTTCTTGCTGGCATTAACCATGCATCTGCCACAATTTTCTGACCGTCTGGGGAAAGTACATAATCAATGAATGCTTTCGCTTCTTCTTGCTGCTTGCTACTCTTTAAAATCATCATTGGACGCGGTGCAATTGCCGTTCCACTACTTGGGAAAATCACCTCGATAGATTCTCCCTCAGCAATACTGCCATAAGCCACATAATCCACGGCTCCAAATACAGCCGCTTTTGCACCTTGTAATACCGGCGTCAATGCCTGAGCGTTCGGTCCTGAAATCACCATGCCATTGGCTTTTAATTCAGAAAATAGTGTCCATGCTGCTTCTGGTTTTGCATTTTGTAAGCCCAATAATAGATCTAAAGATGCTCCAGATAACGCAGGATCGGGCATCGTCACTTTATCTTTAAAAGCTGGCTGAGCTAGATCTGCCCAATCTGTTGGTTTTGGCGTACCACTTTTACTGTTCCAAACGATCCCCAATGCGGAGATCCCTTGCGCCACATAGTATGGTGTTTTGAATTGCGCAGGCACCTTTTCGGCATTCGGACTTTCATAGGCCAATAGCCCCCCTTTTTGCTGAAGATCCAATGCCGTATCCCATGAGGCAGAAATCAACACATCGGCACGAGGATTAGCTTGTTCTGCCTCTAAGCGCGCCATCACTTTGCCCGTGGTTGCCTGAAAAACATCCACTTTCACGCCTGTTTGCTTTTCATATCCTGCGGCTAGCTGTTTTGCCATCGCCCCCGGACCCGCGGTATAGACGGTCAATGCCTGAGAAGAAACGGAGAATAGTGCACAAGATAATCCTAAACTCATTGCGATACCTTTCATGGAAAAATGGTTTGATAACATCAGCTTTTGCATAACAGAGTCTCTCTTCATAAGGTGGTCAAACTGTCTATTTTGCCGTTTTGCATATGAGCGATTTGATGCGCCAATGCATGGGCTTCAGCGGGATCATGAGTGACATAAACGGCAGTAATTTCTAGTGCACGAAGTAGCTGCGCCATCTCATCACACAGGGCACAGCGTAAGGCAACATCAAGGTTAGAAAGGGGTTCATCAAACAGTAAAATTTCGGGTTCCGCGATAATGGCGCGGGCTAACGAGACACGCTGTTGTTGACCACCGGATAAATCCGCAGGTTTACGTTTAGCAAACCCTGCCAATCCAACACGTTCCAGTGCTTGATTAACTCTTTCTTCGATCTCTTGGCGTGCAACTTTACGCATGCGTAAGGGAAAAGCGACGTTTTGAAATACCGTCATATGAGGCCAGAGTGCATAATCCTGAAAGACCATCCCAAGATTACGCTGTTCTGGCGGTACAAGATGCTGAGCACTCGCTACCCGCTTTTCATTCAGGAAAATCTCGCCTGAGCTTGGTTGCAATAACCCTGCTAACAGTTTCAATAACGTGCTTTTACCGCAACCCGATGGACCAAGTAGCGCCAAGATAGTGCCTTTCATCACCGTCAAATCGATGCCGTCCAGTACGGTTTGATGGGCAAAAACCTGAGAAAGTTGATGAATGGAAATCATCGGACGTCGCAGTGCTAATTGTGTACTTGCCACGCTAGCATGTTGAAAAGCATCCGAACTCCCATTCAATGAAGAGAGTGTGTTTAACATACATTGTTATCCTCTTTGGGACTTAATCGTTATCGAGGATGCTACGAAAGGAATGGGTCAGAGAGATGACAAATTTGTGATGGAATAATGACAAGACGAATAATTGGATTGGAATGGATAAAGTCACGAACTCAATAAGAAAGGGTGAGTTTCCCCACCCTTCTCATCAACTTATTCAGTCTGCTTGTGGGCTTGGTGTACGGCAATATAACGCTGATAACGCTGCGGTTTCAAGCGACTTAAATCCACCAAAACCAAACCATCAATACAGTCGTTAAAGGCGGGATCAGTCCCGAAATCAATAAACTGTACGCCTCCTGGCTCACACAATTCAGTGTACTGCTTATACAGCGTCGGGATAGAACAGCCAATATTGCTCAGTAAACTTTTTAGCTTCACCAAATCCTCTTGGTAATTATTGCCATCGAACTGCGCTAGCACCTGAGGCAGCGAAGCTGGATATGGCTTGCGGGATTGTGCCATCGCGAGCTCCGATGAAAAATAGAGACGGTAAAACGCAATCAACAAATCACGCGCAGCAACCGGCATGCTGCCAGAGATAGATACAGGACCAAATAGATAACGATATTGAGGGTACTTTGCTAAATACGCACCAATACCTAACCAGAGGTAATCTAAACCACGTTTTCCCCAATAAGTAGGCTGGATAAAACTGCGACCTAATTCAATACCTTGTGCCAAGATAGGCATCATGTCTTGGTTATAGTGAAACAGGCTATTGCTGTAAATTCCCTCTAATCCTTTTTTCGATAACTGCTGCTCTGTCGGCACAAATCGATAAGCGCCAACCACTTCTAAATCATCTTCATCCCATAAAATAAGATGGTAGTAATCATCGTCAAAGCTATCGAGATCGCGGCGTTTACCTGAACCTTCACCAATCGCGCGAAACGCGATTTCCCGCAAGCGTCCTAGCTCGCGTAGAATCGGTGTTCGCTCTTCTTGCTGACGCTGGTAGAGATAAATAATTTTGCCATCTGGCGTCACCCCTAGCTTTTCACAAGCGGCTAACGCTTTTTTCAGCTCGATACGATCTTCAGGGAGTGCAATGGGGGCTTCACACGTAAATAACCCCGCTTTACCTTTCCCCAAGAGATAGACATGGCGACGAAAACGCTCTGCCAGTTCATTATCGTTGGTGCGCCCGTCATACCATTGCGAGAAGGGAATTCGCCCGCCGATCCGCAATTTGATGAGATTATTGCGCTGTTTGAACATTTCGTTCACCAACATCAATGCTGACAATGGCTTATAAACTAAGGAGGTAGTGTAAAACAACAGACTGTTACGCGCTTGGACATGAACAGGAACGATCGGTGCGCGAGATTTGGCGGCTAAACGTAAAAATCCCGTGCGCCAATGGCTATCGCGAATGCCTTTAGTTCCCCATCGAGACACTTCCCCAGCAGGGAAAACCACCAAAGCCCCTTGGTTATCCAAGTGGGATTGCATGCCAACCACTTGCTGGCGGTTGGTGCGATTACCAACATTATCAACAGGAATAAATAAGTTTTGCAGTGGCTCAAGGTAACTGAGCATTTGGTTGGCGACGATTTTAACATCCGGTCTTACCGTTGCAACCGCACGTAAAATCGCGAGTCCATCAAGGGATCCAATAGGATGATTCGCCACGAATAGCACGGGTCCTTGGCTGGGAATATTTTCTAAATCTCCCTCACCGAGTTCGCAACGCACATTTAAATCATTCATAAATTGCTCAACAAGATCGAGCCCTTTTAAGTGCGGGTAATCTTCAGCAAGCTGTTGGAAATCTTTTTCATGTAATAAACGCTTTAATAGCTTCCGTTTCCAAGCGGGCAGTGTTTGCTGCGGAAAAGCACTTTCCAGTAAAGCATCAACACTAAACATAATGAAATCCTCTCACATGCGCGTTATTGGCAAATTTAAGTCACAATAATGACTAATAAATATCCATTTTGTGACAAGATTATGAAATAAATTATTTAAAACCTATGCGACATTGTCCGAGAAATTCTCGACACTTTTGACGATCTCACTTCCATTTAGCTTTTGTTTATTTCTCGATTAAAAATATTTTCTTTTTATTCAGCTAATTACAAATTCATTATAGGCTAAAAAAACTGGCACAAACCCTGCATTAGCTCTTATGAAAGAGCGGGAAACCGCTACACAAAAATAGAGGAGCAATGTTGATGGAAAAAGTCATCACCGTCTGCCCGTATTGCGCCTCAGGCTGTAAAATCAACCTGAAGGTGGAGAACGGGAAGATCATTGGCGCTGAAGGCGCAAATGGTCACACAAATGAAGGAGAACTTTGCCTGAAAGGTTATTATGGCTGGGACTTCATTCATGACACTAAAATTTTAACGCCGCGCTTAAAAAACCCGATGATCCGCCGTCAACGTGGTGGCAAATTAGAGGTTGTTTCTTGGGAGGAAGCCATTGAATTTGCCAGCTCCCGTTTACTAGCCATAAAAGAAAAGTATGGTCCAAAAGCCATCATGACAACAGGTTCTTCCCGCGGTCCGGGTAACGAAGCTAACTTTGTGATGCAAAAATTTGTTCGTGCAGCAGTCGGTAGTAACAATATCGACTGCTGTGCTCGTGTCTGACACGGCCCTTCGGTTGCAGGTCTGCAGCGTTCGGTCGGTAATGGCGCAATGAGCAACTCAATTGTTGAAATTGAGGATACCAAATGTATTTTTGTCTTCGGTTATAACGCCGCGGACTCACACCCTATTGTCGCTCGCCGTATTTTAAAAGCGAAAGAAAAAGGGGCACAAATTATTGTCTGCGACCCGCGTTATATTGAAACCGCGCGTATTGCAGATATTCACTTACCACTGAAAAACGGTTCAAACATTGCGTTATTGAATGCGTTTGCTCATGTAATCATCGAAGAAAATCTGTATGACCAAGCCTTTATCGATGCTCATACCGACAAGTTCGACGAATATCGCGTATTAGTCGCACCGTATACACCTGAATCAGTTGAAGAGATCACCGGCATCAAAGCCGAGGATATTCGTAAAACAGCGCGGATGTATGCAAAAGCGGAAACCGCCACCATTTTATGGGGTATGGGTGTGACTCAGTTCTACCAAGGTGTGGAAACTGTTCAGTCTCTAACTAGCTTGGCATTACTGACGGGTAACCTTGGTAAGCCACATGTGGGCGTAGGTCCTGTACGTGGTCAAAATAACGTGCAAGGTGCCTGCGATATGGGGGCTCTGCCAAATACTTTACCGGGCTACCAGTATGTTTCGGATAAAGCTGCACTGGAGAAATTTGCCAAATTCTGGGGCATTGACGCAATGCCGGATGAAAATGGTATTCCGCTGAGTGAAGTTCCTCACTTTATCGATGAAGGCATTCTGAAAGCACACTATGTCATGGGTGAAGATCCACTACAAACTGAGCCAGATTTAGCGACAATTCGCCGAACCTTCGACAAACTTGAGTTATTGATTGTTCAAGACATCTTTATGACGAAAACCGCATCCATTGCTGACGTCATTTTCCCTGCAACATCTTGGGGAGAACATGAAGGTGTGTATACCGCTGCTGACCGTGGTTTCCAACGTTTTTATAAAGCCGTGGAACCAGTGGGTGATGTGAAAACTGACTGGGAAATCATCAGTTTAATGTCAACAGCAATGGGCTACCCAATGCACTACAACAACACCAAAGAGATTTGGGACGAGCTGCGCGAGCTTTGCCCAATTTATTTTGGTGCGACTTACGAGAAAATGGCAGGCTTGGCGTATATTCAATGGCCATGCCGTACATTAGAAAGTGAAGGCACTGAGTACCTGTATGAAGGTGGAAATTTTGATACGCCAAATGGTCGTGGTCAGTTCTTTACTTGCGAATGGCGTCCACCCATCGATCAAGTGAGTGCGGAATTCCCAATGGTACTGGCAACGGTGCGCGAAGTGGGTCACTACTCTTGCCGCTCGATGACGGGTAACTGTAAAGCTTTAGCCTCCCTTGCTGATGAACCAGGTTTTGTGCAAATCAATACCGCAGATGCAAAAGCGTTAGGGATTAAAGATCAGGAACTGGTCTGGGTGTGTTCACGACAAGGTAAAGTCATCACTCGTGCTAATGTCAGTGATCGCCCAAATAAAGGCGCGGTGTACATGACCTATCAGTGGTGGATTGGCGCGTGTAATGAGCTGGTCGCAGAAAACTTAAGCCCGATAACCAAAACACCGGAATACAAATATTGTGCGGTGCGTGTTGAGCCAATCGCAGATCAACATAAAGCTGAGCATTATGTGGTTCAGGAGTATACGGGGATCAAGCGTAGGCTTCGCGAGGCAGCTGAAGGCTTATAGTTTATTTTGACTCTTTGCACTGTAGGAATGCGTATTTAAAGCAAACCTACAGTGCAAGTTATATTAAAAGCTACCTATATTAAAAATCACATAACGATAATAAACATTGCCATTCAACAAGCGATTAAAATAAAATATTAATCGCCATTAAAAACTATTTAATAAAAAAGCAACCTTCCAACAAAATAATTAACATCCTTTATTTTCATTATTTAAAAGGTTTTTCTTTTATCTTTATTCTTTTCTACCAATCTCTAAATAATTCGCGTTGTGGCTAGGCGGCAGACGCAGCTAAGCCCTAGGAGCATACATAAGTATGTGACTAGGGTTAGTAAGGATAGCCAACAACGCCACAGCGTGAAGTATGACGAGATTAAGTATGTGACGAAGGTTAGCAAGGCCAGCCAACAACGCCACAGCGTGAAGTATGATGAGATTAAGTATGTGACGAAGGTTAGCAAGGCCAGCCAACAACGCCACAGCGTGAAGTATGACGAGATTATTGGAAGAGGTCTTGAACATTAATCCCTAATCGTTGCATCCTCGACAGTAACGTCGTGCGTTTTAACCCTAAACGAGCTGCCGCCCCTCTTACGCCTGCAACCACTCCATTCGTCGCTTTCAGCGCTTCAATAATGCGGTTTCGCTCTTCGTCGTCACTCTCTGGCGCATCAGTCTGCATTTTTCTTTCTAAAGAACTCGGCTTTTTTAGCGCGTCTTTAATACGAGATGGCTTAGGAATATTTAACTCATGTAACTGAATATTCAGTGTATTTCCACGGGTTAAAATCACCGCTCGCTCAATTACATTTTCCAATTCCCGCACATTACCGGGCCATGGATACAGTGATAACTGCGCCAGTGCATCACGAGGAATACAATCAATTTTACGGTTCATTCGCTGCGCCATTTTTTGGGTAAAATAGGTCGCAAGTAATGGAATATCTTCAGGTCGGTCTCGTAATGGCGGGATCACGATTGGGAATACATTTAAACGATAATAGAGATCTTCACGAAACTCTCGGTCTTCCGTCATCTGTTTAAGATTACGGTTGGTTGCTGCCACTAAGCGCACATCCACCGGAATCACTTTATTCCCACCAATACGCTCAATTTCACGCTCTTGCAAAACACGCAATAATTTTGGTTGTAAATCCAATGGCATATCGCCAATTTCATCTAGAAATAACGTGCTTTTATCTGCCATTTCAAAACGACCAATATGCGTACAGGTCGCCCCAGTGAATGCGCCTTTATCATGCCCAAACAAATCACTTTCTAGTAACCCTGTCGGGATTGCGGCACAGTTCATTTTAATCAATGAACGCTGATGGCGGTCGCTTAGCTGATGAACGGCTCGGGCAATTAATTCTTTACCCGTTCCCGTTTCTCCCAAGATCAATACCGTACTATCGCTACGAGCCACTAAATCAACCTGCTCGAGGACTTCACGCATAGCTTGGCTTTGGAAAATAATTTCGCTGAAGTTATTGGTATTTTGGATCTGCTCATTCAGCCATAAATTTTCATTTTTCAGACTATCTTTAAGGCGCGTAATTTCACCGTAAGCCGCGGCGTTATCGACGGCAATGGCAAAACGCGCCGCCACCTGTTTCAGTAAATTGCAGCTATCTTCGGTAAAAAGATGGTCATCTTCATGGGATAACACCAAAACGCCTAATGGCTTATGGTTAAATGCTAACGGTAACAATAACGTTTCCGTCATCCCTTCTGCACACAAATTTTGATATAACAAATCTTGGCTCTGTTGATCCAACGTTAAACGCAAAGGTTTGTTGCTCTCTAATACTTGAGCGAGGTCAGCATGTAATTCATTCAGCGGATATTGGCTTTTTTTAACTGGCTTTGAGCGCTGATAATGGCTTGAATAGCAAAGATAAACCGCTGAACTGACATTATCGCAAAGGGCGACGCTGATTTGGCTAATACCAAAAAAGCGGTATATTTCGCGTGAAACTTCAGCCACTAACCCATCCATTTCAAGGTGAGAAAGCACTGAGTTCGTGATATCTACAAGGATCCTGAATTGGTCTCGTTCATGACGAATTTGTTCGGTGGTTTCGGATATGCTCACAAAATCTCCAATCTCGTCCTAACCTGCTGCATTGCTCAGTTATCATCTTTATTCAAATAACTAACAATAATGAGAATTAGTTAGAGTTTAAAATTTTCATTTATAAACGACTTATTTATCAATAATAAAAATAAAAAAGTTTAATAGTGTGATTAATGCAATTGCTGTTTTAGATTTAATACCAATATTGTAGTCATTATTTGAAAAAATAATATCGTAGTCTGATTTAAGTTTGATCCATTCACCTATTTTAGATATTAGATAATTTAACTCAATATTCGTTTAATATCGTTTTCATGCCTATCGACAATAATGACGAAAACGATGTCGAATATTAAAATCTCATTTCTTCATGATTATTCAATAATAGTTAACAAACTGATTTTTAAGAATTAATTTATTTGGTGGATTTGGCACGATCCATGCTTATCTCTCAGTATTGTCAGCATAAGACGAGGCTACCGGAATAGACCGAATGGAACGCCCGTTTACGATCATTCAGGAGAATATGATGAACCGTTTCATCATTGCAGACCCAAAGAAGTGCATTGGCTGCCACACGTGTGAAGTGGCTTGCGTGGTTTCCCATCAAGAACAAGAAACCGGTATTGCGACCGTGGTAAAAGATGAATTTTTCCCGCGTATTCATGTCTTAAAAGGCTATACCATCAGTACCGCCGTGATATGTCGCCAATGTGAAGACGCTCCGTGTGCTAATGTGTGCCCTAACGGAGCCATCAGCCGCAAAGATGATTTTGTGTATGTGGACCAGTCAAAATGTATTGGTTGTAAAACCTGTGTTATCGCATGCCCTTACGGCACAATGGAGGTTATTAGCCGCCCTGTTGCCCAGCAAACCACGGCTCTTAATACCATTCCACAGTATCGTGCCGAAGCGCACAAATGCGATTTATGCCATACCCGAGAAGGCGGACCTGCATGTGTCGAAGTTTGCCCGACGGAAGCCTTAATGATTGTCGACAGAAATAAAATGGATGAAATCATTAAAGAGCGTCGTCGCCGTGCTGCCTTTGAAATGCCAGCAGATATTTTGTCTTAAAGGATAACCCATGCATGAAGTTGCCTTATGCCAAAGCGCATTTGAGATCATTGAGCAACATGCCAAGCAAAACCATGCTCGGCGAGTCACTGGCGTGTGGCTAGAACTCAGTGCCGTATCTTGCGTGGAAGAGTCTGCGGTACATTTTTGCTTCGATATCATTTGCCGCAACACCCTCGCCCAAGGCGCACAGTTACATATCTTAATTTCCCCTGCGCAAGCGCAATGCAGAGATTGTCAGCATCAGGTAAAAATAACTCAATTTGGTGCTGGCTGTCCCCACTGTGGCAGCCAAAATTTAATTGTCGATAGCACCAGTGCCATGCAAGTGAAACAGATTGAAATTGAATAACTCGTTTAGGAGTCAGTTATGTGTTTAGGCATCCCCGGCCAAGTTGTAGCCGTTGGTAAAACCCCAATGGATTGCGCCCAAGTTGATGTTTGTGGTGTAAAACGGGAAGTCAATATTGCCCTCGTTTGTGAAGGGGATACTGAAAGCATGGTTGGTAAATGGGTACTCGTTCACGTCGGTTTTGCCATGAGTATTCTCGATGAAAAAGAAGCGAGAGATACCTTAGAAGCGTTAATGGCAATGGAAGAAGTTGAGGAAGATGTAGGGTATTTTTTACGGGGAAATGCGTGATAGCGCTCATTGATTACAACAACTGATTTCGTCTCCCGTTCTCCAAAGTAAAAGCCTGACACACCACTGTGTGTCAGGCTTAATTAAACCTATCTTACCCAGTTAAATTATCAGTCATCGACCGTAATTAGATAGCTTCAACTGGCACATAAACCGGCCACCACGATTGTGTTCTCACCATTTCGACTTCGGAGTCATTAGCATTAACACCCGATACACCTTGGCTTTTCGCCATACGTAAAACCGCAAGAGCAACGATACTTGAAGTGATACGTAAGTCTTCATTCGATGGCAATAATGACGCACCTTCTGAGCCTAATGTTGCTTGGCTTGCTACCGCCTGTACCGCAGCAAAAATCATTTCATCTGTGATTTTCGTCGCTTTAGAGACAATGGCACCGAAACCTAGCCCCGGATAAAGTGCCGCGTTATTCGCCTGACCAATCTTGTAGCAAACACCGTTATAAACCACATCATCAAATGGTGCTCCTGTAGCCACAAACACTTTGCCGTCAGTCCATTCAATTAAATGCTGTGGTGTTGCTTCATGCAGTAATGTTGGGTTCGATAATGGGAAAATAATTGGGCGCTCAACATGGCTTGCCATACTGCGAACGATATCCTGAGTGAAAGCACCCGGTGTTGTTGATGTACCAATTAAAATCGTTGGTTTTACATTCTCGACAACCGTAGCTAAATCAATAATACCTTTAGCTTTATTCTGTTTCGCAAGGATATCTGCCATATCCGGCCAGCGGGTTTGTGCTTCAACAGAAACATCAACCATCTTTCTTGGATAATTGGCAACATCTTGGCTGTTTTTCGCATAATCTTTTTGGAAATACAGTAAGCTGTCTACCATGTCGGTTGTCAGTAACCCCGGCAAGTCAATTAACCAAATACGAGAAATGGCTTCTTCACGAGACAGACCACTGCGGATCATTTGGTCACGAATTTGGTCTGCAATACCACAGCCCGCAGTTCCGGCACCAAAGATAACCACTTTTTGCTCAGTCCAAGGCGTTTTACTTAATTTCACCGCATTCAATAAGCCCGACAATACAATGGCACCCGTGCCTTGCACATCATCGTTAAATGTCGCGAAATTCGCTCTGTATTTATCCAAAATGCGACGCGCATTTGTTGAACCGAAATCTTCCCAGTGCATAACCGCATTTGGAAATAGCTTTCTTGCCGCTTTGACATAAGCATCAACAAAATCGTCATAGACTTTGCCTTGAATACGCTCATGACGATTACCCACATAGGATGGGTAATTTAACAGTTTTTCATTGTTAGTCCCGACATCAAGAACCACAGGAATAACACTGTGAGGATCAACACCAGCGGCAGCGGTATAAACAGCCAGCTTACCGACTGAAATATCGATACCATTGGAGCCCCAGTCACCGATGCCTAAAATTTCTTCTGCGTCAGTGGTCACGATCAGTCGAATATCACCACCTTCAGCACCGAATGCACGCAGCTTTTCTTCGATTAATTCAGGTTCATTAATACTGAGAAAGATCCCGCGAGGACGAGTAATAATCTCGCTATAGTTTTCAATGGCATCGCCAACAACTGGGTCATAAACGACTGGCAGCATTTCCAGCATATGACGTTGTAATAACGCATAAAATAATGTCACGTTATTATCATGCAAGCGCCACATATAAATATGCTTATCTAAATCAGAATGGCATCCACGGTAAGCGTGATAAGCGCGGTTTAATTGTATTTCCATATCCTCAGTCACAACAGGAGGAAGAATACCATTTAAATCCAGCGCTTTTCGTTCTTCTTCAGTAAAAGCGGTTCCTTTATTTAAAGATGGATCGCGTAATACTTCATATCCTCTTGCCGTCGTTTTAATTTTTCGAACATTATTTTCCACAACAACTTTAGCTTGTCGATTATACATAATTAATACCTTATAATTTAAATATTCTAATTCAGGGAAAACTACGCGCCAGATAAACCATTTCCGGTCATATCAATCGGATTGACATATTTATTAAAATCTTCTTCACTTATTTTCCCAGAAGCGATTGCGGATTCTTTTAGCGTGATATTTTTAGCGATTGCATTCTCAGCAATATGTGCGGCATTTTGATAACCAATAATTGGAGATAATGCCGTGACTAACATGACACTATTGTCCACATACTCGGTTATTTTCGTATTATTTAATTCAGTGCCTTCTACGGAATATTCCATAAATTTACGACAGCCATCAGAAATAATACGAATAGAATGCAGGAGGTTATTAATAATTACCGGTCTCATCGCATTTAATTCAAAGTTACCTTGGCTACCCGATATTGCAATCGCAGCATCATTACCCATAACCTGAATACCAATCATGACCATCGCTTCACATTGCGTCGGATTCACTTTGCCCGGCATGATAGATGAACCAGGTTCATTCGATGGCAGTATCAACTCGCTGAAGCCACAACGAGGACCCGAAGCTAACCAGCGCATATCATTCGCAATTTTGATAAGTGCAACGGCAAGCCCACGAATAGCGGCATGTGTACGCACTAACGCATCAAGGGAGCCTTGAGCGGTAAATTTATTGGGCGCAGTAATAAACGGTTTTTGGGTTAATTCAGCTATCTTATCTGCGACATCTTTTGAAAAGCCTTTTGGCGCATTTAACCCCGTGCCAACTGCAGTACCGCCAACGGCGAGTTTATACAGGTCTTGCTGACTGCGTTTAATATCATCGAGCGCATCACGTAATTGACCCGCCCAACCGTGCCACTCTTGCCCGACCGTTAACGGCACCGCATCTTCTAAGTGCGTACGACCAATCTTAACTACCGACATCCATGAGTCAGCTTTCTTTTCAATAAGTTGAATTAAATCTTCAATAGCTGGAATCAGCTGTTCATCAAGTGCAAAAATGGCAGCAATGTGCATAGCGGTGGGGAATGTGTCATTAGACGACTGCCCCATATTGACATCATCATTCGGTCCAACCGGTAATTGGGTTCCTAATGTGCCACCTAATAATTGAATTGCGCGGTTAGAAATGACCTCGTTCACATTCATATTAGATTGTGTACCAGATCCCGTCTGCCATACATAAAGCGGATAATGCTCATCCAATCGACCCTGAATAGTTTCATCAGCGGCGATAACGATCGCCTCTTTTTTCCATTGTGCTAACCGACCTGCTTCGCAGTTAACCAACGCACAGGCTTTTTTTACATAGCCATACGCGTGGTAAACCGATTTTGGCATTAAATCATCGCCAATATTAAAGTGCTGTAATGAACGTTGAGTTTGTGCCCCCCAATAACGATTTGCAGGAACATTTACTTTTCCCATACTATCGAATTCTTCACGGGAGCCTGTTTCATTAATACCAATAGGGATGCTCTTATTTAGAATATAATCAGTCATTACAATAACTCCCTTATAAATATAAAACACATGACCAATATCCATACTAAGTTAAATAGATTAATTAAACATCAAATACTGCAAATACATTAAAATAAGAGATCATCATTATATATATAATTAAAATTCAGTTTAAAATATAAGCGATAAATTAATTTGCAATTTTTTATAAATTTAAATTATCAGAAACAGACGGTCAATTTCATACAGAAAATAGATAAAGACTAAAGTATTAAGATATACTGAAAAACAATATTATATATTGTGAGAATTATCTTTTAATGACAAATCAATTAAATTAAAAATTTAAATACATAAATAAATCATTAAAACACTGATATCAAAAATAAACAACACATGTATTGAGTGAAAGATTTAAATTAATGAAACTTGAATCTTAAAATAAATTAATAAAACAAAAATAGTCACTAAAATATAAATCAAATAATATCATTTAATATACATAACATTATAAAATAGAGCTAAAACCATGTTATTCATTTAAAATACAAGGCGATATCCCCACTGAGTTTCTCTTTAATTTAATACGCATTAATTCCAAAAAAATCATCCTTAATTATGCTTATACAAAAACAAAAGTCATCACAACTCAATAATACTGAAGAGAAGCACTCGATAATAGTGATCACTCCCACCTTGATTGGTCACTGAACCCAATTCCACGCATAAAACGAGTGCTGAGTTTAATAATCATATCGATGCCATATTAAACACTGGGTTTAGACAATTTTGGAGAAATTGCCGAACTTGCAGGGTGCGATACCGTGATTTTTCAGTAAAACCGCACTGCATCCCTGTAGCGCGGTCTATTTATTTCCTTAAAATTTTATCCTTTAACTAAAGGCTTCCAGTCTGTTGTTACTCACCCTCAAATAACCGGAATCCCCCTAATCCTTCCCACGTTGGTAAAGCTTGATAAACCTGCTCGACAGCGGCGATAACTTTGTCATTCATTGGCATGTAAAAACCGACTAAATCAGGTTGAATGCCTAAGAAAATAATCTCTCCAACATCCGCTTTTAACTGGTCGATAAGAAAATTAAGGGGCAGATTGTGCGTGCTCATAATAAACATCTCTGCGATATCATCGGGGTCGATAACCCGAATTTCCCCCGGTGCTAAACCAATATCTGCCGCATCGACAATTAACAAACGTTGAGGTTTTAAGGCTCGAACTTGATGAGAGACACTTTCAGGACTACTTCCCCCATTAATAGCGACCCAACCATCAATCGGGGTCTGTTGCATGAGGTCAAATAGCATCGGACCTGCGCCATCATCCCCCATCATACTATTGCCCACCGCCAACATCAGATTTTGCACGGGTGATGGATTTTCTGAAGGTAATAAATTTTCTGTTGAAGACTCTGTTTCCATTGAAAAAGACGGTTGAGTTTGTCTGGCGACATCGCTCATCGGCTGCCTTTTCACGATCAAATAAATTGCGGGTTCTTGCTCAATTTCCCCGAGCAATTGAATTAGTGTGGCGCTCCATGCCTGATAGGGCGAGTCACTGTCTTTAGCAAAATCATCTAATGCTAACGCCAACATATTGGTGTGGGTGGAATCGATATTAATCTCGCCAAAGGTGATCAAGCCCTGTAATTTGCGCCGCGCCTCCCCCTCAGGAAGCGCATTCACCCATGCTTGGTAACCATCCAATGGACATTCCAATTCCGTTTTTAAGCAGTCAATCATGCCGACATGGTGCCCAATGGCCAGCGAGTAATACATCACCTGCTGCGCGTCTTCGGGAATATCATCATCGCTATCGACGAACTTTTGGCGTAGTGACCAAAATATCACTTTGCCCGTTTCTATGGATGATTCACTCATTGATGCCCCCTTGTTGCAGCACGGTCACCAAACGGTTCACAATCTCACGCAACCGTGGGTCTTGCTCCTCGTCCATCCATGCTTGCATGGTGACTTTCACTTGGCTTGGGGTTGCACCATCCAATAGCGTCAAGAAGCGATCACTGATTTCACGACCTTGGAAATACCCTGCTTGGCGGCGAGCTTCACGCTCGATCATCACGCGAGTAGCCAGAGGGATTGATGGCAACAACAGCTCCACTTTTTCCCCGTCGGCTTCACGGTGATCCTGTCCCACCAATTTCTGTTTCAATAACCCTAATGCCACCGCAAAACCATAAATCGTGGCAGCTGGAGTTGGTGGGCAGCCAGGGATCCACACATCGATCGGCACGATATGTTCACTGCCTCCCCACACACAGTACAAATCATGGAAAATCCCACCACCACAGCCGCAAGCGCCATACGAAATACAGATTTTAGGATCTGGTGCTGACTCATACGCTCGCAGTGCAGGCATGCGCATCGCACGGGTGACCGCACCAGTAAACAGCAAAATATCCGCATGGCGCGGAGAGGCAACAACCTTGATACCGAAACGCTCCGCATCAAAAACGGGTGTAATCGCCGAGAAAATTTCAATTTCACATCCGTTGCAGCCACCACAGTCCACACGGTACACATATGCCGAACGTTTAATATCTTTCAGCAAGGTGCTTTTCAGTTTTGCCACCTGCTCATCAAGAACGATAGGTTGGCTAACATGATGATTAACGGGGATATCTGGCAAACTCATGATTTATCTCCCTGAATATGCAAACGGAAGTTCTGACGATCATTATTCAATAAGTTGTTTTTTTGCTTACAGGATGGGCAGGTTTCATACATCGGACGCAATGCCTCAATACTAGCTTCTTCTATGCCCGATGCCGCCAGCAATGCCATGGCGTATTCCACCGATTTTTTCGGTGCAAATGCTTCACCACATTGGCGACAATGCTGTAAGCGAAACGTCCCTTTCATATAGAGATCCGCTTTATTCATTACCGCCGTTTCAAATTCTTCCGTTAAGTGGATGGCGCGAGTCGGGCAAACTTCTTCACAGCGCGCGCAATAGATACAGCGCCCTAAAAACAGCTGCCAGCGGCGTTCACCACTTTCTAAGTCCGTTTCCATCGTTAATGCATTAGCTGGACACGCAGAAATACACGCGCCACACGCGATACATTGTTGCGGATCGTATTCGGGTTTTCCGCGAAAACCATGCGCCACTTCTAACGGTTTGAACGGGTATTTCACCGTTGCAGTACCCGCATTACGAAGGGTTTTGAAAAGTTTAAACATGATGTCCCTCCGTTATTTCATAATCGAGTGTTTGCGCTCGATGCTGTACTGTTCGAGCTCTTTGTACGCCACGGTTTTGGCTTTACGTTTTTTCACATCCACCAGCGTGACGCGGTCTGTACAGGAGTAACAAGGGTCAAGGCTACCGATGATCAGCGGTGCATCGGACACAGTATTGCCTTGCAGCATATAACGCAGCACTGGCCAATTCGCGTAAGTGGCAGCGCGGCAGCGCCAGCGATACAGTTTTTGGTTATCGCCGAGCATGCTCCAGTGAACATCTTCACCTCGCGGCGCTTCGGTATAGCCTAGTGCAAATTTATGAGGCTGATAGGTAAAGCCTTCGGTCAGAATTGGGCCTTCTGGCATATTGTCGAGGGCATATTCAATCATCGACAGGGAATCCAACGTCTCTTTGATACGCACCATCACGCGGGAATAAACATCGCAACCATCTAAGGTGAATAATGTTTTTGGTAAATTGCCATAATCCGCAAATGGGTGGTCGAAACGCACATCGCGCTTGAAGCCGCTGGCACGGATCATCGGTCCCACAGGGCTGTAATCACGGGCAACTTGTGGATCGAGGCGACCAACACCGACGGTGCGTTGCTCCATATTTGGTGTACTGAGCAGCATATCCACCAGCTGAGTCACATCTTGGCGCATCTCTTTAACCAGCTGAATAGTTTTGACGCGCTGCTCTTTTAAGAAGTCACGGCGAACCCCGCCAATTAAGTTGGTACCGTAGGTTTTACGGGCGCCTGTCAGTAATTCCGCCATGGTCATGGATTTTTCACGCACACGGAAAAATTGCATGAAACCAGTATCAAAACCGGTGAAGTGGCTCGCTAAACCGATATTCAGCAAATGGCTGTGTAAACGTTCCACTTCCAGTAACACACTGCGAATGGTATGAGCGCGCTGAGGCACATAAATACCGAGCGCATTTTCCACGGAGGTAGTATATGCCACGCTATGAGTGAATCCGCAAATACCGCAAACACGGTCAGATAAGAAAGTGACTTCGTTGTAACCCATGCGGGTCTCAGCCAGTTTTTCCATCCCACGGTGAACATAGAACATACGGTAATCCGCATCCACAATGCGCTCGCCGTCAACAAACAGACGAAAATGTCCCGGTTCATCCGACGTGATATGCAAAGGACCAATTGGCACCACGCGGCTTTGGGTTTTGCTATCGTTAATAAACTCGTAGGTTTCTGTATCGGTAGTCGGTACTGGGCGCTGGCGATAATCCATGGTGTCTTTGCGCAGTGGATACAGGTCTTCCGGCCAGTCATCCGGCAATACTAAACGACGCTCATCCGGCAAGCCCACTGGGCGTAAACCGTACATATCACGGATTTCACGCTCACCCCACACAGCCGCAGGCACCCGTGGCGTTACAGATGGGAACTCTTGAGTGATTGGGCTGACATACGCTTTCACCGTCACCCAACATTTTTCCCCCTCTTCCATCGACAGCGCATAATACACTGCAAACTGCCCATTGAGAGGACGCTCATCGTTCCCCCACAGCACCGGCAACCAACCGCCGCAGCCGTAATAAAGAAACTCCACCACTTCCGGTAGCATCTCGGTTTTTACTGTGATGGTGACTTGGTTAGCGGTTTGCCACTCCTCTTCCAGCATGGCATGAGGAAATTTCTCGCGCACTTTTGCCAGATAGCCCGCGCCTTTGCGAACGCCCTGAAGGGTATCTGTATAATTCTGATAGCTCACGTTATTTCTCCTGCAATGAAGGTTCGGAGGTGCTAACACCCCACGGCCATTGGTAATGTAAAGTGGTAATTTGATGGTCGAATGTCGCGCTATCTTTCAGCACAATCGTGGCAGCATTTTCCAGTAAGCGACTAACCGGTTGAGGAATATAGGTTCCCATTACCAACATGAGGACAATCAAGATTGCCATGGGTAACGTGGTTAAAATACCTAACTCACCCCGTGCTACACACTCAGGCTGTTCACCGAATAAAGTTTTTGAGATCATGCGGATCAAACCACCCAGTACGATCGTAATCAGGATCAGCACCAGCAAGGTTAACCAGAAATGATTGGCAACCAGCCCTGCCACCACAATCATAAATTCACTCAAAAATACGTTGAAAGGAGGCATGCCACCCAGCGCTAATGCACCACCGGCAAACACAACCGCAGTGAATGGCATTGTACGAAGTAACCCTTTCACGACAGTGATATCGCGCGTGCCATATTTCAGAAGAACGTTACCGGAACCGCAAAACAGTAAGGTTTTACCCAAACTGTGGTTCAAGGTGTGCAGTAATGCCGCCAACACGCCTAAAGGTCCGCCAATCCCTAATGCGACCGCAATTAGCCCCATGTTTTCCACACTGGAGTACGCCAGCAAACGCTTCATATCTTTTTGTACCAAGATAAAGAATGCAGCCACCGCTACGGACATTAATCCGAACACCAGCAATAAGGTTTGAGTGAATTCGCCGCCAATCGATGACGTGACGATAATGTAGTAACGGATGATAATCAGCAGTGCGCAGTTCAGCAGCACCGCAGACAGCAACGCCGATGTTGGGCTTGGTGCCTCACTGTGCGCATCCGGTAACCATGCATGCATTGGGAACAGGCCGGTTTTGGTACCAAAACCGATTAACACAAAGACAAAGGCAAGATGCATCAAGGTTGGGTCAAGAAGGTCAGTGTATTTTAGGACTTCCGTCCAGAAGATCGCCATTTCCGGATTCGGCATCACGTTCACCGCATTGGCATACACGAGAATGGTGCCGAAAAGACCAAATGCCACACCGACACTACAGATAATAATGTATTTCCACGCAGCTTCTAGCGAAGAGCGTTGACCATAAATCCCCACCAAGAAAGCCGAGCTTAATGTCGTGGCTTCTACCGCAGCCCACATCAGGATCAGGTTATTACTGGTGATCACCAGTAGCATGGTAAAGAGAAATAAATGGAAGAAACCGTAGTAATTACATAAGGTTCCTACGCTAATTTCACCTTCATACACTTCATGATTCATATAACCGATGGAGTACAAGCCAGTCAGGAAACCGACAATACCTAAAATGGCGAGGAATAATCCGGCGAGGCTATCAAGGTGAACCCAGTTACCTGCCATGAGTAGATCACCGACCTGATCAATGGTGCTAACCATCCACAAAGAAAGTACGAGCAGCACCACAATACCCACGAAGTGGATCACCGTGACGAGGGCTTTCGCCCCATTACCCAGTAAACGGCTCGCGAACGCCAGCAGTGAAATCACCAGCGGAGTTGCCATCAATAAGGTTAATAACATTGTTTGACTCATCTCATCACCCCTTCAGCGCGGTCAGTTGATCCACGTTCAGTGTGTTGAGCGTGCGATAAATTTTGCGAGCCAATACCGCCATAATAATCACTGCAAAAATGGCGTCTGTGGCAATACCAATTTCCACCAGCTCAGGGGCTTTATACGCCAGCAGAGCTAAGGTCAGATGAGAGCCGTTTTCCATTAAACAGTAACCGAAGGCTTGCTTGAGAATATTGCGCTGCGTAACAATGCACAGCAGCCCCAGCATAAAGTGCCCCAAAGAAACTGCTAAAGCGGGTTTTAAATCCGCCGCCAGTGGCAGTTTTATTGGCTCGACTACGAACCAACACAGCACCACGATTACTGCTGCGGCAAGCATCAACCATGCTGGGCTAATCACCCCGCCGTTAGCGGTTGGGTCAGATAATTTACGGAAGGCGTAACCCATAATCAGCGGCACTAAAACCACTTTGGTGGCAAACGCTGTCCCTGCCCACATTGCCAATTCAGGGGCGTTGAGGGTGTACGATAACGTGCCGAAAATCGCCACTAACACCAGCGACTGCAACGCATAGAACCAACAAGACACCACCGGCTTTTTCGCGCCGATCACCAGCAGCGACGTGATCATCATCAGCCCTGCCAAATTATTCACTATCATTGAACCAGTCATTCTTTCTCTCCCTTAACCGAGCCAGATGACGGCAATAACACTAGAACAGAAGGACATCACTATCAGTAAGCCAATCACCCACTGCATTGCCCATGGAACTGCGCTGCCGTTTGCCACCTCTTCACTTGGTTCACCTGGAACCACTTTACCGAACCAGTACAGCAACCATGCAAAGCTCGCCACAGATTCAATCAGCACTAACACCATGATTGGCGTTAATATCCAGAAATGTTCTGAAAGGGCGAAACCCGCTGCAAAGATAGGGAATTTACTGAAGAAACCGTTCAGTGGAGGAACACCCGCAATTGCCAGTGCCGCCACGCAAAAGCCAACACCCAGTAGAGGATAACGTTTTGCCAAACCACGTAAGCGCGGTAGCATGCGTGTTCCACAGCTATAACTCAGTGCGCCCGCGACTAAGAAGAACAAACTTTTGGCGAAAGCATGGTTAAAGATGTAAGCAATCCCGCCGTCGAACGCCTCTTTCGAACCAAAGACTGACAGCGATAACGCTAAGAAGATGTATGCCAGTTGTGTGATGGTTGACCATGCCAATAGACGTTTCATGTCTTTTTGCGGCAGGTACATCATAAATCCATACACCAGTGTGATGACTGCCATCACCACACCCACCCAACCAATAATTTCTGGCACATGGGTAGAGGACATCAAGCCACGCGCAAAGATATACACACCGACCTTCACCATGGAGGCCGCATGTAAGTAAGCACTAACTGGGGTTGGGGCTTCCATCGCATCGGGAAGCCAGGCTTGCAGTGGTAACTGCGCTGATTTACCCCATGCGGCAAACAAAATGCCACCAAACACAATCAAGCTTTGCGATTCACTTAGACGGTCGATGGCACTCAGTGCGAACGTTCCTGTACTAATAAATAACGTTGCCGCCGCCATGTATAAGCCGAGTGAACCCACATGGGTGATCAATAGCGCCTTCATCGCCGAACGCTGCGACTTTTCAGTTTGGTAGTAACCAATCAGCGCCCAAGAGCAGCCGCCAGTAATTTCGAAAAACACTAACTGCCCTAAAATGGTTGAGGAGAGAACAACACCCGCCATCGCCCCAATAAAGATCAGTAAAAAGGCGTAGTAACGACGAGTCGGTCCATGAGCGTGTTCACGATTGCCTTCAGTGAGATACCCCGTTGAGTAGAGGCAAATCAAGAAGCCGAGGAACACCACCGCAAACGCAATCAGCGTACTCACGCCATCCACGGTAAAACCGAATAGCGCCACATCACCTGTCTGGATTAACTCCAGTGTGGTGGCGACCTTACCACCGTCTAAATAGAGCCAGCCCAGTGCCGCTGTTCCCAAAGACGCTAGCAACGCCACTAAGGTACTTAGCCACGGTGCTAGACGGGTGGGTAGCACACTGACCAGCAACGCCCCGATGAACGGGATTACCAAGGTTGCTAGTGCAATATTTTCTAACATGCTTCGTCGCTCCTTATAGACCGGTGAGGTAGAAGACGAATCCAAGTGCCGCAACACCGAATCCTAACCAAGTCACATGGTGCGTTAATAAAAAACGACCACGAGCCAGACTGTTTTCGACCAGCGACGCCAGCACGAAAATCACCAATAATTTCACTAGCAGTAATCCCATCGCTAACAACACGCTGCCAACGGTAAAGGCACTTGCATTACCAAATGGGAAGAAAATCGACAGGAATAGCACTGCCACAATCACTTGTTTGAGCCCTATTCCCCATTTCACTAACGCCAGTCCAGAACCGGAGTATTCCGTCAAAGGACCTTCTTGCAGCTCTTGCTCTGCTTCTGCTACGTCGAATGGGATTTTGCCCATCTCAATGAAAGTTGCGAAGCCGCAAGCCAGTAACGCTAATAAAGTGGCAGTTGGGGATACCCAGCCTTCACTCATCGTGGCGCTAATAGTGCCAATGTTGGTGGAACCTGCTATCAGAGCAACGACCAACAGACCGAGGAATAACGTCGGCTCTACCAGTACGCCAAGTGTTAATTCACGGCTTGCGCCGATACCGGCAAATGGGCTTCCGGTATCGAGACCGGAAAGTGAAAAGAAGAAGCGGAATAGTGCAAAGATATACAGCACGATGATGATGTCGGCTGCGCCACTAAACAGCGATGTGTGAGTCACCACTGGCAATGCCATCGCTAATAACAACATACTGCCGAGCAGCACGTACGGCATGATGCGAAAGATAATGCCAGAATCACGGGGAGCAACCGACTGGCGAGTCAGCAGCTTGGCAATATCCCGATAATCTTGCCAAACTCCAGGCCCTTGGCGGGAATGCATTTTGGCGCGAATTTGACGAGAGATCCCCGTAAATAACGGTGTTAGCAATAACAATACAACCGCTTGAATGATGGCGAAGATCCCTGTCATCAATGTGGGTGTTTCTTGAATCGACATGGTTTCTCTCCTTACGCCGCAATCACAACAAGCAGCACGATCAAGGCCGCAACAACATATAGGCAGTAGAGTCTAAAGTCCCCACCTTGTAGGCATTGCATTCGTTTTGCTATTCGGTTAATCACGCGAACCAATGGATAAATAATCTTGTCATCCCAGAACGGTTCAACCTTCCCTGCCCCCTCTTTGGTGACTTCGAGGGCTTGCGCTAGACGAGCAGACGGATCGAGCTGGGTACGCAGGCGATATAACGGTGCGAACATAGAACGTAGCGGTTGAGTAAAACCACCCGCTGACACCGACATATCTTTTTCCCATGCATAGCCACACGCCCATGCATCGCCTTTACGACGCGCTTCCAACTGTTTGCCTTTGAACACCATGTAAATAATCAGCGGGATGATTGGCAGAGCCAGCAATAAAATCAGCGTCATGGCTGGGGAGATCATCGCTTGAGAGGCGCTGTTTGGTATGAGCATTGCACCTTGTGCCACGGTGATATCTGTCGCATGCGTCAGAGACATTGCCACATTGGCCAGAACGGGTGCGATGTAAGTCGCACCAACCCCTAAAATCACACAGATAACGGCAAGGATCAGCATTGCAGCGGTCATCGTCCAAGGGACTTCACGAGCATGCGCCGCTTGTTCGCTACGCGCACCACCGCAGAAACTCACACCGTAGACTTTCACAAAGCACATCGCTGCCAACGCCCCGGTGATGGCTAACATCACAATGGCAATTGGACCGCTGATGCGCATAATGAAAGTGCCTTCGTGGCTCATAGAGAACAGAGATTGGTAGGTGTACCACTCACTGACAAAACCGTTAAGAGGAGGAAGCGCTGAAATCGCCATACAGCCGATTAAAAACGCGGTTGCGGTGAGTGGCATTAATTTCACCAGCCCACCCATTTTTTCCATATCTCGGGTATGCACACGGTAAATCACTGCGCCCGCGCCGAGGAATAATAAGCCTTTGAACACCGCATGATTGAGTAAGTGATATATCGCACCGAGCAGACCGATGGTTGCCAACACTGGCATATTGTTCGCCATACCAACCATCGCGACCCCCACCCCCATCAGGATGATTCCGATATTTTCGACGGTATGCCATGCGAGTAAGCGTTTGATATCATGCTCAGCCAACGCATACATAACGCCCAAGACGGAAGACACTGCCCCGAATGCCAAGACCACGATCCCCCACCAGCCTTGAGTCGCACCCAGTAGGTCGATACCCACTTTGATGATCCCAAAAATACCGATTTTTACCATCACGCCAGACATTAAAGCCGATGCATGAGACGGTGCTGCGGGGTGAGCTTGCGGTAACCAGCTGTGCAATGGGAGCATCCCTGCTTTGGCACCAAAGCCAAAAAATCCCAATAAAAACACCACCGATGCCATCGCCGGTGAGAGCGAGAGCTGGCGGAATGAATCAAAATCTAAGCTGCCACTTTCACGCCACATTAAGAAGAAGGCGATCATAATTAAAATCGAACCGGCGTGGGCAATAAAGAAGTACAGCAAACCAGCACGGATGGATTTGTCATCTTGGTCGGCAATGACTAGGAACCAAGAAGCCAGTGACATCATTTCGAATAAGATAATGAAGTAGAACGCATTATCCATCACCACTAAGGCGACCATCGAGGCGATAAACAGGTTCAGGAAGAATCCCATGCTCCACGCGCCACGACCGCAATATTCCTGAACATAATTCAAGGAGTACAAGGCGCTAACCGTCACCAACAAGGAGATGACCATCACCATAAAAGCGGCAAGGCTATCGAATCTGACAGCAAAATTGGCGAATGGGAACGGACCTTGTGATAGGTAAGTGAGAACATCTCCACTCATTAAGACAGGGATAGCACTGCATAATCCAAGCACGCCCCCGATCATGGCAGTAATTCCCGCGACATAGATGGCGAGCTTTTCTTGTCGTTTAAAGAGCAACGAGACAAAACCCCCTACCGCATAGAAAATGACTGACCATAAAAGTAACTGAAGAGGTGTCATGTTATGGGTTCTCCCGATCAGCAACAAAAATGTCGAACTCTGGCGGCATGACATCGACAGAGGCATTACGGCGTTTGGCACTTTCGTTTTCGAGTTGATTTTCTTCCACTAGATGGAGGGCATCGGTCGGGCAGACTTTGACGCAAGCCGGTCCTTCGTCACTGAAATCACATAGGTCACATTTCACAGCAACGTTGCGAATTCCGGCGTTCCACGCAAGGAAGGGGTTCATGGTTGGGAGGCTATCGGGCACATCTAACAGCATCTCTTTTGGTACATATTGTTCAAAGAAATCAGGCGTATCCACCGGTTTGCTACCTGATGGCGTGATAGCCCCAAATGGGCAAACCAGTCCACACAGTTTGCACCCGATACACAGGCTTTCGTTCAGCACAATCATGCCATTTTCGTGTGTGATGGCATTGACCGGACACACGCGCGCACACGGAGCATCGTCACATTGACGACAGAGCATCGGTGCGGTGAGCTCGCCAACTTTGACCACCTTTAGTCGCGGATGTGTTTGTAATCCTTGGGCTTTATGCGTTTCTGAGCACGCTGCCATGCAGGTATTACATCCGATACACAGTTGTGGGTCTGCAATTACAAAGCGATTCATTCGCTTTCCCCTCCAATCAAATCGATCGAATTATTAATATTGATGGAGTTGTATTAGCATATTTCATGCCATGATTATTTTTGTTATTTATCAAATGGTTAATTTAATCACATGGAAAAATCGACACTAATGACGATAAAATTAGGGCGGCAAGTAGCCATTATCGACACGAAGCTACATCACAAAATATTTTCAGGGGAAATGAATTTCAAAGGGAATTTACTAACTGAATTGTTTTTTACAATTTCGCGGTAATAAGATAAAAATAATTCGCTATTTTTACATTATTATTTTTAATTTACGCTTTTTTATTTTTTTAATTTTAAAAGTACATTTATTTTTCAATAAACATAAATATTAACTTAACTTATATAGAAATTTTCTAAATTTATTTTAATTAACGGCAAAATCATCATTAATGACCAGTCATTAATAAATAATAATTTCAAGTAAAAAACAACAATAACCAAATAAAATCATATGATTATGAAAATAAAAAAAACGATAAAAATATATTTCATTCTTATTAATAGGCAAATCTTATTTCATCAATCGATTAAACCGATGGCTATCATTGATAAAAATCAAAAACCATTGTGCTTTATTTACCCATAATAGTCCGTCCATAGAATTATATTAACTAAAAATATTTAATTATATTTGACCGCAATCTTCCAAGGATAGTGTAATGAAAAAATTTACTCGCATTACGGTCGCTACCATATTTTTGCTTTTACTCGGTTATTTTGGGTTATCTGGATATGTGTGGTACCACGATAATCAACGAAGACAAAATAGTGACATTCAGACATCTAAAATTGCAGAAAATAATCAAGTCCTCCAATTCTTTGCCGAAAAAGGATGCGATTACTGTCACACGCCGTCAACTGACTTACCTGCTTATGCCTCATTTCCAATTGCTAAACAACTGATGGAGTACGATATTCAACTGGGTTATAAGTCCTTTAACCTTGAAGCCGCTCGCGCTGCGTTAATTGCTGGAGAACCAGTTCCTCAGAGCGAATTAAATAAAATTGAGTGGGTGATGCAGAATCACACCATGCCACCAACACGTTATGTTGCACTGCACTGGGCAAGTAGTGTGAGTGACGAAGAACGCGATAAATTACTCGGTTGGATTGCGAAGCAGCGCGCAGAGCATTATGCCACCGAGGACACTGCGGTAGAGCACCGCAATGAGCCAATCCAGCCAATTCCAAAATCACTGGAAGTGGATGATAAGAAAGTGGCGTTAGGCTTTCGCCTGTACCATGACGCTCGCTTATCTGGAGACAGCACCATCTCTTGTGCTCACTGCCACGCGCTAAATGCTGGTGGGGTTGATGGTCGTAAAACCTCCATCGGTGTTGGCGGTGCCGTTGGCCCAATCAACGCACCCACTGTGTTCAACTCTGTGTTTAACGTCGAGCAATTCTGGGATGGTCGTGCCCCTGACTTACAAGCACAAGCAGGCGGTCCGCCATTAAACCCAATCGAAATGGCATCCAAATCATGGGATGAAATCATTGTAAAACTGGATAAAGACCCGGTATTAAAACAGGATTTCAATGCGGTTTACCCTGAAGGGTTTACAGGCGACAGCATCACTGATGCTATCGCAGAATTCGAAAAAACCTTAATCACCCCAGATTCACCATTCGATAATTGGTTACGCGGCGATAGTGCTGCACTCACAGCGCAACAGCGGCATGGTTATCAATTATTTAAAGAGAATAAATGTGCAACTTGCCATGGCGGCGTGATCCTCGGTGGTCGTTCTTTCGAACCGTTAGGTTTGAAGAAAGACTATGAATTCGGTGAAGTTACCGCACAAGACATCGGGCGTATGAATGTCACCTCTGAAGAACGCGATAAACTGCGCCAAAAAGTCCCAACTCTGCGCAATGTTGAGTTAACCGCACCGTATTTTCACCGTGGTGATGTGGCTACCTTAGATGAAGCAGTCAAACAAATGTTGCGTTATCAAGTGGGTAAAGAGTTACCACAAAAAGATGTCGACGATATTGTCGCCTTTCTGAAGAGCTTAACGGGTGTTTACACTCCGTATGTCTCACAGAACGAAGCACAATAATGATTGATTGAGTTATCTTTGCATAGCGCCATGCAATCAGAGTATTTATTAAAATGCATTATGTAGTGGTTAATTACTATTTATTTTGCATATAAATCAATGGCTAGTGTTTATCGCACTAGCCATGAATCTTATTTAGGGGTTGATAACTTCAATACAGTTAAATCGATTATAATCAAACTTACACTGCAGATTTTTTCCCAAAAATACTTTTTCAGTTTGTTCGAATCTCGTCTCGCCTAAAGAGAACACCATGCTACTGAGTCCTTGGCACCTTACCTTGGCATACCTTTTATCCATACCAAACCTATCTTTGTGATCTATTATGGCGGATAACATTTGCTCAAATTGAATCTCGCTCTGTTCATCACTGCCTGTTTTACGTAATTCAATGATAGGTAAATACGCTTCGCTAATTTGTTCCCCCTGAGAAACTACGGTCATAAGTACCGTTTCTCTTCCAGTAATGGATAAATTCACATCACTATTAGCGCTTGTACTATCTCTATATCACTACCGCGAACGCTCGCAAACATGAGGGCTGATACACCTAATTTCGATTTGATATTCGAGTCTGCTTTGTGTTTTAACAGAAGTTTTACCACATCGGGTCTATTTTCTGCTGCAGCAACTATTAACCCTGTAATACCCTGCGTATCCTCCGCATCTATATCAAACACATCTGCAATCATTGCTTCAATGTTCGAGATATTCTCATATTTGCAAAATTGAACGCGTGGACAAATTAGCAGGCTTTCAATCCTCCGTGACATTTAGGCAAATATTTAAGGATAAGTTTGGGGCTAGTTCGATACAATGACGAAAAATATTTGGGAACTATGAAAATATTTTATAAATTAGAAAAGAATTTAGCTTTCATATAACCAGCTGAAAAAGATGAATCACGATTTTTTATAATATTAGCTCATTTAACAATCTATACTTAACTCAATTAAACTCTTTATTTAGTTAATAAACTTCAGCCCCCACTTAAAAGCTCTTTAAAAAAATTCAATGTAAACATCGAGAGTCAACATAACTAACATCAGACATCAAAAAACATGTGAACATGCCATCCAAGACATTAAGATATTCTGCAAAATTAAACATACACATATTCCAATGATCAATTATCACCTGTAAAGTATGACAGTTAATTGAGCTAGTAATTATTCAGGGTTTGTTAACGCTGAATATGCTAAGAATGGAGTAGAAAAATATTGTGTACAAATATAATGATCTAAAAATAGGCACAAAACTTAACAACGCTGAGCTCTGTGAAATATTTGGATGTAGCCCCCAAGGCGGTATGCGGCGTGCACACAAAACCAATACTTTAATTATTATCTCAAACCACATCAAATCTATCTACGATGACCGATGGTCCAACAATGTGCTTCATTATACTGGCATGGGTACTAAAGGCGATCAAAGCCTAAGCTTTCAACAAAATAAAACCTTGGCAGGATCAGGTACTAACGGAATTTCCATTCACCTATTTGAGGTATTTAAAGACCAAGAGTACACCTATATGGGTGAAGTGATTCTTGATGGTACTCCATATCCAGAAACACAACCTGATGAACAAGGAAAGCTTAGAAAAGTATATATATTCCCGTTAACGCTAATTTCAGGTGAACGACAAGTTCAGCAGAAAGATCGAGACAACATAGATAACATTAGAGCCCGTAAAGCAAAAAAATTATCTATCGAGGAACTTCAAGAATTAGCAGCTGGAAGTGGAAAAGTAGCGACTTGTTATCAACAAAAATCCACAAATTATGAGAGAAATATTTGGGTCGCTGAGTTGGCTAAAAGGTTAGCAAAAGGACAATGTCAGCTTTGCCTTCAACCCGCACCGTTTAAAAATACCAAAGGTGAGCCTTATCTGGAAACACATCATATTATTTGGCTTTCCAAAGGTGGTGATGATACCTGTGAAAATACTGTAGCCTTATGCCCTAACTGCCACAAGAAAATGCATATAGTTAATAATGAAGAAGATATTGAGACTCTAAAAAATCGAAGTAAAGAATTATTAGAAGCGAATAATCAATGATTAGAAAACATATTAAAGTCGTCGCCGCTGTACTGAAAAATGAAAATACGTTTCTAGCCGTGCAAAGAGGCTTCTCAAAGCTTGATTATATAAGCCATAAATGGGAGTTCCCTGGAGGTAAAGTGGAAGCAGGCGAAACTCTTGTTGAAGCAATTACCAGAGAACTAAATGAAGAATTAAAAATTACAGTTACCAACCCCAAATTTTTGTTAACTATCGAATATAGTTATCCCGACTTTGATATCAAAATGCATTGCTTTGTAATTGAATTACCAAATAGAGCAATAGAACTTACAGAACATATTGATGCTCTTTGGCTTTCTAAAGAAGAATTAAGAACAGTAGATTGGGCATCTGCCGATATTCCTGCGGTAGAAAAAATTCTAACAATATTCTGAGTGAATTTATTCCGAATCATAAAAAATAACTTGTTAATTGGCTATTAATAAATAAAATAAAATTTAACTTAAGTTAACCAAAGGAATGGTGATAAATATGGCTATAGGATATTTTTTACGAGTTGGCGATAAAACAATATGTGGTGGTCAGATTTTAACTGGAGATAATACTTTTATATTTCATGGAAGATCTGCTGCACGTCAGGGCGATCTGGTTACCTGTGGAAAGCATTCTGGGACTTACAACATACTTGGTGGCGTTAGCAATGTATGGGGTAATGGTAGAATGATGGCAGGAACACTGGATAGCTTTAGCTCCTGTCCATGCAAAGCAAGACTGATAAACTCCATCACTGATTGCTACAGCAAAGAAGATGAGCCGATATCTCGCGCATATAACCCTGTAGCTACCGAGACTCCTATTCAGCAACCAATTAGCCAACCAAGTAATCATTACGCTCCCCCTATTATTGCCAATGACAATAAAATTAGAATTGATGCGCAACACCTAATTGATTGTGCTGATGAACTTTGTGAAAAACATCTCTATTATCCTGAAGTAAAGAGTGAATTTAAAAGCGATGTTGAAAATTTTGCTTATCAAATTGTTGATCAGGTTGAATCTGGTCAAAAAAGCTACGAACAAGGTTCTGCCGAATTAAAGCAAGAAGAAAAAGATCTATACCAGCAATCCGCCGATTGGGTTTTAAATGGTCTATCAATACTTGGCGGTATGGCTATGGTTGGTGCTGGCATCGCTTTATGTTCTACAGGTATGGGGTGCATGCTTGGAGCACCTTTAATCGCTCATGGTGCGAATGGTATTTATGAAGGTGGTATTGGCTTTTATGAAGGCAATAGTGATGTTCAGGGTCCATTACGTGAAGGTTATAAGTCAGCAGCTAAAGCTCTAGGGTTTAAAGAATCTGTTGGCAATTTAGCCTATGACCTTGTTGATTTTGGTATTTCCGTTAAAGGAAAATTAAAGCTAATTCCTAAACTAAATGAATATGGAAATCCAAAGAAAAACTTATTCTTTAAAGAATACGCACAAAAAGATCTAGAGTATGCTTATAAGCAAATGAGCAGTAAATTTCTAGTATTTGAAATGATTAGTGATGCAATCTCTATTTCAAAGCTTAGGGATGATGTCAAAAGTATGATGGTCTATGATAAGGATACAGGTCAAACTACATTAGTCATTCGTGAACCTGAAAAAATACAAAATGTAAAAGAAATCGTTGAAGACTGTAAGTATGTATTCGTATTTGGAGGCGATGAACCAAGCTATGTTGAATGTACGGATACTGATGGAAATAAATATAAAGACAGGGAGATCCCTGAATGGTAATAACTTATTATCTAACTGTATTTTTGGGTATTTTAGTTTTTTTCTTTATAAGGAAAAATCTAAAAAAACAATTACGATCAGATAAACTTTATAATGTAAAAAGAAAATCAGCTATTTTATTCTTTTATTTCATTGCGATATATAGTGGCATCAATCTAACAGTAGAAAAAACACTAAGTACTGAAAATACTATATTTCATTTTTTATCAATCTTTATGCTATTTTTATTTGTTTTTTTTATCTGGCGACTTGAAGCAATACAGAGACGTAACTAACTGAAAATAAATTACTTTTAATCATGCATTACCAAATCCTCAAAGAAAAATTAGGAATATAAACCTGAGGTTGTTTTTTATGAAAAAATGCTTTTTATTTTTTAGCATTCTTTTTACTGGGCATTTAAGTGCAGCCCCAACCGACAAGCATCTAATGGATATCTATGCTTTGAATGTCCAAAAATCTATTCAGAGCCGGTTTTATAATACAGACCTTTATAAGGGAAAAGAGTGTGAAATTAAGATCACTCTCGATAATAACGGCAAATTAATTTCAGCTATTGCCCATGATAAAAATAGTAACAATGACAAAAAGCTTTGCATTCGAGGTATAGAGCTAATTGAAAACACTCAATTTCTGCCTACCCCAGAAGATAACTTAACATCAGATAAAAATGTATTCTTTATTCTCTTTCGACTATAAAAATCATGAGGTTAAACAGGATGTTAGCTAATCCGCTAACATCCGTAACCTGCCCACTAATAAAGTTTTACTTAAGTAAACTAACTACAGCCAAAATGCTCACACATCTTTTCAGTCATCACCCACAGCGCCTTATTTCATTTAATATTCTTCATCAAAGCGATAAACAAAACCGCTAATGCCAAAGATTGGTATATTCTAGACAGCTAATATCAACCTACGTAAGTTGGGTAAAAAAGAAACAGATGACGTTTGATTTATAAAAGCTATTGAGCTCAGTGTTTTCCGGAGTAAAAGTTAAATAATCACGCTTAGACTGGCGTTTTTCTTCAAAGAAATACTCTGTGTGATATAAACGAATTTTTAGCTCATGAACTTGATGTTTTTTGAATTAGTAAAGTTAAAACGCGAGAGAAGGGTGATAAAGCAAGGATTCCAGACATAAAAAAAGACGCTTTAAGCGTCTGATTTTTGGTGCGAAGGCCGGACTCGCAAAGAAACACTAACAACATGAAATTTAAATAATATATTTTTATCTATTGTTTTTATACCCGCAAATGTACCCGCATTTAAGTTTTACTATTTAGCTAAAGGAAATAGAAAACTATGTATCTGAATACATAAAGAGATTTTGTTGACTACCGCAGGTAATAAGCTTTCTTTTCACATAATAATGACATTACACCTTCACTTCATTCTCTTACACTTGAGACACCCTTTAGAATCTGAATAAAACTGATACTTATTGAATAAAACATACTACTAAATTTTAAACAAAAAATGATAAAACAACTTTAAATGGGTAAACCAGAATTAATAAAAATTGCTCATGATTTGCTCGGTCTGGCGAAAAGAAAACACCTGATATAAATAAGTAAGCTACATATCCAGAAAGCAGTAATGTAGATGCATACCGGAAAACCTCGTTTCCATCCCTTGCTTTTGTATATGCAAAAGTAAGATAAAAACCTATAATTATTAAAGCTGGGCATGCAATACTAGTCATAACCACAAGAATGAAATAGTGTAGATAATTTGGCGCATCAAAAAGCCCCATAAGTCTATATTCTGACATTTTTGTGTAAATTGCTGTTAACTCTGGATAAATAGACATATAATTAGTCATCATTGCTGCTGAACAATAAAACAATATCCCCATCATTAATGATGCAAAAAAATATAAAAAATCCCATCCTCTATAAATACCATTAAGTCGTATAACATTCACAATACCGAATAAACTAAATATCGGTAGAAAGAATGAAAATGATATCAAGAGATTCAAAAAAAAAGTAGGAAACCAATGAAATACAATCATCATCACAACAATTGCAATCTTTATAGAAAATGCCATCTCTTTTCTAACATTTCCCATCGCTTGATTATAAATGACTAAGTTATTATTACCATTTATCTCAGGACTTTGATTTCTAAAGTCATTCTTAATGCTGATATTTACTTTTCCAATTTTGAAGCTAAATATAGCACCAATAGATAGTGCGACAATAGATTCGATACTCAGTAAACTATCAAACATTTTAATGCTCCTTTAATTAGTAGTATTCCCCTATCATAAGCACTAATTAATCATAAAGCTCATTATAATGATAGCTGAATCATAAATAATGAGCGTATTCACATTTATATCCCGTATAATTCATTAATATGAATATTTTTATTTACTTTGAAAACACTCATGCATCTTTTCAGTCATCACCCACAGCGCCTTATTCAATTTAATATCACCATCAATACCATTCACTGAACGTGTGCGAGCTCGCTTACCTTTCGCATTTCGGCCCGATAGCCCTCCTTTAATTAAATTCTCCTGCAAACGTTGGTACACTGTCCACAGATCATCTTTCTTATCCTCCCAACGGCGAGGTTGTAAAACTTGTTCCTCGGTAATCGGTTGATGTTCCTCACCAAAGCGATAAGTTAAAGCTGCTTGTGCTAAAGCTTGCTGTGCTGGTGGAGGTAATAATAGTGATTGCATTTTTTCACGCTTTTCAGCTACTGCATCAAATGTTTCTAGTACCTCATATGCCCCTTCAATCACCTTGCCAACAACATCACCTTTATGGGGTACACGAACTTCACCAAAGGTATCTCCGCAGACTAAACCATTCTGACATACCGCTCTAAATAGACCCGGCAACATTTGATAGCTACTTGATCCATCATGGCTATTTAATAGAATAATTTCCGGGACTTGTATACCTGTGATTTGATCATGGCGTCGAAGTCTTAACATGTGCTTGGTGTGCTCTCGGCGGCTAACATCACGCACACGGGTCTGGCAAGCAAAGAATGGGTAGAAGCCTTCTTTATGAAGGCTATCCAATAAAGTAATGGTTGGGATGTAAGTGTATCGCTCACTTCTAGATTCGTGTTTTTCCTCAGAGAAAACACTCGGCACAGTACGGAACAATTCTTCAATCGTTAATGGGCGGTCGCGACGAATACTATTCGCTGCACCAAAGCGGGAAGCTAAACGAGTCATAATGAATTTCCTTGAATATAAATAAGATAAGTAAAACAGAAAGAGTGAAGGAGTGAATTAAGGGAGTGGTTAATCGATAAGATGGAAAATAGCTGAGCTTTCAGGATGTTGAATGGCGTAATCACGAAGTTGGTAGAAACGCTCGACCAGTATTTCACTTTCCGTTCTGAACGACCACTGGCTATACAGCATCAAGCAGATGGCAACGCCTGCTGCTTCAGGGCTTAGTACTGCCTCATTGCCATTGTGCATATTGAACAGTGTTAATTTTTCGGGGCCCAAATCAGGATAAATAAATGCGCCACCGTTGGGTAAGGTGCAGTATTCCCAATAGCCGCCAGTGTATTCATCACAGAACTGGCCCATGATAGTAAATATCACCACTTCAAACGTGGTGAAGCCTTTAACGGTGCCAAAGTGGGTTTTCCAAAAATTTGGCCTTTCTGATAGTTTCACTCTATTGGCTTGAATATGTACAAAGCCATCACTAACTAACATTGTTGAGTTCATCATGTATTTCCTTTGAATAAAAACAAATAAGCCTGTCGGTTACCCGATAGGCTTATTAAAAGAGCATAAATTTATATTAGAAATATCCAGTGTATTAACAGGCAAATAAAAAAGTGACTTAACGCATATATGCCCATTCATTAGAACACACCATTTTAGAGCCTTTTAATGTGCACTGACTTATTAAGATATTCCCGGGATACGGTCTAGACTTCAGCCCTATGGTTTCATTAGCCAGTAATTTCTGAGTGCTTGTGTCATAGATATCTACACCACATAAATAACTATTCGCGCCTACTTGCCCACAAGATTGAACACTTTTAACTTCCCCTACTCGATAGTAAGTTGTTTCCTCACCACTACACCCTTTATACAAGATACCAATACCAACAATAGCCAATAAAATTATTAGGGTTCTTGAATGATCAATTAATTTATTGAGTAATTTTGAAAACATTATGTTTACGTTCCATTAATTAAATATAAAGAAAAACAGGTACTAATAATCAATACCTGTCATTGTTCGTTGAAAACTTTCGAAATAAGGTAGCCCTCGAATGAAGTCATCTTCCTGTGATAGTTGGCAGATATCCTGTCTTCGATAACTCATAATCTCCGTAATATGAACAGCTTGAATTTTATCCAGAGGAATAACGACTAACCGCTGAGTGAAACAGGCAATGAGATACCAATGTGCGCCTTGAAGCACTAAGCGATAAGGTGTCAGTTGTAACCACTCGCTATCTGTTTGTTGAATGCGAATATCAACGGTTGACGTAATTCCCGAAATAATTCGATAAAAACATTCTGCGCTGGTGGGATGTACCTCAATTGATGTATGCCAAGCTAAACAAGGATAATGAATGTCACTATGCAGTAAGTGATTAACAGCCTTGCGTGTTAGTCCCGGAAAATAACGAGATAGCCCTACTTTCTGTAAAAAGGTGAAAATATCGGGTGGACGCCAAGCCGTTAAACGTCCTGACAATCGATATCCCTCTTTATCTGAGATAAGGTCAAGATGAGATAATCGCTGATTAAAATCTCGTTGAAGCGTTCTTTCCGACACGCCAAATTCATCAGCGAGCGCTTTTAAGGATAACGTTTCCCCTGCCAATAATCGGCTAATAATCAGTGATAGCCGAACCGCTAAGCGGTCATGACGAGCCTCATTACCCTGCATATCCCTCACCTCCTGTGCCATATAAAACAAGCCTCAGTATAAGAAATGCACCAGACAGGATATGTCGCGATTTAAAATTAAATGAAAAGATTTTCAAGAAATAGAAACATCTAATATATTGATTTAACAATATATTAATTCCATCAATCTAAAACCTTTTGGGAACGACACACCCTGTCGAACCACATTGAGCAAGATATAAACAAAAACGTCTATTTAGCGTTGTTTTGCGCTATACCTGTTACGTTAAAATAACCATCGCCACAATGAAGTCACTGCATCCACTAAAACGTCTTTGGCTTTCACTAATACCGTTTTTAATAGCGTTGATAAGGGAAGTTCATGGAGTATGGAATCGATAGTTTCCGTCACACTTCGGTTAAATCCCTGACGAGCAATACATTCAACCGGCTGAGTTCGGTATGTCGTTTGTAATTGACTGACCACGCTACTGCTAGCATGTGATGGCAACGCTGCAATTAATGTCTCCACAAATTGAGCCAATTGATATGACTCTTTCGCTGAAATAGCAATGACTGGATGTACAGGCAAAAAGGTACGCTGAACCCTATCTACTTTCTGCTGTAAGTGTTGATATTGTTTACCTGAAGGGCTATGCCGTTCAAGGTCCCACTCTCTACATGGTTCAATTTTGTCGGCTTGATTTAAAACAAAAAGGAACCGTGTTTTATCATAGCCACACTGTTCTGTTAGAAATTGATAAGTCAATTCATCCGATATCCACGCACGTTCATCAGCCCTCAATACCCAGATAATTAAATCGAGCTTTGGTAATAATTGCTGATATTGCGCGTAATAAGCATCGTTACTCGCAATACTTTCACCGACACCCGGTAAGTCAACGAAAGTTAATGTTCGTGTGTCTAACTGCATTTCAAAATGTTTAGCTTCATGCGTACCGCTATGAACATCACTGACAGGTGAAACATTAGTTTGAAATAAAGCATTGCATAAGCTGGATTTACCGACACCTGTTTTCCCCATTAAACCAATCGTAGGGGAATATTGAATGATGGCATTCAATTTATTTTCGATTTGAGCATGTAGATGTGAGAGAGATTGAGGAAGTGTTTTAGTTAATACGTTAGAAATGAGGTTTGATGTTGGCATAATAAATTATCTCCTTGATAAATAACAAAGAGATAATGTAGGTTTGAAATATTTTCTAACTCATTGAAGCTTTTATTTTTTTGAAAATTTAATATCATGGGCCCTATTAATTAAATCAGCTAAAACATAGTTCATTTGGAACCCACTGTCTTTTACTAACTCATCCAACTTATTTTTTACTTCTATATCGACATAGCAATTTATTGCTTTCTTAGTTGTTCTTTCATGTCTTAATTTTCTTTGTTGCCATGCCTTATTCATATTCATGATAAATAAAGTTTTTTCTGACGGATGACATTCCCAAAGTTTTAATATGTTATATATTGAAATTTCCATTTCATGGTTAGAAATAGGTTTAAATATAGATAATGGAGAAATACCAGAATCTTTATTATAGTTAGTAAACTCCTTGTCGTTATATTTTTTAATATAATCAAATGCCCATTTGGTACTGTCTCCATTTTTAGCATTGAGCCATTTGAATTTTTTCACTATGTTATTACTTATTGCCCACATATCTTTCAGTTGATTTAAAATATCAATTGAATTAATTACTTCACTATCCAGATATTGGCTATCAAAATATAATACTATATCTTCAGTTTTCCTATGATGTCCATTATCTATCATCGGAAGATTTAGGCTCTCATATGAATTCCTTGCTTTACACTTATCATCAATACTTTCCTTTCTTTTTATTACATCTTCATTCCATATATCTCTTTCTAAAATTAAATACCCCCAAACAAAACTAGTTATTTCTTCATTATCAAAAACCCATTTAAAATCACTTAAAGGTAAGATGTTTTGAATTGCGAGATAATTTAAATGATTAATTAATCCAATTCGTTCACGGTGATCTTTTATATTCTCACGTAGAAAAAAATCAATATCATTTTTAATATTGCTATATACGTTATCCCCCCAAAATTCTTTTTCATTTATTTTTAAAAAACAGAAAATAGCTCTCCAATAAAACAATAGCATTCTTGGATTTTCTTTATTTAACAAACTAAAATTATTCATGTAACCTCCTCAAAATTAAATTGCCACTACGTTGCCATATTGATGGATAAAAATCCACAAAATAGCTCATTTTTGTTTATTTATTGATGTAAAGACAAGTTTAAAAACATCTAAAACAATAGAAAAACAAATACCAGCCAAACATAAGCATTTACTATAAAAACAATAAAATAGGGCTATGCATTACTAGTTTTAACTGATTTTTCAGTACTAATGTCAGAGCTTATGAACCATTTGAAACAATGAAAAACTAAGGATAAAATACACTAATTAATGTTGGTATAGTAATATATATACCTATTCATATATTACTAACTTATATGACTTAACTAATATATATATTTATTAAATGTCCATTAAGCTTCTAGTCATTACCATTCACCAATAAAAAAGTACTTACCCTACGACTTTATGCTGTTACATAACGAGATAGGGCAAGCATGAAACCACATAATGAAACTAAGACAAAGAAGCTTAAAACAATCAATCCAAATATCAGTAGGAAGATAGAACGAACCTTAAAAACAGCCTTAGATAAATATCCTCGATTATTTATTATCAGAATAGATCTTCGGTTCCCACAACACACCGAATGTAAGAAAGATTCTCGCGTGATATCACGGTTCTTTGATTCTCTAAAAGCCCAGCTAAAAGCTTATGAGTTAAAAAAACGTAAGCAGGGTCAACGTGTCTATCCTAACGGGTTAAAAAGCCTATGGGTTAGAGAGATAGGCCCTAAAAATAAGAATCTCCATTATCACTGTGTTCTGCTCTTCAATAAGGATGCCTTCTTCACATTAGGTCGTTTTCAATGTGATGATGAGTGGGGAAAAGCAACCACGAATTTATATACAAGGATTAATCAGGCATGGCATAGCGCATTAGGAATTGAAATGCTGAATGATGGGATTATTCATGTCTGTAGTTACGATATTGATCCTATCCGATATCTGCATAAAGGCTCTGATAGCTTTGAGAAGGATTATAAAAACTGTGTTGATAAGCTTAGCTACCTTGCTAAGGATTACAGCAAACCCTACAAAGATGGAAACCGAGTTGTAGGTTGTAGCCGATAATTAATCACTGAGGAACGGATGTCATGACACCAAGTGATATCCCTTTCCTTCAATCGATATCGCTTCTGAATTTAATTCAAGCAGGAGCTTTTCTCATGACAAACGCAACGACTACTTCAGTACCCACTTCTCTCCTCACTGACCAATTTATTGATATGAAATTCATTACTCAGTTAACAGGCTTAACCGACAAATGGTTTTATAAACTCATTCAAGATGGCGAGTTCCCTAAGCCGATTAAATTAGGTCGTAGCTCACGCTGGCTCAAGAGCGAAGTGGAACTATGGCTATCTGCACGAATTCAACAATCACGCACTTAGTTTTCACTGACTCATCCTCTCTTCTTTTCAGCATTCCCCACATAACCTAACAGCCTGTTAGACGGTACTCCGTCGGGTTTCGTGCGCCTGTTAAGAAGAGATAATTTCTTACTAAGGTAACCATGCTATGACAACAACATTACCGGAATTAGAGACGCCTCGCCTGTATATTGCAAATACCCCGAACCTTAAGCCTATCGGTGTCCGAGCGGCGGTTAGTGACCCTTTAGTACAATACACGTGCCTTCATTGTGGAGAGAATCTGAGCTTAATAACCGATGACGAAACTTATTGGTTTGAGCATAGTGATAAATCATCAGAGAAACGTTGTATCCACTGCTTGAGTTTTATCAATCAGCAAATCAGAAATGAAATGCAGGAAGGTATTTATCGATGGTTAAAACCTTTAGTGCCTATAACAGACTGGTTTTGTGTGCTTTGCCAGAATGAGTACAGTGGTTCAAAGTACTGTCCTACATGTCAGGATGGTATCTATAGCATTGCTGCACTAAGTAAAGATTAAGGTTGATTAAAAGGAACATACTGCAAAATAAGGGCTTCAGTGCAAGCCCCCATTAATAAGGACATTTTGTATTACACGATAAAGAGTTGTCTATATGATTGACGTGTTCATATGCCCTACTATTAACCGTGCAACGACAGCATGAAGAATGAGTACCGCTACAATAAATATAGGCTATCAGGCAGACAAGTTTTATGCTTCACTGAAGGGGCAGGATATGCCAGTATAACGACTCAAATAAACCACAATCTAGTACGTTTAGAGTGGATCGCAAGTAAGATAATTAGAGGACCATCATGCTAACTTTTCGTAATGCACTGCTTTCTTTTTTCGCTGTAGGGTTACTCCCTCCAATAGCGATGGCAAATACCCATACTGTCACTGTCTTCCAATGTGTCAATAAAAATCAAAAGCAAGTTAATATTAGCCTTGTGAATGAGCAGTATATTTATCAGTTCGGCAAGCTCAAGCAAGAACCTGATATTGTTATCACGAGAAAACCAGAGCAATTAGAAGGGCGTTATTTAAATCCAAAAGGAGATACGGGTACAGCCCAAATCTATGAAATGGACTTTAGAAATGGCAACTATATTTATACCATTTCCTCTTCTTATTTTGATTCAAAACACGAAGCTCAAGTAGATGTGTACCAAAACGATAAATTGCTTACTACCGTCAATTGTTTACCAAATACTATTGTTGATAACCTTAGTGAGCATGTTTTTGACTTTCCAAGTGAGCATTAAACCGTTATGACGGGTGTTAAAATGTCATTGGTGTAATCACTGAAGTATAACAGTATTCCTAACACCGACAGCATACCCACTATCGTTCTCTCATACCTATAACGTCTAATACACGCTAAAGCGCTTCCTGAACCATTATCCGGGCGATTCAATTAAGAGATTAGCATAACGGTTGATAACTAGTGACTGACTTACCACCCAATGCTAGAAGGTATTTTGCACAAAGAATGCGAGAAGCTTGAAGAGTGTTCGTTTTCTAACTAGCTAATTAGTCTTTTCTATATGTCCACTTTCCATAAAATGAGACAGCTATAATTAGACTTTCTGCCCTAAAATTTGCAGAAGTCATGATGAAAAAGCTCGTTTTACTGAAACTCAAATCGTTAATATTTTAAAACTCGCTGATTCTGGTATGAAAGTGGAAGGCTTTTGCCGCCAAAATGGGATCAGTAACGCCATCTATTATAATTGGAAATCAAAATATGGTGGCATGGAAGCTAATGATGTTAAAGGATTAAAAGAGCTTGAGGATGAGAATGCGAAACTAAAAAAGCTCTTTGTGGAAGTCAGCCTTGAAAATTATGCGATGAAGGAGCTTTTCGCAAAAAAGGGCTGACAGTGACTGAAAAGAGCCCCTGTGCTCAATCATTAAAAGAGGCAGGCTTATCAGTCATTAAGGCTTGTAAGCTAACGTCGTTGTCACGAGCCATGTTTTACCGTCAGCAAATAGATTGGCGTAAAAATGACCGAGCGGTGATCGATGCCATACAATCTGTGGTAGCGAAATCACCACAATCGGAATTTTGGAAATACTATTTCCGACTGAGATTTCAAGGCTATCCTTTTAATCATAAACGAATTTATCGCATTTATTGCCGACTAGGATTGAACCTGAAACAACAGGTTAAAAAGGTGCTTCCGAATCGTCAAATAAGGCTATTAGTAATTGAAAAAGTCCCGAATATTCAATGGGCATTAAATTTATGCACGACAGTTTATATTGCGGTAAGCGTTTCAGAATCCTCAACATTATTGATGAAGGAACGCGTGAATGCCTAGCGATCGAAGTTGATACGTTATTACCGGCTGAACGTGTCATCCGGGGGCTTGACCGTTTAAAAGCCGAAAGAGGATTGACGAAACAGAGCAGAGTCGATAAGGATCCTGAACTTATTTCAGTTAACTCATTGAATTATTGTGAAGATAGCCAAATTTAGCTGTGCCATATTCAACCAGGAAAACCGCAACAAAATGGGTTTATCGAATGTTTTAATGGTTCGTTCCGTCGTGAATTTTTAAATGCGTATTTATTTGAATCGTTAAGCCAAGTTCGAGAATTAGCATGGTTTTGGTTGCAAGATTATAACCAAAATCGAACTCACGAAAGTTTAAATCACCTCCCACCGGAGGTCTATCGTCAACAGCTAGAAAACTCTAATTTGGTGTATTTCAATTAATGGAGAATGGACAATACTTTAATGCCTCAATAATTAATCAATAATGTAAAATTCTATTGATATATTTTAAAATCAACATATCAATAGAATAAATTAAAACACCATCAAATATATAAATAAGGTATAGATAAATTAGCAGATGCTCTTTTTTGTGTATCTTCTTTACCTGACGATTGATGAATCCAATAATCAGAAATTTGCTGATAATATCCCTTCCACCATTTATCTTGAGAGTTTTTTATTATTTTTTGATATCTAGTATCAGCTCTTATATTTTTCCATATACGATCTAATGTAAAGTTAGAAATTAGAAAGTCAATAGCAAGAAAAAGATCAAGAGGTGGATGCATTAAGCGAGGAGCATCTAGCAATATTAAATCACCATAAGATCCAATATTATCTTTTACTCTGCGTCCTCCATGATGAAAATGGTAGCTTGGGTGAATATACTGTGGTGGTGATGCATTATCTTCATCTTTATGATAATCTAAATGCCATGCTCCACGAGATAAATCACATGTTACCTCTGAACTTGCTTCATAGCTAATTTCAACAATATGATCTGTCACAGAACCAAACTCAAAGCAAGAATTAGCAACCAATACTAGTTTCATATCTAATTTAACTATAAAACTACTAGCCTCCCACTCATCTGCCTTAATAAATTGATTTTTTGATAAACAACTAGGAGTAAATTCTAATCCTATCAAAGAACACGTTAAACTATCTGCTTCATTATATCTTTTAATAGATTCAATTAATGAATATAATGGTGTAGCACTAGATAAGACTCCATGCTCATTTAAAATATCAATAGACATTTTTACATTATCTATAAAATGATTTCTATCAGTCATTCTTAGAAAGTCTCCGATAAAGTGGTTTAACTTTACTTTGATAGTCAGGGTGAACACTATACTTTGGTTTATGACCTCTATTATAAACAACTTCAGGGTCAAGATAAATTTGTTCTTCCCATTGCATCTGATCTAACTTGATTATAGGTAATGCATCATATGGATCTAATGGTGTTCCTGATACAATACAATTCACCCAATACTTTTCACTTTGCATTCCATTCTTATATTTAGATTTAATTGGTTCAAGATTTTCTAATGATGTAAATAATTTTATAGCATTTACCCGCTCAGTTGCAGTTAATGCTCTGAGGACTTCAGTTCCACTACAACATTCAAACCACCAATCTTCAATTCTAGACATCCACCATCTGTCCTTAATAGATGAAAAAACACCATTATATTTATAACTAATAAATTTATTTTTTAATTTTTCCCAATCGTTCGAATGCTCTATATCAATACCTAATTTAGTTGCTAACATTCGCTCAGTAACTAAAATACCAGCAGATCTAACAAAATTATTTAAAATTAATGATACTAAAGTATGTATATCGTGAGACTTTAGCTTCAAATATTCTAAAAATCTTGCATCTGTAAATTTATATATCTGCTCATTCCATTGTAGAAGAGGAGCAAGTAAATCAAATGTACTAATACTATCTATAGTATCAACCGGTATTGAAACTCTAGCTATACTATAAGCTTCTGCTAAAGAATAAATTATCTTGCTAGCTTTCTCTGCGTATATTGTATCTGATGCAACATTACGCTTAGATAATGTAAAATCAAAAAGATCTTGTGCACTCTCATCCGTATCAAAATACTTTGTATACACATCTTCATTTGAAAGTAAAATAATTGGTGAAGGTGGAACTATTTTACCAATCATTTCCGTCCTAAAATTTTGAGCCAATGAAGTACCCCAATAATCAACGGACTCTTTATTTTCATTCACAGCATCTAATTTTTGATCTATTATTAAACCATCAAATCTATCCTCAATAAATTTATTAATAATTTTTTTCATCGAAGTAGGTTGCATATGCTCAATCACTAGATTGCAATCAAATGAAGTCAACTCATCCTTAAACGGCTTTATAATAGAGTTACTATCATCATCTATATATAAATATTTTTTAATACACATTTTCCGGTATATCCTCATCATTAGCCTTTGGAATTATAACTTGAACACAAGTATTATATCCTTCAGAAGGATCAGCTATTGAAATATCTCCATCTATTTCTATCAATATATCTCTTGTAATTGATAAACCTAATCCCATTCCTACCATTTGCTGATATTCATTATCTAATGGGCTACGGTTATAGTTTGTAGTAAATAATGGTTCAAATACTTTATTTCTATCAGTATCAGGAATACCATCACCATTATCTTCAAATCTAATAACAAATCCATCTACAGATGATTTAACACTTACTCGAATCATCCCAACCCTAACGCCACTTCTAACTATTGCTTTACATGAGTTTGTAAATAAATTCATAAAGATTGAAGAAATCTCAGATACATGAACAGGTACGATCCAAAATTCATCACCTTCATATATGATATCTAAGGTATAATTCCTTCTCGATATAGTTGAATCAACTGAGGTAAAAAAAGAACTAATTATATCCCTAAGTTCATAAGACTTTTTAATTCTTTGCGAATTAGCTCGAATTGTTTCGGTAAAAAAATCAGTATATGAAACAAGCATGTTAATGTTATTATCTATTTCATCTATTGAGTCTAATTGCTGAGTCTCAACTGGCAAGCTTCTTCTTAATTGCTTATTACTCAACATTAATCCATTCAAATATAATTGAATTTCATGTGTAAACTCACCAATAGCAAGTCCTGTAGATGCAAGGACCCTATATAGATTTTTTTCATTTATTATCTCTTGTATGACCTCTTTTTGCTCTTCAATTTTATTTTTAAGATTAATAGCATTTAGATTTAATGGAATACGATCAATTTCTTCGTTATCTTTATTTATATTAATTTCATTTTTAGCATTAATAATTACATCTAAATCTTTAGATATTTCGATTATGCCTTCTAAGACTCTATTATCAAGTGTTTTAGGTTCTGACTTAAAGTCTTTCTGTGAAGATTTTAATTTAATTCCTCTATTTGCATTTATTTTTAAAACTGCATCTGAAACTATTATATATAGTAATCCCCTTAGTTCTTCAAAAAAGATGTTTTCGATTAAACCTTCTCGCGATGATGTCTCTTCAAATAAAACCCCTTGAGTATCAGTTAATTCTATTGCACCCAAAAAATTAGTATTTGCATGAGGAGGAAGAATTGTACGTTTTCTTGATGAATTATCTAACCCTAACCAATCATTATATGTTTCACCATAGGGTGAAACGTAAAATCCATTTCTGTAAAATCTTATTCCACCATTATCCCTTAAATAATTTTGTAGATAGCTTTTCCCTGTTTCACCTTTAGCTATAACAAAATAATATGTTTCTAGCTTAAAATTAATCCCTTTTAATTCATTTGATACATATTTATCTATCGTATAATTTAAATTTAGATTTTTGTATTTAATACCTTGAATTTCAATGGAAACATTGCCAGATTTATTTATATTAGCAACAATTTTCGCATCAGCTTCTGGAATTATTTCAGTATTTTCAGATTTAACTAAGTTAAATTCCTCCTCCGATCTCCCCTTAAAATAAAAATTAACAATAAAGCCAGGGTCAATAATACCAGTTGATAATTTCTTAGGCGATATTTTTATAATAGAACTTATATATTTATATGTTGTTTTAAGACTCTCATCACTCCAAATATCCTTTACTTCTGATATTATTATTTTAGTTCCTTTTTCAAAGCCAAAATCCTCACTTGTCTCAATAATAGAATTATTTACTGACAATAAATTTGTATTTGATTGATATTTATCCCAATCAATATCAATCAAAAGAAAAGGGTCCTTAATAGATTTTCGCGTTATTATTTTTAATTTTTTTCCAATTTTCTGCGCTGAAAAACGGCCAATTCCTTTTCTTCCAGCTCTACTCCTTTCGTATAAAGGAGATATAGGATTATCCTCTTTATCAGAAGTACTAATTTTCATAAAACCTTTGATTAAATCATTTTTTGACATTCCATTACCATTGTCAAGAATAGATATTTCACCGCCAGCTTCATTTGTATTATCAAAAAAAACACTAACTTCTGACGCTTCCGCATCATATGCGTTCTTAATTAATTCGCTAAGAGCTGTTGTCTTCTTTGCAACTAATTGTTCTCCTAGTCTTTTAATTAAATTAGCATCAACCGAAAACCTTATATTTTCTTTGTCAAAGCTAGATATTTTTGTAGTTAAATCAATTAACTCTCCATAATCCAATGGATTATTGGTATCTTCTAGCAATTTAGCCAAAGTATTTCTGAGTTCTCTTTCATTCTGCATTATATTTTTTCACTCCCCTATACCTTTCCTGTCTTAGTTCATTAATGCCTTGAATTAAAAAGTCACATTGCCTTTTTGTGATTAACCCATTTTTAATCAAAACTTGATCCACTAATTTTGTAGCTTCAAAAAACTCACTATTTTCTATTTTTTTATCAATGAAATTTTTAATCAATAGCAGATCATCTATACAATTATCAGATAACATTACCTTAATTTTTTTTCCACTTGATGGCTCAATTTTTAATACTCCAGAACTATATGCTCGTCCTTCTAGCTCAGCAGAAAATTGACTTAAAGAAGATAACATTAATAGTGATAATGCAATTTTAGTATTTGTTTTTGTTTTTTTATCATGAAAAATTACTTTATGTATAGAATTAGTACAATTAAATTTAGCTTGATTTACTACCATTCGTGGTCCATGATGGATCATATATGATAAAAAACAGTCTGAAATTATACCATCAATACCATAACCAGGTGAAAACCAATTGGGTCTTTTTTTAAATGTTTTATTATTTTCAATTTTATCTTCTGTCATCTGATTAATATAGTCAATGACTTGGATGCTTGGATTTTTCATGTATGATTCTGATGGGCAAAATAAAAAAACTCTTTTATCTTCATCTAATAACTTTTCCTGTTTTCTTTTTGTGTGAGTTGTTCCTTTTAATAATGAAAAACGGCTTATAACTGGAATCAAAACTTCTTCAGGTAGACAGTATTTATCTACAGTAGTATTATTAATAATAAAAAAATTATTATTTCCAGTTACCATACCAATTTTTATATCAACATAATCCCCTAATGACTTAATATTATTCCCTGCCAATAAACCTAAATAAGTATTTTTAACTTCTTCAGCAAGGAGATTTATTTTGTAGTTTCCTATATTGGTATCTTTTCTAATAGATTTACTATATATTAATTTTTCTAAATTAGTAAGGGACTCAACAGAATCAATACGTAAACTACAACCTATTGTTGTCGACGAATTAAAACCCTCTGCTAAAAGAATAATTGATGCCTCTTTAGCTCCTTCACCTTTAAAAAAACGTTCAGCAAGTTTGACAATTTTTATATTCAAAAAGTAACACTGAAAAATTTCTATTAGCTTCTTTGCATAATCAGCATGCAGAAGACTGCTTGGTAACACCCATGCAACCCTCCCACCGTCCTTTAAAAACGATAGACTATGCAGTAAAAAAAATGCCCATAAACTAGCATTTCTACCAATTGTATATTTAATAAATGGAGAATTTTTTAGTATATTTTCACATGATTTCCTTTGCATTTCAGTCATATTATGCATTGATACATAAGGAGGATTACCAATAACAATATCAAATTTACCAGCTTTTAGTTGCTCAGGATTAACAGTAATAAAGTCCTGTAAAATAAATTGATTTACTGTATTTATCTTACCTTTAAATTTTTTATCTAAAATCTCAAAAGCATGCTTATCTATATCAACCCCATAAAGCTGTCGTTCAGGTTCCAAACAACCCAGATATTTCAATCTATTACAGCAACTATCAAGAAAGCCACACCCGCCAAAACTCGGTTCTAAGATTGTTTCATTCGCACTAATAATTGCCCAATCAGCTAACATTTGGCTTAATTCTGGCGGCGTATAATAAACCCCTAATTTTCTTTTTTTTAATGCTGAATGTGGCTTCATTACCTTTTTCTCATTTCTATAATTAATTATATTTAATACAAGTTATCGGCTACATGGAACTAAACAGAAGAATTAAATTATTATCAACCTAATATAAAAATCATTTGTTGAACATATTTTTAAAACAATCTCTGATAAATTATACCTTCACCGTGCTTTAAGAACAAAAGCATTGTATCCATAATATTTCAAAACCATATACCTTATTATCCCTGCCCTCACTACTCAATCCAATTTACTTTAAATAAATCAATAAGATAGATTTTATTTTTGTTTAGTATAGTTAAAAGCTGACATGCATCCCCCCCTATTCGCATCCAAATAATCCGCCCACCACTGCACCATCAGCCGCCTTTCCTCAATATGCTCTGCCTTATGAATATAAGCTGCCCTTACCGAGTTACGTTCTTGGTGGCTCATCTGCCTTTCTACTGCATCCTTCGACCATAGCCCTGACTCAATCAACGAGCTACAAGCCATCGTTCTGAAACCATGTCCACAGACTTCAGTTTTAGTATCATAGCCCATCACACGTAATGCGTTGTTAACCGTGTTTTCACTCATTGGCTTTCTAGGGTTATGATCGCCGATAAAAATCAGCTCGTGGTTACCGCTGAATTGATAGATCTGTTTTAAAATCTCAATGGCTTGTCGGCTTAATGGGACTAAGTGAGGAGTACGCATTTTTGATCCGCGATGTGAGTGTTTAACCCCTTCTATCGCTTCGCGTTCAGCAGGGATCGTCCACATGGCATTATCAAAATCGATTTCTTCCCAACGGGCGAAACGTAGTTCACTGGAACGAATGAAAACTAACAAGGTAAGTTTGACTGCAAGTTTAGTTAAAGGTCTTCCCTTATAATCATCGATGCGTTGTAAGAACTCAGGTAGACGTTTAAGTTCTAAGGCTGCTCTATGGACTCGTTTACCAGTAGCAACGGCACCCGCCATATCTTGCGCTGGATTATAGTCGATTAAGCCGCTTTGTACGGCATAACGCATTATGGCTGTCACACGTTGTTGTAAACGTGCCGCCACCTCAAGACGTCCAGACATCTCTACGGCTTTAATCGGTTCGAGGAGATCGCGAGTTTTTAGTTCGGCAATATTACGTTTACCAATAGCAGCAAAGATGTTGTCCTCAAGGCTTTTGAGGACTCGATGGCTATGACCTTCAGACCACTTCTTATTGGTTGCATGCCAATCACGAGCAACCTTCTCAAAGGTATTGAATTCCTTTTGTTGCTCTTCTTTAACTTCTTTGCGTTTCTCACTAGGGTCTACCCCACTGGCGACAAGCTTTCTTGCTTCATCTCGTTTTTCGCGAGCATTAGCGAGGGAGACATCAGGGTATACGCCAAATGCTAGCATCTTTTCTTTACCGCCAAAGCGATAACGGAAGCGCCAATATTTAGAGCCATTAGGATGAACCAGAAGAAATAGTCCGTTACCATCTGTCAGCTTATACGCCTTATCTTCAGATTTTGCAGAACGAACCTTAGTATCGGAAAGTGCCATTTTAACTATCCTCGCAGCCGAATTGCGGGTACAAAACTTTATCGAATCGGCATATACCCGCAAATGTACCCACATCATTAACTTGATGTCGGTTGAGTTGAGTATACGTTGGTAGAGTTAAAATGCGAGAGGAACCTTGCAAACACTGGATTTTAGATACAAAAAAAGACGTCCGTTGACGTCTCTTGATGTTCTTATGGTGCCGAAGGCCGGACTCGAACCGGCACACCCGAAGGCGGTTGATTTTGAATCAACTGCGTCTACCAATTCCGCCACTCCGGCACGAAGTGATGTGTTTCTTGGAAAACGCTGCCATTATACTTGCCTTATGCCTAGTGGCAACATTTATCTTGAAGAATCAGATTGTTCGATTAAAAAAAAAGCACCTACAAAAATCCTCCAATGAAAAACACAATATCCCCAGTTATGTTCAACAAGATTTGAATATCTATGCTAATTTTCCTATAACTATTTTCATAGCCTTAACCTCTGTGTGACTGGCGACAAAGCGTAATTTTTGTTAGTTTATCCGCACTCTTATGTAAAATTATAAAGGCATATTTTATGGGCTTTGTTGGATGGATAGCCACTGGTCTGGTTATTGGCATCTTAATTGGTGTCATAATGAAAATTTTCTCGAAGAAAAAATAAATATTGGCTGAAAAGCCTTTTATAAACAATCATATCGGCTGGCTTCAAACATGAAGAAAACGTTTCTTAAAATTTTGTCGGTATCCGCATTGTCTGCAGCATTGATGGCGTGCTCCTCAACGACAGAAAGAACCTCGCAAACCCCACAAAGTGGCATGCTTGCAGGTAATTCCGAATGGCAAATATTCGAAGGTGATAGACGAACTTACGAACGAGTCACCAAAATTGTCGATATGTATGCGAACCGCATTTATAACGAAAGCGATGCCCGTGGCATGGCGATTATCGTTATTGATAATAACCAAACCTTATCCCGCTATTATGGGGAAACTGCGCCGGGTAGCAGACAAAAACCGGGTCCTAATTCCCTGATCCGTATCGCTTCTGTTAGCAAATTAATGACCAGTGAAATCTTAATTAAACTGGAGCTAGATAAAAAATTAGCGATTACCGACCCGCTACAGCAATACAGCTACAACGGCGTTACTGTTCCAGATAACAACAGCAGACAGCCTATCCGACTGTATCATTTAGCGAGCCATACTAGTGGCTTACCTCGTGAGCAACCCGGTGGAAAATGGGGGCGTCCGGTGTTTATTTGGCCAACCCAAGAGAACCGTTGGACATGGCTGAAAACCGGTAAGCTCGATTTTACGCCGGGTACTGAAGCGGCTTATTCCAACCTCGCCTATGATTTACTTGCTGATGCCATGGTTAAAGCAACGGGGCAGTCATACCCGCAATTGTTCAGCAAATACGTGACCTCTCCGGCGAAAATGACGGATACCACCTATACGCCAAGTAAAAATCAGTGTGCCCGATTAATGGAAGGCACCAAGCCAAGCCCATGCCACAACACCCTTGCGGCGGCAGGTAGCGGCGGCGTGTACTCAACCCCTGCTGATATGCAGAAGTGGATGCAGCAATTTTTATCCACAGATAATAACTTACGTAAAGCCACCGCAGCTCGCGAACAAGGTATTTTCTTCCCACGTGAAAAACTTATTGATGCCAAGGGAATGGATGTCGCTGGTTACGCAGATGGGCTGGGTCTAGGCTGGGTTTATATGAAGCCTAAAAACGGTATTCCGGGGATCTACCAGAAAACCGGTGGCGGCGGCGGATTTAATACCTATATGGCGATGATCCCACAGCAAAATATTGCGGTATTCGTGGTGATGACCCGTAAAGAGGGTAGCAAGTTCAGTAAGTTAACTGCCGGTGTTAACGATATGGTCGCTTCGTTGTCCTCTAACCATGCGTATGGGAAAAATTGAAAGGGTACCGCCGACGCGATTAATGCACTGGCGAGTTATACCCCTACCCTAAAACGCGGATTTGTGCGCCTACTGACATTTATCGTGACAACTGCCTGAGCCCTTCAGGCAGTTTTTTATTCGCCACTCTTTCTGATAGACGACTGTTTTTTATGCAATATTTTAGGATGACCTTTCGCTACTCTTAGACCTTATCACTCATTATTGACAAAGGAACTAAGATGAAAATTATCCCGCTTTTCGCTCATAACATATTACTTCCCAGCTCCATATAATCAGGAACGAACACTGTTTCTGAATGAGTACAGCAACTCAGAAATGTATTTAATCATCAAAAAGCCTTTCCACAGCCTAAAAAACTAGACTATGTCGAAATAGATCTTTCAAGATCTGGTTAATGAGAAAGCGGATGATCCGAACATTGAAGCCACCGCCGAGTATAAAAAAACTATTCGCAGATACCAGGAACGAAGCAAAGCAATCATTCATCCAAGCAACCTGGAGAAATGCTTACAGAATTAGAAAGTCATACAGTGCAAATGGCGGTTCTTTCTCTTATGCACAACAGATTGCCAACAAAAGTGGAAAAAACGTGATAGACATTATCGGTGAATATACATCTCAGACGGAACAAAAAAGGATCCAGCATGGATTATTTAAGCCACAAGGAAAAATTCAATCGATGCTGAGTAATTTCGGTAACTTTATCTTCAGCATAAAATGAGTGTGTTCTTAAAATGGAGACTTGCCATCAGCAATAAAAAAGGCTGTAAAATCATTCGATTCTACAGCCTTTTTTCAATTTAAAGGGAATGAACTATTTTCGTTTAACTAACAAGAAGATACTCACACCCAAGAACAAGACACTCGGCAGCGCTGCTGCAACCACAGGCGGAATGGAGTAAACCAAACTCCAGTTACCAAAACCTTGGTTTAAGATGTAGAACAAGAAGCCGCCAACAATCCCTGAAACCACACGTACCCCCATTGGAACAGTACGCAGAGGTCCGAAGATAAAGGAAACCGCCATCAACATCATTACCGCCGCAGACAATGGCGCCAGAATTTTTTGCCACATACTCAGCTGATACACCGAAGCCACTTGTCCACTCTCTTTCAAATACGTGATGTACTGATACAGCCCACGAATCGAGAGGGAATCCGCATTCAGGGAAACAATCCCTAATTTTTCCGGTGTTAGATTGGTTTTCCAGTCATAGGTTAAACGCTGTGAACCCGTGATTTTTTGCTGGCTACCTAAGATAGATTCCTGAACTTGGGATAATACCCACAATTTTTTATCTGCATCGTAAGTTCCACGTGCCGCAAACATCACTGACTCTAATTTGCGATGATCATCGAAGCGATAAATAGAAACATCTTGGATGGTGCTTGCATCTTTAATGCGCTGGATATAGATAAAGTCATGGGCATCTTTCGCCCACATACCTGAATCTGTTACGACCAAAGAGCTACCCACAATTTTTTCTGCGCGGTAATTACGCGCCCATTGTTCGCCTGCAGGTGCAACCCACTCCCCCATGATCATCGTAACGATAACCAATGGAATCGCTGTTTTCATCACCGACATCGCAATTTGCAAACGGGTAAAACCTGACGCTTGCATCACCACCAGTTCACTGCGGGAAGCTAACGCTCCTAATCCCAACAATGCCCCCAATAATGCCGCCATTGGGAAGAAAATATCGATATCTTTGGGAACGGTTAATAAGGTGAAAACCCCTGCGCTCATCGCCGTGTAATCACCGTCACCCACTTTGCGAAGCTGCTCGACAAATTTGATGATCCCTGAAAGGGAAACCAATAAAAACAGCGTCATCAAAATCGAATTGAGGATAGTTCGACCGATATACCTATCTAAAACACCAAACATCAGGCAACCCCTCTGGTCAACTTAGCGCGTACTTTGCGCATTGGTACGGTATCCCATAAATTCAGAATCACTGCTAATAGCAAGTAACCCAAGTTAACCGCCCACATCGCATATTTAGGATCGATGTCTCCCTTATCGGCGCTATTACGTAACGTACTTTGTAATAAGAAGAAAATCAGATACAACAACATGGCAGGGATCATACTGAGTACGCGCCCTTGACGAGGGTTCACTTCACTCAGCGGCACTACCATCAACGCCATCACGACCACAGAGAACACAATGGTTAGACGCCAGTGGAATTCAGCATTGACCTCAGGGTTATCTTCATTCCACAGCTGCATCATGGTTTTTTGTTCCACTTTGTCAGTGCTCACATCCGTGGCTTTATGATCAACAACCGCTTGGTAATTCACAAAATCAGTGATGCGGAAATCGCGTAACATCGCAGTACCTTCGTAGCGTGTTCCTTGGTCCAGCACCACCATTTGGCGACCATATTCATCTTCTTTCATATAACCGCTATCTGCCACAACAACGGATGGACGTTGCTCATTGGCTGTACGCAGCTGTGCTAAGAAAACATTTTTAAAATCATTGCCTTTGACTTCACCGATGTACAACACAAAATTGCCATCTTTAGTGGTTTTAAACTGCCCTTCCACCATTGCGGCTAAGCCAGGGTTGGCTTTCGCATCGGCCAATACTTGCTCTTGATACTGAGACGACCAAGGCAGCATCCACGTAATATTGGCAACCGCAACTAAAGCGGTTAATGCAGCGAGTACCAGTGCCGCTTTCACAAGCACACTTTTACCCAGACCGCAGGCATGCATCACAGTAATTTCGCTTTCTGTGTACAATTTGCTGTAAGTCATCAATAGCCCAAGAAATAGGCTTAAAGGTAAGATGAGTTGCGCCATTTCCGGCACACCTAATCCTAATAATGGAAGAACTAAATTCGAAGGAATATTCCCTTGAACAGCGGCACCTAAGATGTCGATGGACTTTTGACTAAAAAAGATCAGCAGAAGGACAAAAAGTATCGCCAGCTGACTTTTTAGGGTTTCCCGAACCAAATATCGAATAATGATCACGCTTATTACGCCTGTGAAAACTTGTCTTTTAGGATGAAAATGGCTAAGTTCGTTCTATGACAGCCATTTACTAAAATATACTCTGGTTTATTGTTTGGCTAGAATGATATAAAAGCATTATCTATACTACGTACTATATCGGAATATGCTTAATATAAGCAAAACTAGGTATTTGCTCAATTTAACACAAAGAGTTCATTCTCTATAAGCCAGATCATGCGAAAGGCTAATTTTAACTGGAGCATCGACCTTTGTCTTTAAGATTCAGGAGAACGCATGGAGTTTAGTGTAAAAAGTGGTAGCCCGGAAAAACAACGTAGCGCTTGTATCGTTGTCGGAGTCTTTGAACCACGCCGTCTGTCCCCTATCGCTGAACAGCTGGACAAAATCAGTGACGGATATATCAGCGCCCTGCTGCGCCGCGGTGAGCTTGAAGGTAAAGTAGGTCAATCCTTACTGCTGCATCATGTGCCTAACGTTCTATCTGAGCGTATTTTATTGATCGGTTGCGGAAAAGAACGTGAACTCGATGAGCGTCAATTCAAACAAATCATTCAGAAAACCATTAGCACTCTGAATGAAACTGGCTCAATGGAAGCCGTTTGTTTCTTGACTGAGTTACATGTAAAAGGTCGCAATAACTACTGGAAAGTTCGCCAAGCAGTGGAAACAGCGAAAGAATCCTTATACGTGTTCGATCAACTGAAAAGTAATAAAACAGAGCATCGTCGTCCACTGCGTAAATTGGTATTCAACGTACCAACACGCCGTGAACTGACCAGCGGTGAGCGCGCAATCGCCCACGGTTTAGCGATCGCCTCTGGCGTTAAAGCCGCTAAAGATTTGGGTAATATGCCACCAAATATCTGTAACGCTGGCTATTTAGCATCGCAAGCTCGCCAACTGGCTGATATTTCGGACAGCAAACTGACCACCCGCGTGATCGGTGAAGAGCAGATGAAAGAGCTGGGTATGAACGCATACTTAGCGGTAGGTCAGGGTTCACAAAACGAATCCCTGATGTCCATCATGGAATACAAAGGCAGCCCAGATCCAGAGTGCAAACCAATTGTGCTGGTCGGTAAAGGCTTAACCTTCGACTCAGGCGGTATTTCCATCAAGCCAGCTGATGGCATGGATGAAATGAAATACGACATGTGCGGCGCAGCGACCGTTTATGGCGTAATGCGCTTTATTACTGAGCTGCAACTGCCAATTAACGTAGTCGGCGTATTGGCTGGCTGTGAAAACATGCCTGGCGGACACGCTTATCGCCCTGGTGACGTTCTGACAACGATGTCTGGTCAGACTGTTGAAGTGCTGAATACTGACGCTGAAGGTCGTTTAGTGCTGTGCGATACTCTGACTTACGTGGAGCGTTTCGAGCCTGAACTGGTTATCGACATCGCTACATTAACAGGCGCGTGCGTCATTGCCTTAGGTAGCCACTACACTGGATTGATGTCTAACCATAACCCACTGGCTCATGAACTGTTAAATGCCTCTGAGCAAGCGGGTGACCGTGCTTGGCGTTTACCATTAGCAGATGAGTATTATGAGCAAATCAGCTCTAACTTTGCTGATTTAGCAAACACCGGTGGTCGTCCGGGTGGCGCAATCACTGCTGGCTGCTTCTTAGCGCGTTTCACTGGTAAGTATAACTGGGCGCACTTGGATATCGCAGGTACAGCATGGCGTTCAGGTAAAGCCAAAGGGGCTACTGGTCGTCCGGTTTCCATGTTGGCTCAGTTCTTACTGAACCGTGCAGGCTTAAATGGCGACGAGTAATTTCGATTACGATTGATAATCGCGATTCACTAAGTTGTTATTATAATATCCCGATGAGCAAACTCTGCGATTCGGGATATTGTTTTTAAGCAACAAGCAGTTAGGTCACTCTCACCACACCATTTTGAGGCTGTGGTAAAAACGAGTATAATTCAGCGCAGATTTAATCTTGCTTTAGGTCAGCGAAAGAGCACAACCAGCACCCTGCAAATTGAAGGATGGCGATCCACGCTATACCCTAGATAATTCAGTTTGTAGGTAGGCGGCAAGTGATTGAGACCTTAGGAGCATACACAAGTATGTGACTAAGGCGAGAGCGCGTAGCCAACACCCCTACAAATTGAAGTATGACGGGTATATGAAAAAAGGTACATTTTACTTACTTGAACAGCCCTCCCCACAAGCCGAATATGAAGCCCATGAATGGCTTGCTTGTGAGCTTGCTGCACAAGCGTGGCGCAATGGAAAACGTATTCTGATTGCCTGCGAAAATCAGCAACAAGCTGAAAAAATGGATGAGGCACTTTGGCAGCGAGATCCTCACCAATTTGTCCCCCACAATTTAGCAGGAGAAGGTCCCCGCTATGGTGCGCCAATTGAAATTTGCTGGCCGAATAAACGGGGTAATACACCTCGCGATATTCTGATTAATTTACAAAGCCAATTCGCAGATTTTGCAACGGCTTTCCATGAAGTGATAGACTTTGTGCCTATCGATGAAACTTTAAAACAGTTGGCGCGTGACCGGTATAAAATTTACCGGAGCGTCGGCTTCAACTTGACCATGGCGACGCCGCCAACTTACTGAACACAAAGATAAAAATGGAAAAGAAACCAGAGAACGCAATGATCGAGCCATCCCTCGACAAAACTTATAACCCAGCGGAAATCGAACAATCCCTGTATACCCACTGGGAAAAAAGCGGTTATTTCCGTCCTAACGGTGATACTTCAAAAGACAGCTTCTGCGTGGTTATTCCGCCACCAAACGTTACCGGTAGCCTGCACATGGGTCACGCCTTCCAACAAACCATCATGGATACCATGATCCGTTACCAACGTATGCAAGGGAAAAATACCCTGTGGCAAACGGGTACTGACCACGCAGGTATCGCGACCCAAATGGTGGTTGAACGTAAAATTGCAGCTGAAGAAGGCAAAAATCGCCATGATTACGGTCGTGATGCGTTTATCGATAAAATCTGGGAATGGAAAGCCGAATCTGGTGGCACTATTTCTCAACAAATGCGCCGTTTAGGTGACTCTGTTGACTGGGATCGCGAACGTTTCACGATGGATGAAGGGCTGTCTAAAGCCGTTAAAGAAGCTTTCGTCCGCATGTACAAAGAGAATTTAATCTATCGTGGTAAGCGTCTGGTTAACTGGGACCCGAAACTGCACACAGCTATTTCAGATCTGGAAGTTGAAAACCGCGAAGTCAAAGGTTCCATGTGGCACCTGCGTTATCCACTGGCTGATGGCGCGAAAACAGCGGAAGGAAAAGACTACTTAGTGGTTGCAACCACACGTCCAGAAACCATGCTGGGTGATACTGGTGTCGCCGTTAACCCTGAAGATCCACGTTATAAGGATTTAATTGGCAAAGAAATTATTCTGCCAATTATCAATCGCCGTATTCCAATCGTCGGTGACGAACACGCTGATATGGAAAAAGGTACTGGCTGCGTAAAAATTACCCCAGCTCATGATTTCAACGACTATGAAGTCGGTAAGCGTCACCAACTGACCATGATCAATATGATGGACTTGGATGGTAACGTTCGTCATGAAGCGGAAGTATTCGATACCAACGGTAACCCTTGCACCGACTACAGCAGCGAAATTCCTGAAGCTTACCGTGGTATGGAGCGTTTTGCTGCCCGTAAAGCTATCGTCGCTGAATTTGAACAATTAGGCTTACTGGTCGAAGTCAAACCTCACGATTTAACCGTACCTTACGGTGACCGTGGTGGCGTGGTTATCGAGCCAATGCTGACTGACCAATGGTACGTACGTACTGCGCCTTTAGCGAAAGACGCTATCAAAGCCGTTGAAGATGGTCGTATCCAATTCGTTCCGCGCCAATACGAAAACATGTATTTCTCTTGGATGCGTGATATCCAAGACTGGTGTATTTCTCGTCAATTATGGTGGGGTCACCGTATTCCAGCTTGGTATGACGACAAAGGCAATGTTTACGTAGGTCGTGATGAAGACGAAGTTCGCCGCGAAAACAACTTAGGTGCCGATGTAGCACTGCGTCAAGATGACGACGTATTAGATACGTGGTTCTCTTCTGGTCTGTGGACATTCTCAACCTTAGGCTGGCCAGAAAATACCGATGCGCTGAAAACTTTCCATCCAACGGATGTATTAGTCAGCGGATTCGATATTATTTTCTTCTGGATTGCCCGCATGATCATGATGACCATGCATTTCATCAAAGATGAAAATGGCGAGCCACAAGTTCCATTTAAAACCGTGTATATGACAGGTCTGATCCGCGATGAAGAAGGTCAGAAAATGTCTAAATCCAAAGGGAACGTTATCGACCCACTGGATATGATCGACGGTATTTCATTGGAAGCCTTACTGGAAAAACGTACTGGCAACATGATGCAGCCACAACTGGCTGAGAAAATTGCTAAGCGTACTCGTAAAGAGTATCCAGACGGCATTGAAGCACACGGTACTGATGCCCTGCGCTTTACCTTAGCGGCACTGGCATCAACGGGTCGCGATATCAACTGGGATATGAAGCGTCTGTCCGGTTACCGTAACTTCTGTAATAAATTATGGAATGCGAGCCGCTTCGTTCTGATGAACACCGAAGGTCAAGATTGCGGTCAAAACGGCGGCGAAATGAGCTTCTCATTGGCTGATCGCTGGATCATGGCGCAGTTCAACCAAACCGTGAAAGCGTACCGTGAAGCGTTAGATACTCACCGTTACGATATCGCAGCGGGTATTCTGTATGATTTCACCTGGAATGAATTCTGTGACTGGTACTTAGAGCTGTCTAAACCTGCGGTTCATAAAGGTAATGAAGCCCAAGTTCGTGCGGCGCGTTTCACCCTGATTGAAGTACTAGAAGGCTTACTGCGTCTGGCTCACCCAATCATTCCATTTATTACCGAAACCATCTGGCAGCGCGTGAAAGTGGTGAAAGGGATTGAAGCTGACACCATCATGCTGCAAGCGTTCCCAGAGTTCGATGCCGCGAAAGTGGATGAGCTGGCACTGAGCGATTTAGAGTGGATCAAAGAGACCATTGTTGCTGTCCGTAATATTCGTGCAGAAATGAATATCGCTCCGGGTAAACCACTGGATGTCATGTTACGTGGTGCGTCAGCTGATGCCGCACGTCGCGTTGCAGAAAACGAAAACTTTATCCGTTCTATGGCGCGTTTAGCGAGCATCCGTGTCCTAGCTGAAGGCGAAGAAGCCCCAGTTTCTGTGACTAAATTAGTCGCAGGCGCTGAAGTGCTGATCCCAATGGCTGGTCTGGTTGATAAAGACGCAGAGCTGGCTCGTTTAGATAAAGAGCTGGAAAAAGTGGTAAAAGAAATTGATACCATCGAAAGCAAGTTGGCAAACGAAGGATTTGTGAGCCGTGCGCCTGCTGCCGTGGTTGAGAAAGAGCGTGCGCGTTTAGTGGAAAATATCGAAGCGAAAGCGAAGATTGAAGCGCAAAAAGTGACCATCGCCTCTTTATAATCATTCAGCTTTGAATCTCTAGCCCTGACTCGTCTTTGATGAGTTAGGGCTTTTTTATATCTGGGTGTTGAAAAGCTTTATCACATGCTCAATATCATAATTATTGCACCAGCAAATGGTGCAATTAAAAATATAAATAACACAAATAAAAAGAGATGTTCTTATGACAACAAGCACAACCTCAACTGTTCAAGTTCGTTTAATTCAACCTCAAGATAACCCAGAGATCGCCGCTGTCATTCGTGAAGTGTCCGCTGAACACGGGCTAACCGCAGATAAAGGTTTTGCGGTTGCTGATCCTATTTTAGACACACTGTATGAAGTGTACAGTAAGCCTCGTAGCGCTTATTGGGTTGTCGAAATGGATGGCAAGATTGTTGGCGGTGGTGGTATCTCACAAGTCGCCGGTGGCGATGAACATACCGCTGAATTACAAAAAATGTACCTCTCTTCCGTATTACGTGGAAAAGGTTTAGCGAAGCAAATCGTTCTGATGTCATTGGAATTTGCTAAACAGCAAGGTTATACCCGCTGCTATTTAGAAACCACTAGTGAGCTTCAAGCTGCGATTAAACTGTATGAAAAATTAGGTTTCAACTTTATCGACGAGCCTTTGGGTAATACAGGGCATAGCGACTGTGAAATTCGGATGCTGAAAACCCTGTAATTCTCACCGCCTCATTATTCAACATCAAAGAGATATCGCAGCCAATGACGTCACTGTATGAAGATGCACTCTATGAAGACCCGATGCTTGCCCGCTTCTATGATCTAGACAATAGTTTGCAACGGACAGATTATGCGGTCTACCTTAACCGTGCATCTTCTGCACAGCATATTTTAGATTTAGGCTGCGGTACTGGCACGTTACTCACCGCCATTGCGGAGCAATATCCACATACTACTTTGGTCGGTGTCGATCCCGCGCAAGCGATGTTGGATATTGCTCAACAAAAAACAAGTCGCGTTCGTTGGGTAAACAGTACTGCCGAAAAGCTCAATCTGGACATGAAATTTGATTTGATCATTTTATCTGGTCACGCTTTTCAAGTTTTTTTGACTCAAGAACAACGAATTTCCGCATTGCAAGCCATGCAGCGACATCTCACTGCCGATGGCACGATTGTATTTGATAGCCGCAACCCAGCGGTTGAAGAGTGGAGAGAGTGGACGCCTGAATTATCTCGTGAATCCCTCACGACCCAAGAATTTGGCGAAGTCACTCTTTGGAATGATGTTGCTGAGCTGAATGGCATTGTCCGCTATCAAACATTCTACCAACAAGGTGAGAATGGCCCGATATTCCGTGCTGAATCGGATATTGCCTTTCCGACACTCAGCGACATTGCTCAGGCCGTTGAATTTTGTGGTTTACGTGTTCGTTATCTTTACGGTGACTGGCAGTTGAATGCTTTTCAAGAGAACTCCCCTGAAATGGTGTTTACGCTTGAGCATGCCAGCCCTTCTTCGGTGAGCTCATAATGGCCAACTTAATAATCAATCACGACCCGCTCGTCATTGAACCTTTAGAGGAAGCAAGCATTGATAGTGCTAACACGCTATTTTATGAAGCCTTTTCCTCTAAATTTAAAACCATTAGCGATATGCCAGAAGCCCAGCGTCAGGGGGTGTTATCTCTATTTTGGCAGCGCGGTCTGAGTGACCCCTATGATAGGCACTTTCAGGTTAAATTAAATGGCAATCTAGTCGCAGTTTATGGTATCACTTACGGCGTAAAACGCGTTCAAGAACAAGCACCTACTCCCGTTTCATTAATGCAAATCCTGCGTAAAGCGGGCTTCTTCCGCTTTATGAAGATCAGCCGCATTTTTCAGTTATTTGTACACAGACCAAGACCAGATACCGCCTACCTTTCTTACTTATGTGTCGATAACAAGTTACGAGGTATGGGAATTGGTAATCGCGTGTTAGATCACATTGAAAACCAAGTAGCCGCAGATCCTAAGCTCACCCGAGTTTCTTTGTATGTATCTGATTTGAATACCAAGGCAAGAGAACTTTATTTACGCCGTGGTTATACCGATGAGAAATATGAAACGTCTCGCACCACATTACGCTATATGGATATTTATGGATGGCACTATATGGTACGAGAATTAACTGAATGACATAAAAACAAAAAAGCACTGACGATATTCTCGTTCAGTGCTTTTTTATTTTTCAATCTGGCGAGATTATCACCGATTGAAATTTGAAGAATCAATTAGTGAACACGATTTTCGGACTCATCATCCCCTTCGTCGTCACCGTCTTCATCATCATATTCTGCGTCTGGATCTTCAAAATAGGTGCCCCAACCATCGTAGTTCACACCCATTTTTTCGGCTAATTTCATTAACTGTTCAACTTGTGCGTCGATCAGTTCTGCATTTAGCGCACTTTCACTGATGACATCGCAACACATCAGGGTTTCACCTGTTTCAATTTCCAGTTCTTCCGCATCAGTGACTTCATAGCCCAGTTTGAATGCTTCAACAGCCGCTTTTTCTAACAATTCAAAATTGTTTGCAGAAAAGTGATGCTCAATTGCATACAGCGCATCAGGATCACTTCCATCTTCCAGTAACTCTTCAATGATCAGGCGAGTTTCTTCGTACTGCGCATCAAATTCAGCTTTATCTACCATCTCCACACCCCTTATTCCGTGATATTAGTCTCTGGCTCATTCTCCCATAGGGTCAAGAGTGAAACCATACCTAATAAAATAATTTCTTTTGCATGAGGGGTTGATTTTGAATTTTTATGACTATAAATTGAATATTAATTCAATTATAAAAGGCTGTAATTTATGAACCCCCTACACGGAAAGCATTTTTTAAGATTATTAGATTTCACCTCTAACGATATTCATGCATTATTAAAACTCTCCGCTTGGCTAAAATTAGCCAAAAAATCTGGTACAGAGCCACCTTTATTAGCCGGTAAGAATTTTGCGCTGATCTTCGAGAAAGATTCCACACGGACGCGCTGCGCATTTGAAGTCGGCGCTTTCGACCAAGGGGCAAGAGTTACCTATCTTGGGCCATCCGGTAGCCAAATCGGGCACAAGGAGACCATGAAAGACACCGCCAGAGTATTGGGTCGGATGTACGATGGCGTGCAATATCGGGGTTATGCACAAAGCACCGTCGAAACATTAGCGCAGCATGCGGGAGTGCCTGTCTGGAATGGATTAACTAACGAATTCCATCCCACACAGTTATTAGCCGATTTGCTTACCATTCAAGAACATAAACCCAATACCCCACTTTCACAAATTAAATTTGCTTACTTAGGGGATGCACGCAATAACATGGGAAATTCAATGTTAGAAGCAGCGGCATTAACAGGCATGGAGCTGCGTTTAGTGGCACCAAAAAGCTGCTGGCCAGAGACTGAATTAGTTGCAGAGTGCCAGAAAATCGCTAAAACCACTGGCGGAAAAATCATTCTGACGGAAAACGTGGCAGAAGGCGTTAAAGACGCAGATTTTCTGTATACCGATGTGTGGGTTTCGATGGGAGAACCTAAAGAAGTCTGGGCGCAACGCATTGCTTTAATGAAACCGTACCAAGTGAATATGGACGTGATCAAACTGACGGGTAACCCAGACATGAAATTCTTACACTGCCTGCCGGCATTTCATAATGAAGACACTACATTAGGCGCTCAGCTTGCCAAAGAGTTTAATCTTTATGGTGGACTGGAAGTGACGGAAGAGGTGTTTGAATCCCCTTACAGCATCGTCTTCGACCAAGCGGAAAACCGCCTGCATACCATTAAAGCGGTGATGGTGGCGACGCTCGCCCCTGAATTACCAATAAATATACTCTAAATTCATCGACCAAGTAGGCGACCCTACTTGGTCAAACTAACCTGAAACTTATGGCTTCTCACCGTTTGCCAGTCTGCCGTTGATTTCGTCAATCACTCGAGGAAGATCGGACAAGGTATCAATCACATAATGGGCGCCCGCCGCATACAGTTTGTCCGCAGCTTGCTGACGTAATGGAGAAATATCTTCTTGGCTCATGCCTTGATATTCATCCCATGTTTTACCAAATTCATTACCTGAAATCGCTAATCCAATGCTCCACATTCCCGCATTGCGCCCCTCTTCAATTCCCGGTACGGCATCATCCACTTTCACACAATGGGAGACGGAATTGACCGCCAGTTCAATCACATTTTGCAGCGCCATCCACGGCCCTGGACGTCCGCCAGCTGCTAAATCATCACTGGCAATCCAGTAATCGGGTTGATACCCCAATGTGGCCGCCGCTGGAACCAACTTTTCCATCACTGCTCTTGGGTAGCCTGAACAGGAACCAATTTTAACTCCTTGCCCACGCAGCGTTGTAATCGTGCTAACAACCCCATCAATCGGCGCTGCAAAATCAACCACTTTAGCAATCTGTAACGGCATAAAAGTTTGGTAAATAGCATCGATATCTTCGCTGGTCATTGAGCGTCCAAACCTTGCCTGCCACATCGCATCAATCTCTGGTAGTTTTCCTAACGCTTCAATATGCTGCCATTTACCTAACCCCATCGGGATACGGGCTTGAGCCAAGGTGATATCAATATCGAATGCGGATTTAAACGCCTCAATAAAAATTTGAGTGGGGGCGAATGAGCCGAAATCTACCGTCGTTCCCGCCCAATCTAAAATAACAGCTTCAATACGGTTCATCATTAATCCTTCTTTTCCCAATACATCGCATTTTTTATCGCAACCAATAAGGCATCGATATGATGCGGATACACTTCACCAATATTACCAATGCGGAAACAATCGCTCTTCGAAACTTTACCCGGATAGATTACAAAGCCTTGTACTTTGAGCTGCTGATAAAATTGGTTGAACTGATAATCTTCGGCATCTGGCGAATAAAATGCCGTGATAATCGGCGATTGTTGGCTATCATCTAATAATGTGCGAAAGCCCAATTGGCGCATACCTTCCACCAGCTTGCGCTGATTCTGTTGATAACGCTGGAAACGAGCGTTCACGCCGCCTTCTTGCACCAGTTCCTTCAATGCTTGTGCAAAAGCCAAAACAGTGTGCGTAGGGGAAGTAAAACGCCATTTGCCATGGAACTGCTCCATACAGTGCCACTGGGCATAGAGATCAAGTGAAAGCGAGCGAGAGCGCCCTGCGCATTTCTCCAGCTCACAAGTGCGAGCAATCACAAACCCAAAACCCGGCACCCCTTGAATACACTTGTTGGCCGAGCTGATCAGAAAATCAATATTCAGCGCCCCCACATCCAGAGGGATCCCCCCAAAGCTACTCATCGCATCCACGATATAGCGTTTTTGATACCGCTTAGCTAATTCGGCGACTCGCTCAATTGGATTCAAAATACCCGTAGTCGTTTCGCAGTGCACCATAGCGATATGACTAATTTGGCTATCTTGTTGGAGTAGTTGCTCAATCTGTGACACATCAGGTAACGCCACTTCTCCACAATCATAAACATGATGGGAAATACCCATTAATTGCGCCATTTCAGCCATTCGGGCACCATAAGCGCCATTACTCACAATCAAGATTTTATCTTGAGGCTCTAGCACTGAACCCAGTACAGCTTCGACTGCATAGCTGCCACTTCCTTGGAGTAACACACTGGTATACCCCGCTTGGGTTGTCGCCAATTCCACCAGCTGTTGGCGAATACGCTGCACCACGCCTAAGTTATAGTCATCGTCCCATGTGCAGCTATCAAATAGCATCGCCTCTTTTACCGTTTGCGACGTGGTCAAAGGTCCCGGTGTTAACAGCAGATATTGATTCATTGTCATTTAAATTCACCATTGGTCTATACCAGATTAATATTATAATGACGGCAGATGAACAAGAAGGTCAAAGGAAAAGACGCCCTGCAACAAAAAATTCATATTGGCGTGTATAATGGATAAAAAATTTTGCGACGAAAAACGGATACATTATCGATGGATGAACAGCCGCAGTACCTCCTCATCAAAGCGCAATTACAAGCAAGAATTCAGAGCGGCGCACTGAAAAGTGGCGATAAACTGCCCTCTGAGCGAGAGCTTTGTACCATTTTTAATACCACCCGTGTGACTATCAGAGAAAGCTTGGCACAACTGGAATCCAGTGGCGCAATTTACCGTTCTGAGCGCCGAGGCTGGTTTGTGACGCCCGAGCGTTTATGGCTCGACCCAACGCAAAATACTAATTTTCATAAACTGTGTTTAGAGCAAGGCCGCCAACCAAAAACTACGCTGTTAGAGGGCAATGTTGTGACTGTCCCCGTAGAGGCAATGGCGCCGCTGCAATTACAACCTTTTGAACAAATTTATCTGCTCACTCGCCTACGCTATGCAGATGACCGCCCCGTTTGTTACTCGGAAAACCACTGTCTTCCTGCTCGTGTTCCTGAGTTATTAAGCCACGATCTCAATGGCAGTCTCACCGAAGTGTATGAGCATCAATATGGGCTGATTTATACCAGTATGCATTTGTCTTTTTATCCAACAGCAATGCCACCGCAAGCCGCCAGTGCACTCGGCGTTGCAGTGGGTCGCCCCGCACTGTTACTGCAACGTTTAAACTACGATCAATATGGGCGTATTCTGGATTATGATGTGGAATATTGGCGTCATGATAGCCTGCGTATTGAGGTTGATACTCTCTGATCTTCATTCTTAAAAATAAATTTTTGGTTTCTCGAGCAATTTCATTTTTCTGTCACATAAACCCGTTAGCGTAAAAAACACTGGTATATACCAGATAAATTTAACGACTAACTGGAGATCTGGAGATGAAACGTAAAATGAAGCCTACCCCTCTTGCCGTATTGCTTCTTGCAGCCCTAGGTTCGACCTCGGTTTGTGCCGCCCCTGTCGTCACGGTTTACTCCGCAGATGGTCTTCATGATGGCAACAACAGCTGGTATCAGTCTCAGTTTGATGCCTTTACCCAGCAAACTGGGATTAAAGTGCAGTATGTCGAAGGGGGTTCCGGTGCCATCGTTGAGCGCCTAGCCAAAGAGCGTACTAACCCACAAGCGGACGTGCTTGTCACCGTCCCCCCGTTTATCCAACGCGCTGCCAAAACCGAATTACTGGCAAAATTCACACCAGAGTCTGCGGTAAGCATTCCTAACTCAACCGAGTATTACACCCCCATTGTCAATAACTACCTGACCTTTATCTATAATGACAAACTGCTAAAAAACCCTCCAGCAACGTGGAATGAACTTCTTGATGCCCGTTTTAAAAATAAGCTGCAATACTCCACACCAGGGCAAGCAGGTGATGGCACCGCTGTTATGCTGCAAGTGTTCCATAGCTTTGGTGGCAAAGATGCAGGGTTTAATTACCTCGGTAAGCTACAAGCTAATAACGTCGGTCCATCTGCCTCAACAGGAAAACTCACCGCATTAGTCAATAAAGGTGAACTGTACGTTGCAAACGGCGATTTACAGATGAACCTTTCCCAAATGGAACGCAATCCAAACGTCAAAATCTTCTGGCCAGCCGATGAAAAAGGCGAACGCAGCGCGCTGGTTCTACCTTATGTGGTTGGCTTAGTAAACAACGGTCCTGAAACTGAAAATGGCAAAAAACTGATTAATTTCCTGTTAGACAAACAAGCCCAAAGTCACGTTAGTGAACTGTCATGGGGAATGCCTGTACGCTCAGACCTGACACCAAACGATCCGCAATTCCACAAAGCCACCGAAACCCTCAAGGGTGTGAAAACTTGGCAACCAAATTGGGATGAAGTTGAAATATCCCTCTCGGATGATATCAGCCGTTGGCACAAAGTCACCGAAAGCGAGTGAGCGGGTTATGTTGATGAAAAGAAATAAAGAAACTCCAAGTCAGCGCACTGAGCATTCCGGCATTGTGCTGGAATCTCTGCGGGTTTCTTACCATAACAATGTGGTGCTTAAACCGTTATCCTTAACTATTGAGCCGGGTGAAATATTGGTACTTATTGGACCTTCAGGCTCCGGGAAAACCACCGTGTTACGGTCCATTGCAGGTTTCGCACAACCGGATAGCGGACGCATTTTAATGGGTGATACGGATATTACCCAGCTTCCGCCTTATCAACGCGGATTGGGCATGGTAGTGCAGAACTACGCCCTTTTTCCTCATATGAAAGTCGAGGATAATGTTGCCTTTGGTCTGCGCGCTCAAAAACAGCCTAAAGCACTAATTAAAGAGCGAGTGGCTGAAGCATTAAACATTGTCGGCATGAGCGACTATGCCGCCCGTTACCCGCATCAGTTATCTGGCGGTCAGCAACAACGCGTCGCTATCGCCCGTGCGATTGCTGTGCGACCCAGAGTGCTTTTGCTTGATGAGCCGTTATCCGCTCTCGATGCCCAGATTCGCCATAATATGGTGGAAGAAATTGCGAGACTACATCGTGAACTTCCTGAGCTCACGATTTTGTACGTCACTCATGATCAAACCGAAGCCCTCGCGCTGGGGGATAAGATTGGCATCATGAAAGATGGCTACTTGGTGGCTCACGGGGAGAAAAATGCACTGTACCATCGCCCACCGAATCGCTTTGCTGCTGAGTTTTTAGGACGCGCCAATATTCTGTCGGCGACTGCTTTGGGCTTTTCCTCCGTACCTGCTCAAGTCAGTGTGAGCTGTGGCGGTACGCTCATTGAGGCACAAACTCAAGGTATGCAGAACAACAGCCACAAATTAATCTGTATTCGCCCACAGCATATTAGCCTCACCCCGCGAGCAGATACCTCAAACCAGCTACACGCCACTTTGCGATCTATCCGCTGGCAGGGGGATATTACCCATTTATTGTGTGATGTCGCAGGGGAGAATGTCACGGTCGCTGTTACCCATTTATCCCCGTTACCGCAAGCAGGCGATAAACTCACGCTGTGGTTTTCTCCTTCTGATACTGTGTTGATTGAGGAATAATATGTCGGTTATTCACCTGTCTAAGCCATCATCCATAAACCTAAAACCGTTTTATTGGATAGCACCACCGCTGCTCGTTCTAGCGACGTTATTTTTCTACCCGCTGATGCTGATTGGCGAGCAAGCCATTCAGAGTCCCACTGGTGGCGTAAGCTTAGAAACGTTCTGGCAAGTAATTGAATCTCATCGGTTTATTAGCGGGCTATTCAATACGCTACAAATTGCCTTTTTTGCCACTCTCGGGTGCTTAGTGCTTGGCTCGGTATTATCGCTGATTTTGGTGTTTATTCCGTTTCCCGGAAGCCGTTTTATTACCCAAGTCATTGATACTTTTATCGCACTGCCGACATTTCTGATCACCCTCGCGTTTACCTTTATTTATGGTTCGGCGGGGTTACTCAATGGCACATTAATGGCGCTGTTTGATTTTGAACTGCCTCCTGTGGACTTTTTATACTCGATTAATGGCGTGATTCTGGCGGAGATCACCGTCTTTACTCCGCTCGTGATGCGCCCGCTAATGGCAGCGCTGCGCCAAATCGATAAAAGCCAGTTAGAAGCTGCCAGTATTTTAGGGGCGCACCCTGCCCGCGTTATCAGCCAAGTGATTTTTCCTGCGGCACTTCCTGCATTACTCGCAGGCGGCAGCCTGTGTTTACTGCTGACCACCAACGAATTTGGCATCGTGCTGTTTATCGGGGCAAAAGGAGTAAATACCTTGCCGATGATGGTCTACAGCAAAGCCATTTTGGAATCTGACTACAGCGTCGCGTGCATGATAGCGTTAATTAATATTTTGCTGTCTGTGGGACTCTTTAGCCTGTATCGCATGGCAACAACCCGTTTCGGAGTGAAAAAATAACCATGTTAATTTGGTCTAAAACTGGGCGAGCCATTTCAACCGCCATCGCCATCACGCTATTTTCTTGCCTATTTTTGCTGCCATTAGTGATGATTCTCATGTCCAGCTTTAGCCAGCAATGGAATGGTATTTTGCCCTCCGGCTTTACCTTCGAACACTTTGTGAATGCGTTTCGGGGTCCAGCATGGGAAGCCATTTTATCCAGCCTGATTATCGGCTTTTGCGCCAGTCTGTTTGCACTGTTTTGCGGTCTGTGGGCAGCCCTAGCCTTACGTCGCCATAGTGCCAAAGTACAAAAATATCTGGGTATTGTGTTCTATTTGCCGAGTGCTATTCCTTCGGTGTCGATAGGTTTAGGGATCTTAGTGGCATTTAGCCAAGGCTATTTGCAAATGAATGGGACGTTCTGGATTGTTTTTTCCGCTCATTTTGTTCTGATTTCAGCGTTCACCTTCAGCAATGTCTCCACTGGGTTAACCCGCATTTCCGCTGATATTGAAAATGTGGCATTCAGTTTAGGGGCTTCTCCGTGGTATCGCTTGTGCCATGTCACCCTGCCGCTATTAATGCCGTGGATGATTTCCGCAGTCGCCTTGAGCCTATCTTTGTCCCTCGGCGAACTGGGTGCCACCATGATGCTGTATCCCCCAGGTTGGGCGACATTGCCAGTGTCTATTTTCAGCCTGACCGACCGTGGAAATATCGCCGATGGCTCTGCCTTGACTATCGTCCTCGTCGCTATCACGCTGTTATTAATGATGAAGTTGGAGAGAGTGGCAAAGAGATTGGGGCAAAGGTAAGGTAAAGTGGTCTTAGTTGATGCAAAGGTGCATTAAATACCAGCAATCTCTCAATGTTAACAAAAAGCATGCGATAGCAGTCAATAAATGTTAACTTAACCTAAATTTATTAATTTAGCATTAGTTAATTATTTATTTCATGGAGTAGAAATCGCATGGATCAGCCCTCTAAATCAGAAGGATGCAATTTTTGTCAGCGTCGAGGATTGCCTATCTTACCTGTTCGTCCAGCCATTATGTCGCAACAAGATGTTCTCCCTGTTATGCCCAATCATATTCAGGCTCCCGTTCTTGCTCAAGGTGAAACTGCTTATACATTAAGGTTATTACGCCCAGGATATCTCAATATTTGGGATGAAAGGGGAAATTCATGGATTAACTATTTTGTCACCGTGAATGGATTTTATTATCCCTTACCAGAGAATGGTGAAGTGCCGGAAATGATACAAAATGGGACAATCAAGCCTTGTATCACTGAGCCACTAGAATTAGCTCGAGCTTCATTAGTGACATTACCCGTATTTCCCCCACCAATGAAAAATGGATTGTTTTGGTTCTCTTGGTCTGAAGTCGAATGGACTGAAGCCGTGCGCAAGAAACATGAAGATAAAGCCTATCGTGAACGATATATGCAATGTTTTGATTTAGACAAATGGATAATGAATGGGCAGGAAAATCAAACATTATCCATTAATCTACTTCAGGATGTGGTGGCTGAATATAGTTATCAATCCCAGAATAATGACATTAAAAAATGGTCGCCTTTAATCTGGGAAAGTATGCACGCAATGAAAGGATTATCTTTAAAACAAGCTGCGAATGATTTGATGGCAGAAAAGGGAGCAATTATCGCATTGAATGATGCTCCTGCGGTTGTTCAAGATTTAGCCGCGCTAATGAACTACCGTCTTGAACATAATTTTGAGCGGCATCCAAAATATGAGCGTGGATTAGCGCTCTCGGCATCTTTAGCGATGATGAAAGAGGCGATGTGCACCCAGTATGAGCGTGACAGAGTCGGTGAAGGGATATTATTCGAAAAAACAGCGAGAGACGGAATCGCAGTTAAAAATGGGACAATGTTGCCATCATTAGCCGCTCTTCAAGCTAACACCATACATAATGTTGTGGACCAATCACTAAAAATCCAAGTTGAACAGTATTGGGCTAAGTATGAAAAATATATTGATAGAGAAAAACAAGCCGCCTTTCTAGAGGATTATAATAAAGCGCTATCAATATACGACCAAGCTGTCCTTAGTCCTATGGTAACCCTATATTTGACTTACTTTACGGGTCAAAGCTTACTTGATTATTTCGACCATAATTTTGATCAGCAAAATATCCAGAGTGGAATGTTATTTACACAATCTATTTTAGACTGCATTGAAGGAATGCAAGATAAATTGGACGTTAAGCGCGTTTTCCAAGAGCAATTAACCCATTTTAAAATGTCGGAACAGAATCTGCTTCTGCGAGCTGCATTATTAAATCAACAGAGTTGGATTAAATGTATTGATGATGCAGTATCCTCTTCTGGTGGTGCTTATGATGACCTACCTTGGGATAAGGCCTGGGATGGATTTAAAGATATTAGTAACCATTATTTACTTCAAATTCAGTTAGTCTCTGAGAAATTCTTTAACGCATTAAGTAGTCAATTACTTGGTGTTTTGAATAAGGCTGTCAATAAAACCCCCTTACCAATACTGGTTGCTATATCTGCCATGAATGGCAAAAAACTCTTTCCTATCAATTATATTGGTGAGCGCAAGCATTTCCTCACAAATGCAGTAGAACAAATGGCATCCATGACGGATTTAGATAATAAAGCCTCTCATTCACGGCTCCGGCATTATTTAGAAATTGAAGAGCGCCGCGAACGAATCACCGGATTACAGTTCGAAGGAAAACAAGAAGGTCGTTTTTTCGCAGCCATTGATATTAAAGAAGCCGAGCTATCAAAAAGTACACCGCCTCTTGAGCGCCCTCAGGTTGCGGTCAAGGCATTTCGCTCCGCCGAAGACGTCAAAAATATTGCATTTCCTAAAGAATGGCGAACAAAGTTAGCGCTAGCGAAAGGAAAAACAATCAATAAATTAGCCAATGATACCGCCCAATCACTTCCTTTTGCAGGATGTATGTTTTCTGTGACGCTACAAGTTCACGTGTTATGGACAACCACGCAAGATGCAATGAAAGGGCAAGTGAACAATACGGAAGCAGTGACTAAATTTATTGCAAATATTATTTCAGCCGGAGGCGCGCTGTTAGATGCGGCTGAGCGAGTTATTTTTAAATTTCGCACATTACGCATCAGTGCTCGGATACGGTTTAGTTATGGGGCAGTTCGGCTGAAAAACATAAAGAATTCTCTTAAAAGCACAATACGATTCTGTGCCTGGTTTGGTGCTGTCGCCGTCGCATGGGATTTTTATCATGCATATGATGAGTTTAGTAATAAAGAAAACTATGTCTTGGGCTCGTTTTATATAGCATCTGCACTTGGTGGAAGTGTTTTATTTGCAGCATCATTAAACTCTTCAGTGTTGGCTTTCCTTGGTCCTATAGGATTACTTATTGCAATTACTTTAGTGTTTGGAGCCGCAATTTTTATTGCTGCCTATAGTAAAGACGATATTCAAAAATGGCTATCAGCCAGCTTGTGGCGAAAAATCCCCGAGAGAGAACAAAATCAGGGGGAAATCCCCGTTATCTGGATGGACCGGCAGATGGAAATGAGCGAACTAAGTAAGATTATTGGCTATACCGAGGATAATGTGTAATGGCAAAGAAAAATCGTGTAGGTGTATTAAGCTCATTTACGATTAACCGACCTTTAAATCGTCGAGAAAAACAGCACCATTATCGCCAAGGGCGAGTCAAAAAACACGGCGGTGAAGCTGCGGTAATGAATTTCGACACTGTCATCACCATGAATTCGACCTATTTGGAAGTGGTGGATAATGATTACGAAAAAATCGGGCAGCTATCATCCCTTCTGATGGTATTTGCCATAATGTTTATAACTTTTCTGATAGCTATAATTGTCGGAACTATCACGCATATTAATTCATTAGTACCTTTAGTTATTTCTTGTGTGATGGTGATTCCAGCCATAATTTTATTAATTAAGTTTATTTTGCTTGAATGGTTTCGTAAAACGCATTATCCCGTGCGCTTTAACCGTCAAAAACAGTTGGTGCATGTCTATCAAACCAACAATCAAATCCTCACCCTTCCATGGAAAGATATCTATTTCACCACCTATGAGTGGCGAAATAATGTCAACTTAGTGGGGCATATTCTCGATAAGGATGGCGAAACGGTACTGAATACGTTTGGGTTCGGCTACTGGGGAGATAAATTAGAACTCGACCACTATTGGGAGTTTATTCGCTGTTATATGGAAGAGGATTGTCTTGAAGAGCTCGCAGACACAGTGACGCTATGCCCGCCTATTGCCAATAAAAAAGAGAGCTATGTTTTTGGCTTGCAGTACATCATAAAAATGGAATCCCGCTTAGCGTGGATTTTCATCATTTTTATGTTACCTATCTATTTTATGGAAAGCCTTGCCCGCTTTATTGCCATGCAAACCAGTAAAATGCCTCAGTGGTCGCAAGAAGTACTCGATGATTGTATTGTCAGCCCAAATGACCCGATACAGGTAGATGCCCGTATTAATCCACCGCATTTATGGCGTTATGTGCTAGCGAATGAGCCACTGGATATCTATCAAGCCCGCTATGATAAACAGCAATCAGCGAACCAGCGCATTAAGCATAAATTGGAAAAGCATAAAATAGACTAAACCAAAAATTTTTTCATTTTTCTGTTCGCAAACGCTTGCGTCATTGTGTCACACGCGTATAATGCGCCACAATTTGCCGGGAGAAACCATGAACGCTGCTGCTCTATTTTTGAAAGAGAACACCGACACCGCACTGCCATCACGCGGTCAGGACAGCCTGTTTTTCCCCGCCGTATTGATAAAAAAGCCCCTCAATGAGGGGCTTTTTTTTGGCCTACTAGATAGCAAGTCTTGCTGATACAGGAGAATCACGATGCCGAATCCGTTATATCACCGCGACATAATCTCTATTAACGATTTAGATAAAACCGATCTTGAATTAGTTCTCAAAGTTGCCGCTTCATTAAAGCAGCAACCGCAACCTGAGTTTCTCAAACATCAAGTGATCGCCAGCTGTTTCTTTGAGGCGTCAACGCGTACCCGCTTATCATTCGAAACGGCCATTCATCGTTTAGGGGCTTCCGTAGTCGGCTTCTCCGATAGCGCTAATACCTCATTAGGTAAAAAAGGTGAGACTCTTGCAGATACTATTTCCGTTATCAGCCAGTATGTTGATGCGATTGTGATGCGCCACCCGCAAGAAGGTGCAGCTCGCTTAGCCTGCCAATTTTCAGGGACAGTCCCAATTATCAACGCTGGCGATGGCTCTAACCAGCATCCAACGCAAACCCTGTTAGACCTGTTTACTATCCAAGAAACTCAAGGTCGCTTAGAGAACCTGAAAATCGCGATGGTCGGTGACCTGAAATATGGCAGAACGGTGCATTCACTGACTCAAGCGCTATCGAAGTTTGAAGGTAATCACTTCTACTTTATTTCCCCAGAAGTGCTGTCGATGCCACCTCATATCCTGAATATTCTGGATGAAAAAGGGGCCACTTACAGCCTGCATAACAATGTTGATGATGTCATTCCAGAAGTGGATATTTTGTATATGACTCGCGTTCAAAAAGAGCGTTTAGACCCATCAGAATACGCCAATGTCAAAGCTCAGTTCATCCTGCGAGCCCAAGACCTGCACAACGCTAAAGACAATTTAAAAGTGCTGCACCCGCTACCACGCATTGATGAAATTACCGTGGATGTCGATAGCACTCCTTACGCGTATTATTTTCAGCAAGCAGGCAATGGAATCTACGCGCGCCAAGCGCTGCTGTCTCTGGTATTAAATAAAGAACTGGCAATCTGAGGAGAACACCATGACACACGACCATAAATTACAAGTTGAAGCCATCCGTTGCGGCACTGTCATCGACCATATCCCTGCTCAAATTGGATTCAAATTGCTAAAGCTGTTTAAGCTCACCAAAACCGATGAGCGCATCACTATTGGGCTGAATTTACCCTCCAGCAATATGGGCAAAAAAGACATTATCAAAATCGAAAATACCTTTTTAACCCCAGAACAAGCCAACCAATTGGCGATGTATGCGCCAGAAGCTACCGTTAATCGTATCGAAGATTATCAAGTGGTGGAAAAATTAGACCTGAAATTACCAGAACAAATCGACAGCGTGCTGGTGTGCCCTAATAGCAACTGTATTAGCCATAATGAGCCAGTTTCCAGCAGCTTCCGCATTAAACAACGAGCAAAACATGTGGCATTAACCTGCAAATTCTGTGAAAAAGAGTTCGATAGAGACGCCGTGATCAATAATCAGTAAGGTATTTAGGCGTAGACTGCGTCTTTGTATGGATGCCGTTCCGTGTCTATAATAGCGTCCAAACCCTTTTTTACGTGATAAACGGAGAAACTATGTCATACGAAATCAGCACTGAAAATGCACCAGCCGCTATTGGTCCTTACGTTCAAGGCGTCGATTTAGGCAGTATGGTTATGACCTCAGGTCAAATTCCTGTTGATCCAAAAACCGGTAATGTACCTGAAGATATCGCAGCACAAACCCGTCAATCACTGGCGAACGTGAAAGCGATTTTAGAAAAAGCAGGTTTGGGCGTTGCCAATATCGTAAAAACGACCGTTTTTGTGAAAGATTTAAATGACTTCGCTACCGTTAATGCCACTTATGAAGAATTTTTCAAACAACATAATGCGCCATTCCCAGCGCGTTCTTGTGTTGAAGTGGCTCGCTTGCCAAAAGATGTGAAAATCGAAATCGAAGCTATCGCGGTGCGTAAATAGTTTTATTCAGTTTCAGATTGTCAGTCTGATAGCCTGCTAACACATTGTCAGCAGGCTTTTTTTATTAGCTTCATTCTAAATATACTTATCAACTTTCAGGTTATTCACTGTATCTCAAGGCGATTTTCTTCTCTTCGTCACGTTTTGCCACGATAGCCCCTTGGATATATCCGCCACCTAACCTTATGGCTCACTAAATTATCGAACGCATAATTTAATTACTGCCTGCACTTTTGATATTCATACAAATTATTTTTTTCCTTGTTTTAAATCAAATTACCGTCAGCTAAAAAAAGGCAATATCCTACATATTGTGCTTTAATTAATTCACCAGACACTACATGTAGTAAAAATTCACATTTCTTTCACAGGGATGCCCCATACTGATAAAAGATAATGGACGCTATCGCCAGTCCTGTGAGGGAATTAATAAGGAGTAAGACAGTGAAAACGGTGGTTATAAAACGAGATGGTTGTCAGGTCAATTTTGATCTCCCGCGCATTCAAGAAGCTGTGCGACGTGCAGCTGCAGCGGTAGATGTCAAAGATGATGATTATTGTCTGCAAGTGGCTACGGTTGTTTCTGAACAACTGTGTCATCGAGAAAAAGTGGATATCGCCGAAATCCAAGATGCTGTCGAAAACCAGCTGATGTCTGGACCTTATAAAGATCTGGCACGTGCCTATATTGAGTATCGTCATGATAGAGATAGCGAACGCGAAAAGCGCAGCCAACTGACTCACGAAATCCGCGGATTAATTGAGCAAAGTAACCTATCTTTACTCAATGAAAATGCGAATAAAGACAGTAAAGTCATCCCGACTCAACGAGACTTATTGGCAGGGATCGTCGCTAAACATTACGCGAAACAACACATTTTACCTCGCGATGTCGTTCTAGCTCATGAAAAAGGTGAAATTCACTATCATGATCTCGACTATGCCCCATTTTTCCCTATGTTCAACTGCATGCTCATCGACCTTGATGGTATGTTAACCAATGGGTTTAAAATGGGAAATGCTGAAATTGAGCCACCAAAATCCATTTCGACTGCCACTGCCGTTACAGCACAAATTATCGCTCAAGTTGCTAGCCATATTTATGGCGGTACCACTATCAACCGAATTGATGAAATTTTGGCGCCTTACGTGGCTATCAGCCATGAAAAACACCTAAAAGTCGCCAAAGAGTGGGGAATTGCTGATGCCGAGGCTTATGCCCAAAGTCGCACTGAAAAAGAGTGTTACGATGCTTTCCAGTCCTTAGAGTATGAAGTGAATACACTGCATACCGCAAATGGGCAAACCCCCTTCGTCACCTTTGGCTTTGGGTTAGGCACATCCCAAGAAGCGCGACTTATCCAGCAATCTATTCTCAAAAACCGCATTGCGGGACTGGGCAAAAACCGTAAAACCGCCGTTTTCCCAAAACTCGTGTTTGCCATCAAAGATGGATTGAACCACAAATACGGTGATCCTAACTACGACATCAAACAGTTAGCCTTAGAATGCGCCAGCAAACGTATGTATCCAGACATCCTCAATTACGATCGCGTGGTTGATGTCACGGGCTCCTTTAAAACACCGATGGGCTGTCGCAGTTTCTTGGGCGTCTATGAAGAAGATGGCAAACAAATCCATGATGGTCGCAACAACCTCGGTGTCATCAGCCTAAACTTACCGCGAATTGCGCTGGAAGCCCAAGGTAACGAAGATGCATTCTGGGCACTACTTGATGAGCGTTTAGCTATCGCTAAAAAAGCGCTGATGACTCGCATTGCTCGCTTAGAAAATGTCAAAGCCCGTGTCGCACCTATTTTATACATGGAAGGCGCCTGTGGCGTTCGCTTAAAAGCCAATGATAGCGTGGCCGAAATTTTCAAACATGGGCGTGCTTCTATCTCATTAGGCTATATTGGATTACACGAAACTATCAATGCCCTATTTGGCATCGATACCCATGTGTATGACAGTGAGCAATTACGCGAAAAAGCCGTGGCTATCGTAAACCGTCTGCGCCAAGCTACCGATGACTGGAAAGAGCAGACAGGCTATGGCTTCAGCTTATACAGCACGCCGAGTGAAAACCTATGTGACCGTTTCTGCCGCTTAGATACTGCCGAATTTGGCGTCGTGGATGGCGTGACAGACAAAGGCTACTACACCAACAGCTTCCACTTAGATGTCGAAAAACAGGTAAATCCTTACGATAAAATCGATTTTGAGCAGCCGTACCCAGCACTCGCTAACGGCGGTTTTATCTGTTACGGCGAATACCCGAATTTACAGCACAACCTCAAAGCTCTTGAGGATGTATGGGATTACAGCTATCAGCATGTTCCTTACTACGGGACGAATACCCCTATCGATGAATGCTATGACTGTGGTTTTTCTGGGGAGTTTTCTTGTACGAGCAAGGGCTTTACCTGCCCAGCTTGCGGCAACCACGATACTAACCGTGTTTCGGTGATCCGCCGCGTATGTGGCTATTTAGGTAGCCCAGATGCACGACCATTTAATGCGGGTAAACAAGAAGAAGTGAAGCGCCGTATCAAACACTTAGGAAATGGTCAGCTTGGTTAATGAACGCATAGGTTAACTTCGGACAAATGGTATGAATTATCACCAATATTATCCTGTGGATGTAGTTAATGGACCCGGTACACGCTGCACACTGTTTGTCGCAGGGTGTGTCCACCAATGCCGCGGCTGCTATAACCAAAGTACGTGGCGAGTGGACTCTGGCATTCCCTTTACCCAAAAAATGGAAGACCAAATTATCCAAGACTTGCAGGATACGCGTATTCGCCGACAAGGACTTTCTCTCTCAGGAGGCGATCCTTTGCATCCCGCTAATTTGCCAGCCATCTTGCGGTTGGTGAAGCGAGTGAAAGCCGTCTGCCCAGACAAAGATATCTGGATGTGGACAGGCTATAAACTTGATGAGCTAACACTGGAACAGCAGAAAGTCGTCAGCTTTGTGAATACGCTGATTGATGGAAAGTTTGAACAGGAACTGTATGACCCCGCGCTGTTATGGCGCGGTAGCAGCAACCAAGTCATTCATCGGCTACGTTAAATATCTTGCGACCAATGGAGTTTGGTACCAAACCCTAATGTGTTATCCACCATTTTCACTGTCTGTAACTGGAGCTGCCACATCGGCAGCTTCGCCTCTATGGCAATAGGGAATCGCTGGCAATAAAATGCTTTCTGCGCATCAGCCTCTTCACCGTCAAATTGGCGAATTTCCCCAACAAATTGAACACCTTGAATTTTGCCCACTTGCTTAGTTTGTGCAGAGATCGTTCCTGCGACACGAGGGTTTGCTTGCATGAGCTGACCATGTTGTGAATCTGGGGATGTCATGAAAATTAAACGCATATTTTGGCGATCAAACGCGTAGTAGCAACTGGCAGCCCAAATATCATCTTGGTAGGAGGTAAACAGGGAAAAAACGTGTTGGCGAGCAATATAGCGCTGGATATGTAGTAAGGTGCTTTCGGGTGTCATTGCGAATGTCCATGTTAGACCGTTCAGAACACGCCCATAAAGATGGCTGGGCGTGCTTAAGCTGTTCTGAACGTTATCTGTACTTAGTTCGCACTACTATAACTTACTCATTCGAATTGCACCTAACATAAGGTTCTATATCAGCAATGCTAGCACTCGAAGCTACTGCTCAAAATCGACCATACTTCCCTTCTAGTTCCTCTTCTCCTCCTCGCTTTTACTCTAAATAATTCGAGTTGTAGCTAGGCGGCAAGCGAACGAGTCGCTAGGAGCATACACTAGTATGTGACTAGTGGGAGTGAACGCAGCCAACAACGCTGCGGCTCGAAGTATGACGAGTAAATCTGACGAGTAGAATTATTTGTAGATTGCTGCTGTACCACTCATCTCATTCTCACCGCTTGCAGAAATCACACGGAAAGATTTTGCGCCAGCTTCATCAGCTTTTTTGGCTAATTGTGCAGTCAGGTCATTGACGCCAGCAGCACCACTTACAGTCACATAACCCGCAGCAGGCTCACTAGATTGTCTAACTTCTTCAGCCGCCATTGAACCAAATGATACAGCACCTAAAGCTAAAGCAGCAGCAAATAATGTTGATTTTTTCATGGTAAACTTCCTCATTGTATGTTTGAAATTAACAGGGGTTTTTCGTGTTTCCCTGTGATATGGATCATACTATGCGCTTTATTTAGAGATGAAAATTAGCTAATTTTGCTATAGTTATTCAAATTTTTTGAATGCAAACCTATATTGAGGTTGCAAATTTGTGACAGCTTTATATCATTTTTTATTTATAATTTAGTATGTTATAAACATTAATGTTCACGAGAAAATTCGCTGCAAGCCAACTGAATTTCCCTTATAAATCAGCACAGAATGCTAAATTTAATCGCAAGAAAAACGAAATGACATCGCGTAATTGGTCGCTTTACTTGATTCGGCAAAAAAATAACGCCTTATATTGTGGGATTACTACGGATGTTCCGCGGCGATTTAAACAACATGAATCGGGGATAGGGGCTAAAGCGTTAAAAGGCAAAGCCCCTTTAACGTTAGTGTTTCATTGTACAGCAGGGGATCGCGCTGAGGCGTCTCGGTTAGAATATCGTGTCAAACAGTTGAGTAAACAGGCAAAAGAAAGGCTGGTCATTGACCAGCCTGATGATTTGCAACATTATTTAGCGGCTTACACGCTATCAAAGTGCGATGAGTAAGTGACTTCGCCTTTATGTTGGTCAATCGCGCCATTTTCGAGTCCATAGACTAAAAAGTGTTTTTGCAAGCTTGGCCATTGGCAACGCAAATCATGATTTGAAGCGGGTTCAAAACCAAAACGTCCGTAATAGCCTTCATCGCCTAATACCACAACAGCACCATAACCAAACTCGTTGAGGCTATCTAACCCCTCATAGACCAGTTTTTCCGCAATACCTTGGCTTTGGTACTCTTTTTTGACGGCTAATGGCGCGAGTCCCACCCATTGAACATCTTCACCATTGACATCGACAGGTGTAAAACCAACATAACCAATCACTTCACCGTCATCGTTGGTTGCTACGACACCGAGGGTTAATAGCCCATCTTCACGAAGATGCTGAACAAGATCAGCCTCCCCTTCAGTGGGAAACGTTTCACGCAATAGCGTGTCGATACCCATGGCATCAACCGGAATTTCTACACGGATTAGCATGAAGTTAACGCTGGCGTTTTATGCTCTGCGTCCTCATTGTCTTGTACAGTTTTAATCACATCAGCGAGTTGCAGTAAGCCGAAACGCAATGGTGCTGGCATATTTTCAAGTTCAAAGGCATCCATTAAGTTTTTAACGTATAAACCTAATTCAGTATCCCCTTCAATGACCAAGCGGCGCTGGAAAAAGAGCGTATCTGGATCCTCTTTACGTGCCGCGATCAATACGAGGTCATTCGCATTGCCGCTGACACTCACATCAGGTTCAGCCTGTTTTTGAACCACCAGCTGACCCTCTTGTAAGCTGATAAACCAAACCAGCTCTAAATCCCGAACCTCAACTTTCAGCCATTTCCCTTCCAGAAAATCGAGTTCGCCTTCTTTGACAGACTCACGAAACTGCCAACTTAATAGTTGTTCGAGTATTTGACGCTGTACGACAAATGGGGTCACTTTCAAAGGAAACTTCAAAAATGAAGGACCTTGGGTGATCAGTTGAGAACGAATTTTACCAAACACAGTGCTAACTCCCGTATCAATTATCTGTCCATTGGGCATTGCTACTGGATAAGTAGCCGCTTGGGCAATTTTAATACCTATAATGTGGACGATTATAGATAACATTGATGTGTAGATATAAAGATATACAGAGATATATCGCCATTTATCCGATATATGGACATATTTTGCCAAAAAATAACGTGATGATACCGATCCTATATCAATCTTTATCCATCTCGCCAATATTTATTTTCAATAATTCCTACACTTTTATAATAGTCACGAAATAATCATCTTGCCTGCAACATTCCAAGCTTCTCTGCGCTAAATCAAAACCTCAATCTGACCTGTTGACTAGAATGACCAATTGCTAAATTTTTATACAGAGACAACGCGAATGGAATTACTCTGCCCAGCTGGGAATTTACCTGCCTTGAAAGCGGCCGTTGATAATGGTGCCGATGCGGTGTACATCGGTCTAAAAAATGATACCAACGCACGTCATTTTGCAGGATTGAATTTTACAGAAAAAAATCTGCATGAAGCAGAACGTTATATTCATCAACGTAAACGTAAATTACATATCGCAATTAACACGTTTGCCCACCCTGATGGCTATCAACGTTGGCAGAACTCCGTGGATTTAGCGGCTGATTTAGGCGCGGATGCACTGATCCTCGCCGATATTGCGATATTAGAATATGCCGCCAATAAATACCCGCATATTGAACGCCATGTCTCTGTACAGGCATCCGCCACGAATACTGAAGCTATCCGTTTCTATGAACGCAATTTCCAAGTTCACCGCGTGGTGCTACCTCGCGTACTGTCGATTCACCAAGTGAAGCAACTCGCCAAAACCAGCCCAGTTCCCTTAGAAGTGTTTGCTTTTGGCAGCCTGTGTATCATGGCTGAAGGTCGCTGCTACCTTTCTTCCTATCTCACAGGGGAGTCACCTAATACTGTTGGAGCTTGCTCTCCCGCCCGTTTTGTTCGCTGGCAGCACACTGATAAGGGTATGGAGTCGCGTTTAAATGAGGTACTGATTGACAGCTACCAGAAAAATGAAAATGCGGGTTATCCAACGCTGTGTAAAGGGCGCTATTTAGTGGATGACCATAAATACCATGTTCTGGAAGAGCCCACCAGCCTCAACACGATTGAGCTATTACCAGAGCTAATGCGCGCCAATATTGCGTCAGTGAAAATTGAAGGACGCCAACGCAGCCCCGCCTATGTAACTCAAGTCACTAAAATTTGGCGTCAGGCAATTAACCGTTATAAAACCAATCCCGAGGGTTTTGTAACCGATCCTAGATGGCTTAAAGCCCTTGGTGACCTTTCTGAAGGCAGTCAAACAACCCTTGGCGCTTATCATCGTAAATGGCAGTAACGGATGCGCATTATTCACCAGCATAGAGAATGGGTAAGACAATGAAATATGCATTAGGCTCAGTGCTTTACTATTGGCCAACATCAACCTTACATGATTTTTATCAGCATGCGGCAAACAGTGAAGCAGACATTATCTATCTCGGGGAAACCGTGTGCAGCAAGCGCCGAGACATGAAACCCAATGATTGGATTGACCTTGCCAAGCAACTCGCAGGAAGCGGAAAACAAATTATTCTCAGCACGCTTGCTCTACTACAAGCGCCATCTGAACTTAAAGAAATCAGTAAGTTAGTTGATAATGGTGAGTTTATGATTGAAGCTCACGATTTTGGCGTCATCAACATGCTAACAGAGCGTAAATTGCCGTTTGTGGCAGGTCATGGGCTCAATTGCTATAACGCCCCTTCCCTGAATATTTTGCTGCGTCAAGGGATGGTACGTTGGTGTATGCCTGTTGAGCTCTCCCGTGATTGGCTGGTGAATCTGCTCAATCAATGTGAAGACCTTGGTATTCGCGATAAATTTGAGGTTGAGGTTTTCAGCTACGGTCATCTGCCCCTTGCCTATTCTGCCCGCTGTTTTACGGCTCGCTCTGAAAACCGCCAAAAAGATGAGTGTGAAACCTGCTGCATCAATTATCCTCAAGGGCGCAAAGTGCTGTCACAAGAACAGCAGCAAGTTTTCACACTGAACGGCATCCAAACTCTGAGTGGCTACTGCTATAACTTAGGTAACGATATTTCATCAATGCGAGATTTGGTGGACATTGTGCGCGTTTCCCCAGAAGACCTTGAATCCCTTAATGTGATTAAACAGTTTAAAGCTAATCAACACGGGCAATCCCCCCTGACTATCCCAGAGCAAAGCTGCAATGGCTATTGGCGTAATATTGCCGGATTGACGCTAGCAGGATAATACTCTTGATGGGAATGAGGGCGGTCTGATCAACGCGGCTTCATTCCCACCGTCAATTAGCTTTCATATAATGGCTAATGACTTCCCATTCCGTATAGCCTCAATAATAAGCCTATAACCTGAATATGCCCCAAAGATATACGGAGTTATCTCCTTTGAATCTGATTGCACTGCTGTAGATTAGATAAGCAATCAAACTCACAGACCTATAAGGAAATGCCCGTGATAAAACGCACCCTACTCGTTATGACAATCTTTTTAGCAGGATGCTCAACGTCCCTTGAATACACCAAAGCGGATCTCGAAAAAAATCAAGACGTCAGTTATTCCGACTCAGGCTATTATCGTGTGGTATTTAAAGGTAAGAAAATTATTGCAGTGCCTGAAAATGCACATATCGTAGCAGGAACCCAAGATAATGCGGTTGGCAAACTAGACAAAGAGAATAAAACAGGTCCATTTGTTATTGCAGGACTCGCTGCCAAAAGTAATGGCAATATTCATTCCCAAATCGGCGGAGACGATTACAACCTGAGCTTCCTCTTAACCGATGAAAATGATTTGCCCCTCTCTTCAGTCAACTACATCATTATTAATGACTGCAACGGTGAAGCCTATCACGGCACCACCAATGCGAATGGACGGACATACTCTGTTTCAACACCTGAAGAGTGCAATTTAAGCCTCAGCCTCGCCGAGGAATAATGGCATAAAAAAAGAGGTTGGAAACCAACCTCTCTTTGACTATTTATGAAGATGTTTGCGCCAACGATGTACAGTCTGGCTAATGTGGCGTAGTTCGCCATCTCGCAGCATGCCAATGAATACCCCAATAAATGAGTAAATCACACCAAGAATTAACATCATCACAATGTCCATCAAGATATCGCTAAACGGTAGCCCCATTTGGTTGATACCTGCCATGGCATTCGTCGCCCATGTGGATGGCAGCGCAGACGCTATCATTCGCACCCAGTCAGGCATTGCTTGTAACGGCCAAATTGTTCCTGACATATAAAACACCGGCGTGGTAATAAATGCCAATGTCAGGTAAATCATTTCAACACTGCGTAGACATTCTGTCACAAGCTTACCTAAACCAATGACTGCGAGTAAGAATGGGAAGGTCAGCATCCAAATTTGGTACAGTGGTGCTTCTTGCCGATAACCCAATATCCACGGCCACAGTGCAAAGAATACGGTCGAAAGAAACAACCAGATTGGCACCAGCGCAGACAAAGCGCCCAGATAGACAGCCAATGGTGGCTTACCTTTTGGTGTAGAACGAATGGCGATGCTGACCCGCACACAAGCAATCAGCAAGGAGTGCTGTAACAGCATCACTAACAAGCCAGGGAAAATAATCGCGGCAAAACTAATACCGGGGTTAAACAATGCCTCCGTTTCACTTCTGACCGGCGCAATAATCACTTTAGCCTGTTCGGGACTGAAACCCGCATTCTCCAATAACTGGGTATTATACGCACTCAGTAAGGTTTGATAGGCTTTCGATAATTCTTGCTGAATTTGCCCACTGGCAAGACGGTTTGTCGCATCGCCGTAGACAGGTACTGTGATGTTTTTCCCACTCAACAGATGCTTTTCAAAATCTGTTGGAATAATCACGATCGCAAATAGCTGCCTTGCAATCATATCCTGCCGAGCTTGCGCTAGATTATCATAGCTGTGTAGCTGCACTTTGGGTGTGGCATCCAAATCGCGGATCAATTCACGGCTCGCGCCAGAGTGATCCATATCGATGACCGCCACCGGTAAATCCCACAGAACAGGACGCGCGTAGACCAAACTCATGATGCATAAAGACACGAGTAGCAACAGCCACATCGGCTTTTCCAGCATCCCTAAAAGCACCTTTTTAAACGTCGCGAAATAGACCGTCATCATACGATACTTCCTTGGGTTTCCAGTCGTTTGACTAGACGCTTACGAATCAAAAATGCCGTGAGTAATGGGTAAATCAACAAAAACAGACAAACTTCGACAATACGTTCAAACGAAATTTCCCGTAAGAATATATCAAACATTGCATTTAAGGTGTGGGTGAGCGGCTCCGCATTAGAAATGATTCGTGCAGGTAACACCATGGAAAGTTCCGGTACTGCCATCCCCGAAAAGGCTAGCGCGATACTCACCAACATCCCGATTAAGCTGTAAGCCATAATGGCACTGGAGGTAAAACTAAATAGCAGTAACCCGATGCTTTGTGCTGCAATCACATAGAAAAAGCCCACCAGCATCATATACAACGGATTCCCAACAACTTTTGCATCAAAGATAGAGACTAACGCTGCTAGCTCCACTATCAGTAATGTCGTGAAAAATAGCGTATACGGTGCCATTTTACCCAGCAACGCCATAGAGAAAGGCTTCACACTCTGTAAGATGGTTCCCCGCGACATCGTATAGATAGTGGCGGTCACGACAAATAATTGCAGCATATGAATGGTAGCAGCAAATTGCTGGTAATAAATATAGCTACCACTTGGGTTAAATAAACTATCGTAAGACAATGTGACCTGTGCCAATGGCGGCAAAGCTTGCCCCATTGATTTCGCCATTTCTTGGCGGTATTTTGCGTTAAGCTCCGCGACTAACCCACTAAAATCTTGAATCGCGTAACTGCCGGATGCATAGAATAATGCATTGTAATACATACGTAATTCAGGTTGACGTCCACGCAGTATATCTTCTTCAAAATTATGAGGAATGTACAATAGGGCATAATCTTTCGCGCTACCCAACTGCTTGATAGACGTCACGAGGTTGCCATCAATCGCTTTCACATCCGCATGTGGACCAGCATCAAGGTCACGAATGATCTGACGCGAAATAGGGCTGTTATTGTTATCTACCACGGAAACAGGGACATCCATCAGGGTCCCCTCTGAAAAGTTAGCACTGACTAACGTGAAAAGCATCAAGGGAAATAGCCAGCTCAGCCAGTGAAAGACTGGGCTGCGGATCGCCATTTGAGTTTCGCGGCTAAAGGCATGTTCGAATCCATGCCAAGCGAATTTTAATTTCATGGCGTCACCTGTTATTTATCCCAATGCCACAAGACACTCATCCCCGGTCGCAGTCCTTCAATCGGTTGTTGTGGATAAAGACGAACTTCAAAGGTTTTTAAGTCGAAGTCACCCGTTGCTCGAGTCGCACGCTTGGTCGCGTAATCCCCTTTTGGTGCAATGTAGCGAACTTCTGCTTCAACCGTTTTGTCCCCTAAGGCTGGTACGGTTAATTCGATTTTATCCCCTTTTTTCACACCCACTAAAATGTCTTCACGTAAGTTATACACAAAGTATGCTTGAGGAAGACTAATCAGTGAAATTAATGGGCTACCCGCATTAAATAACTCCCCTATTTCCGCAGGGATTGGTCCCACTTCGCCATCAACAGGGGCTTTAACTTGCAAGTCATCCAGTTGAACTTGGAGCTCAGCCAGTTTCTGTTCGGCTTGATTTACCGCAGCTTCATATTGTTGACGTAGCTCAATACGATCACCATTTTTTCCCTCTTCCAAACGCGCTTTTGCACTTTGAACTTGCTGGAAAGCCACCTCTTTTGCTTTACGGGCTGTATCCAGTTCATTCGCAGAAACATAGCCTTTACCAGAAAGATTACTTAAACGCGTAAATTCGCGAGCTGCATTTTGGTATTGGGAATTGGCTTGGGCTAATGCCGCTTGCAAGTCTCGTAGGGTCTCTTCACGAGTACCATTTAAGGATTGATCGAGTTGCGCTTGAGCTTGATCTTTCGCTGCTTTTAATGCCGCATATTGAGCTTGTAGCTCAGGGCTCTCAAGTGTGATGAGCAATTGCCCTTTTTTCACATCGTCCCCTCGTTCTACATGGCGTTCCATGACTCTACCTTTGGCTTTTGAAGTCACGATAACTTCAGGCGCATCCACTTCCCCTTGCAATAATAAAAATTGATTATGGGAATGAAAAAGTGCCGCAGCAGCAATTAAGATCAGCATAAGCAAGATCAGTATGATGGTTCTTTTTTTCATTATTTATGTGGGCCTTGAATAATAACGGAGGAAACTACTTTTTTATTATGACAACAAACTCACACGAGCGTTAATAAATTTGTGCGCAAAATCACGCTTCTGAGGTCATTTTTTTAGTCTGAGGGGCTTTTGGCTTTATGTCAAATAATGATGTTTTACTAATTATTAAATGACGATTACTTAACCAGCCCAATAAGATACAATATCCCCCAAAAGTATATGGCTAAATCGACCAAGAGAAGATACCTCTAGGAGCATACACAAGTACGTGACTAGAGGGGCTGAACGTAGTCAACACCCCCATAATGTGAAATATGACGAGCCATGCTCTAAATAGTTCGCATTGTGGGTAGGCGACAAGAGAAGATACCTCTAGGAGCATACACAAGTATGTGACTAGAGGGGCTGAACGTAGTCAACACCCCCATAATGTGAAATATGACGAGCATGTACGAATTCGATCTAATATTACTCCTCTTACAACAAATGTGCGTCTACCTCGTCATCGCTTGGGCGCTCAGCCGCACGCCACTTGTCACCCCACTTCTTAAGGTGACCATTCGCTTACCTCATAAAGTGATGTGCTACCTGATTTTTTCCGTATTTTGCATCATCGGTACTTATTTTGGTTTACATATCAATGACTCCATAGCTAATACTCGTGCTATTGGTGCTGTACTTGGCGGATTGTTAGGCGGTCCTGCGGTAGGTTTTGCTGTCGGGTTTACTGGTGGGCTCCACCGGTACTCTTTGGGTGGGATGAGCGCTTTCGCTTGTATGATCTCTACTATTATCGAAGGCTTAATTGGTGGGCTGGTGCATCGCCACTATATGAAACGGGGGGAAATTAATAAAATTTTTAACCCTGTGACTGCCAGCTGCGTGACGTTTTTCGCTGAAGTCATCCAAATGCTGATTATTTTACTCATTGCTCGCCCTTTCGATGAAGCCTATGAATTAGTAAAAAATATTGCTGCGCCGATGATTATTGCCAATACCGTTGGTGCCGCGATGTTTATCCGCATTTTGCTCGACAGACGCGCTATCGTTGAGAAATACACCACCGCATTCTCTGCTCAAGCCTTAAAAATTGCTCTGTGTACCGAAGGGATTCTGCGTAAAGGCTTCAATGCTGATAACAGTATGAAGGTGGCAAAAATTATTTACCAAGAGTTAGATATTGGCGCTGTCGCCATTACGGATAGAGAAAAAATTCTCGCTTTTATCGGGTTAGGCTCCGATCACCACATTCCCGGCACACCTATCTCATCCATCCAATCACGGCAGGCTATCGATAATAATGAAGTGGTTTATGCCGATGGTAATGAAACCCCGTATAAATGCTCGTTAAGCCCTTCATGCAAACTTGGCTCAACCCTTGTGATCCCCCTGCGAGATGAGAATCAACGGGTCATTGGAACCATCAAATTATACCAAGCCAAAAATAGCTTATTCAGTTCCATTAACCGTACCCTCGGTGAGGGGATCGCCAGCTTATTTTCCGCACAAATTTTGGCTGGGCAATACGAACGCAACAAACAATCCTTGCTGCAATCGGAGGTCAAACTACTCCATGCCCAAGTCAACCCGCACTTCTTGTTCAATGTACTGAATACATTACAAGCCGTGATCCGCAAAGATAGCCAGCAAGCAGGTCAGTTAGTGCAATATATTTCGACCTTCTTTCGCAATAACTTAAAACGCCCAGAGCAGAATGCGACATTAGGGGAAGAGATTGAGCACATCAATGCCTACCTGCAAATTGAAAAAGCCCGCTTCCAAGAAAATTTGCAGATCCATTTAGACATCCCTGATGAAGTCAAACAGGTAGAATTGCCGGCATTTACGCTGCAACCCATTGTCGAAAATGCAATAAAACATGGTACTTCACAGTTATTAAATACCGGATACATTACAATACGCAGCTATATTCGCAGTGAACATGTCTATATTGAAATCGAAGATAATGCCGGTTTATACCAACCAAGCGGGCAATCTGATGGCTTAGGAATGGGCTTAGTCGACAAACGCTTGCGCCTGAAATATGGTGAAAAATATGGGATCGGCGTGGAATATGAACCAGAAAAATTCACCCGCGTGAAAATTCGCTTACCTTACATGTCCACCTAATAACATTGCACATAATAAATGATTATAACGCTATGAATGTATTGATCGTTGATGACGAACCCCTAGCTCGCGAAAACGTGCGCTGTTTACTTGAGGAACATGACGATATCGAAATTATTGGCGAGTGTGCCAATGCGATAGAAGCCATTAGTTTAATTCACAAAAAAAAGCCTGATGTGGTGTTTTTAGATATTCAAATGCCTCGCGTGACTGGGCTGGAAATGGTACGTATGCTGGATCCTGAAGAGCGCCCACATATCGTCTTTCTGACCGCATTTAATGAATTTGCGATTCAAGCCTTTGAAGAACACGCGTTCGATTACCTCCTCAAACCTCTTGAACCCGAAAGACTAGCAAAAACCCTAGCGCGTTTACGACAAGGCAAGCACAAACAAAACTTAGAACTACTGGATAATAACGAGCCACTCAAGTTTATTCCTTGTACCGGACACAGCCGAATTTATCTAATGAAATTAGAGGACGTACAATACGTTACTTCACGTATGAGTGGTGTCTATGTTATGAGTACCCAAGGGCAAGAAGGATTCACTGAATTAACGTTACGGACCTTGGAAATGCGCACACCGTTAGTTCGGTGTCATCGCCAATATTTAGTCAATATGACACAGCTCAGTGAAATTTTATTTGGCGATAATGGGCAAGCTGAATTAGTGCTATGCTCAGGAGAGCATATTCCGGTTAGTCGCCGTTATTTAAAACCATTAAAAGAAGCACTAGGATTGATTTAGCGAATCGTACAGGAGAAGAGGTTATGGCTGATTTTTACCTGCAAATTCGGACAAATTCGATGACGTTGAAAAACCTTGATACTCACGAGGAGCATAGTGCTACCGGAGAGTTTTCAACCCAGCGAATGGTCGTCGGGGATTTTTTTAATGCTGAATCAGTCCTGTATCAATTGGTGTGTGATATGGGACTAAATGTCCGTCGCCCTTTCGCTTCTCGGCATCGTGTATTGGTACAAGCCCTTGAAATTATTGATGGGGGTGTCAGTCTGGTCGAAGAGCGCCTATTTACAGAAATGGTCTATGGGGCGTTTAATCGCCGCATTAAAAAAGTACTCGTCAGTCGCGATACTCTCCCCATGCCTCAGCGGCAAGCAAAAGCCTTATTAGACGCATAAAAAAACCCGCATTTAAATGCGGGTTTTTTGTGTTTATCTCAGCCACATTTACGTGGCTGGATAGCGCTATTATGCGTTGTGGCTGCTGCTACGACGACGTGGTGCTGCATTGTTACCTTCTTGGCGTGGCGCTGAGTTACCACGCTCACCACGGTTAGCACCATCACGATTTCCACCACGACGGTTGCCGCTGAAACCTTCACGGTCTCCACCGCCACGACGACCATCACGATCGCCACCACGGTCATTGCGACGACCTGCACCGAAGCCACCTTCGCTACCACCTTCACGACGTGGGCCACCACGACGCTCACCGCCACCACGGCGTTCAAATGGCTGAGCATCACCGATCAGTTGCATTTGAGTTGGTTTGTTCAGGATACGTGCACGGCTTAAGTGAGTTAACACGTCAGCTGGCATACCTTTTGGTAATTCAATTGTAGAGTGAGTTCCGTACAATTTGATGTTACCAATGTAACGGCTGCTGATATCCGCTTCGTTAGCAATCGCACCAACGATATGACGAACTTCAACACCGTCATCACGACCCACTTCGATACGGTACATTTCCATATCGCCAACATCACGACGTTCACGACGAGCGCCACGATCACCGCGTTCTGCACGGTCAAAACCATTACCGTTGCTGTTACGACGGTCATTACCACGACGGTCATCACGGTCGTTGAATTCACGACGTGGACGACGCGGTGCATCTGGTGGCAGGATCAGAGCGCGTTCGCCTTGAGCCATTTTCAGTAATGCTGCTGCTAAGGTTTCCATATCAACATCTTCCGATGGAGACATTTTCGCTAACAGTGAACGGTACTGATCTAAGTCGCTGCTTTCTAATTGCTGTTGAATTTGTTCAGCAAATTTAGCCTGACGACGTTGGCTTAACAGATCTGCATCTGGCAGCTCAACTTCAGGAATAGTCAGCTTCATCGTACGTTCAACGTTACGCAGCAAGCGACGCTCACGGTTTTCAACAAACAGTAATGCGCGACCCGCACGACCTGCACGGCCAGTACGACCGATACGGTGGACGTAAGATTCTGCATCCATTGGGATGTCGTAGTTAACGACTAAGCTGATACGCTCAACATCCAGACCACGTGCTGCAACGTCAGTTGCGATCAGGATATCTAAACGACCGTCTTTTAAACGCTCTAATGTTTGCTCACGCAGTGCTTGGTTCATGTCACCATTCAGTGCCGCACTGTTGTAGCCATTACGCTCAAGAGTTTCTGCAACTTCTAACGTTGCGTTTTTCGTACGAACGAAAATAATCGCTGCATCGAAATCTTCAGCTTCTAAGAAACGCACCAGCGCTTCATTTTTACGCATACCGTAAACAGTCCAGTAGCTTTGAGCGATGTCTGGACGGGTAGTAATGCTCGCCTGAATACGGATCTCTTTAGGATCTTTCATAAAGCGACGAGTAATACGACGGATTGGTTCTGGCATTGTTGCCGAGAACAGCGCAGTTTGGTGTTCTGCTGGGATTTGGCTCATGATGTTTTCAACATCTTCAATGAAGCCCATACGCAGCATTTCATCAGCTTCGTCTAATACTAAGCCTTTCAAGTTAGAAAGGTCTAAAGTACCGCGCTTCAGGTGGTCAAGCAGACGACCCGGAGTTCCTACGACCACTTGTGGTCCTTGGCGTAATGCGCGAAGCTGAACGTCATAACGTTGACCGCCGTACAGGGCAACCACGTTTACACGGTTCATATGTTTAGAGAAATCGCTCATTGCTTCAGCAACTTGTACTGCCAACTCACGAGTTGGTGCAAGAACTAAAATTTGTGGCGCTTTTAGATCAGCGTCGATGTTGTGCAGTAATGGCAAGCTGAATGCAGCGGTTTTACCACTACCAGTTTGTGCCATACCTAATACATCGTTACCATCCAATAACAATGGAATACATTGCTGCTGGATTGGAGATGGTTTTTCGTATCCCAGGTCGCTTAGTGCGTTCAAAATAGATGCTGATAAACCTAGATCAGCAAAAGACATATCGGTCTCAGTCGTCATGTAAAGGTGCCTCATACTTAATGGCGGCCAGTTTACATAACGGAGCGAAAATCATTTCGGTCATTATCATTTAAAATGTGAACTGGCTCAAATTGTGTTATTAAACGAACAAATAAACCCTCACCCATGATGGATGATGGTTTAAGAATTGATAGAGAAATGTTCGTCAGCTATTGCTGGCCCGATTCTAATAGGTCGTCTTGTTCTTGGCCTAACAGCGCCAATTCCAACAATGCGTAGCGGTGCTCAACAAAGCTGTGTGCGTTGTTAGCTACCGTCAGTTTGAATAACGCAGCCGCGCTATCCTTATCCCCCAGACTTAGGTAATGCTTACCTAAATAGAAGTTAGTTTCACTGAGATGCTCAGCGAGCGAAGTGTTATCCGTAGATGTCTCTTTCAAACGCTCCATCAATGTTGTTTCATTGATATTGCCAAGATAGAATTCTACGATATTCCAGCCCCATTGCCCTTTCTCCGCTTGATTGTAGCGGGCTGCAAGATTGTCTTGCGCCATACGCGGGTCTATGTCTTTTTCTACGAGATAAAGCCATAGAGTACGAAAAGGATCATTTGGATCTATCTGATAATACGCCAGCAGATCATCCTGCGCTAATTTGTATCGTCCACCGTAATATAATGCGATGCCACGATTCATACGCGCGAAATTGTAAGTTGGATCAAGCTCTAAAACAGAATCAAACGCTTCATAGGCGGCATCATAGTTGCCAGCCTGCGTAAAATATATTCCTAAAAAGTTAAAGATTTCAGGAATATCCGGACGGATTGACAACGCAGTTGAAAAATCATTACGTGCCAGCGCCCTTAAACCGAGACTATCATACAATACTCCGCGCTCATATAAAAGCTGCGCGTATTCATCATCGGTTAAAGATCGGCTCGCAAGGATTTGTTCCATACGAGCCAGAATCACTTCTTGTTGCAATGAAGGCTGCAATGGAACCGCGAAAACCTCGTTTTTACGCCAATCTTTATTACTACATCCAATAATAATAAAAAAGATAAACGCCGATAGCACACGAACTAAGGTGCGACTATCTAAAAAACGAAAGTTAATACAGTTCTGCATACTACGCCCTTACATTACCACTAGTCAGCAAATTTAGGCTGATAGCGCCCAAGTTTATCAGGCGCTACACTTTAGGTCAGCTTATTCTGCTGATTCCTGCTGTACTGGAGCTTCTTCACCAGCGACAGCTTCTTTCATGCTCAGGCGAATACGGCCTTGACGGTCGATTTCTAACACCTTAACAGGAACTTCTTGACCCATTTGCAGGTAATCAGTCACTTTCTCTACACGCTTGTCAGCGATTTGAGAAATGTGAACCAGACCTTCTTTACCGCCACCGATAGCAACGAATGCACCGAAATCAACGATACGAGTCACTTTACCTTGGTAAATACGACCCACTTCAACTTCTGCGGTAATGTCTTCAATACGACGAATCGCTTCTTTCGCTTTCAGACCATCAGTCGCAGCGATCTTCACAGTACCATCATCTTCGATCTCGATCGTTGTACCTGTTTCTTCCGTTAATGCACGGATTACAGAACCACCTTTACCGATGACATCTTTGATCTTGTCTGGGTTGATGCGAATGGTATAAATACGTGGAGCAAATTCAGAGATCTCTTCACGCGGGCTATTGATTGCTTGTTCCATTGTGCTAAGGATATGCAGGCGCGCACCTTTAGCTTGGTTCAGAGCAACTTGCATGATTTCGCGAGTGATACCTTCGATTTTGATATCCATTTGCAGTGCGCTGATACCGTCACGGCTACCCGCTACTTTAAAGTCCATATCACCTAAGTGGTCTTCATCACCTAAGATGTCAGACAGGACAACGAAATCGTCGCCTTCTTTCACCAGACCCATTGCGATACCCGCAACAGCAGCTTTAATTGGCACACCAGCATCCATCAGAGCCAGAGATGCACCACATACCGATGCCATTGAAGAAGAACCGTTAGATTCAGTGATTTCAGAAACCACACGTACAGTGTACGGGAATTCTGCTTGTGAAGGCATAACTGCCAGCACACCACGTTTCGCTAAGCGACCGTGACCAATTTCACGACGTTTAGGTGAACCAACCATACCAGTCTCACCAACAGAGTATGGAGGGAAGTTGTAGTGGAATAAGAAGCGGTCAGTGTATTCGCCCATTAATTGGTCGATAACTTGTGCATCACGCTCTGTACCTAATGTTGCAGTAACCAGTGCCTGAGTTTCACCGCGGGTGAACAGTGCAGAACCGTGAGTACGTGGCAGAACACCAGTACGAACGTCTAATGCACGAACCATATCTTTTTCACGACCATCAATACGCGGCTCACCACGGATTACGCGGCTACGAACAACTTGTTTTTCTAAGTGAGCAAGAATATCTGACACTTCAGAAACATCAACGTTTTCGTCTTCAGCAACCAACGCGCCAATCACTTCTTCTTTGATCAAGTCAACTTGAGCATAACGCTCTTGTTTTTCAGTGATACGGTAAGCATCGCCCATACGGCTTTCAGCCAGTGCAGCAACACGGTCGTGCAGAGCTTGGTTAACTGGCTCTGGCTGCCAATCCCACTTCTCTTTGCCCGCTTCTTTCACTAATTCGTTGATATTCTGGATAACAACTTGTTGTTGGTCATGACCAAATACAACTGCACCCAGCATTTGTTCTTCGCTTAACAGTTCAGCTTCAGACTCAACCATTAATACTGCGCTGTCAGTACCTGCTACCACTAAATCCAGACGGCTTGATTTTAATTCGTCTGCAGTTGGGTTCAGAACGTATTGGTCGTTAATGAAACCAACACGTGCAGCACCGATAGGACCATTGAATGGAACACCAGACAGTGCCAGTGCAGCAGATGCACCGATCATCGCAACGATGTCAGGGTTAACTTGTGGGTTAACAGATACAACGGTAGCAATGATTTGGATTTCGTTCAGGAAGCCTTCTGGGAACAGAGGGCGTAATGGACGGTCAATCAGACGCGCAACTAAGGTTTCGCCTTCACCAGGACGACCTTCACGACGGAAGAAACTGCCTGGGATACGACCCGCTGCGTAAGTACGCTCTTGGTAGTTAACAGTTAAAGGGAAGAAATCTTGCCCTTCTTTAACTTTTTTCTGTGCCACAGCAGTCACGAATACTGCGGTGTCATCCATGTTTACCATCACCGCAGCCGTTGCTTGGCGTGCGATCATGCCGGTTTCTAATGTAACGGTATGCTGGCCATACTGGAACTTACGAACAATAGGATTTAACAAAATATTACCCTTTTTGTAAGGCTACGAGAGATTCTCACGTAGCATGGTTTATTTTCTGACTACAGCCTCGCGACTAATGAGAGGATTGATATTCCAATCATCAATCCTCTCATTAGCCGCGCGAATCGGATGTAGTTTTCAGTGGTTTTAATTAAAACAGTCAATTATCGATAATAGCTTAACATTTTAGTTAAGTATAATTCGAGTATTACTTCAACTTTCAACTAACTTTTAGAAGAAAAGGGGCCATTTGGCCCCTTTCCTCTGAAACTGACAAGATTAACGACGCAGACCCAGACGCTCGATCAGCGCTGTGTAACGTGCGATATCTTTACCTTTCAGGTAAGCTTGTAAACGACGACGCTGAGCAACCATACGCAGCAGACCACGACGGCTGTGGTGATCTTTTTTGTGCTCTGAAAAGTGGCTTTGCAGATGGTTGATTTGAGCAGTTAACAGAGCGATTTGAACTTCGCTTGAACCCGTGTCGTTTTCACCGCGGCCGAATTCAGCAACGATTTTCGCTTTCGCTTCAGTACTTAGAGACATAATAAACTCCAAAATAATATAAATTTAAGTGATGAGAGCCAATCTCTAATTTAGCATCTCAAGATTTAGCGCCGCCATTCTACGCTGCTTAAGACAGCAAAGCAATAAGCGCCATTATGCGGACAGTTCATTTTCAACGACCAAACGCTTTGGTGCAATACGTCCATCTTCACTAATCAGAGCAATACCGATAAACCGCTGCTCTGAACCGCAAGTGACACGAATCATATCGCCTTCTGCAAGGTCTTTGACATCACCACGCACAGGCTGACCCTGTTTAAAATACGCAGCCGTTTCTTCAGTGATATTCACCGCAGGAAAATGAACCACAGCGGTATCCATTGGCAATAATAGGGAATCGAGTAGGGATTCAAACGAACCTTCACCCGCATCCACTTTTGCCCGTAAAGCAGCTAATTGCTCCAAAGTGACCATACGATCGTAAGGATAATTTGCCACTTGTACACGACGCAGATACGTCACATGTGCACCACATCCAAGCATTTCCCCTAAATCGTCAATGATAGTACGAATATAGGTGCCTTTAGAGCAGTGAATTTCCAGTTCTAATTCATTGTTATCCCAACGAATAAACTGAAGTTCATACACCGTGATAGGACGCGCTTCACGCTCTACCGTAATTCCTTTTCTCGCATATTCATACAGTGGGCGCCCTTGATGTTTCAGCGCAGAATACATGGAAGGAACTTGCAGCGTATCACCACGAAAATGCTCTAGAGCCTCTTCGAGTTGCTTCGCGGTAAAGGTAATGTCACGCTCACAGATAATTTCGCCATGGGAGTCGGAAGTGTCCGTTCGCTGTCCAAGGCGCGCAATCACCCGATAACGTTTATCTGAGTCGAGTAAAAATTGTGAAAATTTCGTCGCTTCACCAAGACAGACCGGCAGCATACCCGTCGCTAACGGGTCAAGTGCTCCCGTATGCCCTGCTTTATTCGCGTTGAAAAAGCGCCGCACTTTTTGCAGCGCATCATTTGAGGAAATATCGGTGGGCTTATCTAACAGCACAACGCCGTCAATGTTGCGCCCGCTACGACGACGCCCCATTATTTTTCCTCTTTATTATCTGTACCAGCACGACGTTCTTCGTCACTACGGATCACGTTTGAGACTAAGTTAGACATACGCATACCATCAACCAATGAGTTGTCATATTCAAACGTTAATTCAGGAATAATACGTAAACGCATCGCTTTCCCCAGTAATGAACGAATGAAACCTGATGCTTCATTTAAGGCTTTGATACCGTCAGCCACCATCTCTTCTTCACTTTTTTCATTCGCAAAGTTAAAGAAAGTAACAAAGACTTTACCGTATGCCAGATCCCGTGACAGCTCAACACCAGAAACGGTTGCCATTCCAATACGAGGATCTTTGATCTCACGCTGCAAGATAATCGCAATTTCTTTTTGCATTTCTTGCGCTACGCGCTGAGAACGACTGAATTCTTTTGCCATCGTTATATCTCCTGACAATAAAGGGGGCAATCGCCCCCTCATCAATACTATTTTGTCACCACAATCTCTCGTGGGTACTCACAAAATTAACCGTCGATTGAACGCTTAACTTCGATAATTTCAAAGACTTCGATCATATCGCCGGTACGGACATCGTTGTAGTTCTTAACACCGATACCACATTCCATACCGTTACGAACTTCACTAACGTCATCTTTAAAGCGGCGCAGTGATTCCAGCTCACCTTCGTAGATAACCACGTTATCACGCAGAACGCGAATTGGATTATTACGTTTGATGGTACCTTCAGTAACCATACAACCAGCAATTGCACCAAATTTCGGTGATTTAAATACATCACGGACTTCTGCAAGACCCATGATTTGCTGTTTGTATTCTGGTGCCAACATACCACTCATCGCTTGTTTGATTTCATCAATCAGGCTATAGATAACTGAGTAGTAACGTAAATCAACACTTTCGCTTTCAACTACACGACGAGCAGATGCATCCGCACGGACGTTAAAGCCAAGAATAATCGCATTAGAAGCCGCTGCCAGAGTTGCGTCAGTTTCGGTGATACCACCCACGCCTGAACCAATGATTTTAATTTTAACTTCATCAGTTGACAGTTTCATCAGAGAGTCAGTGATAGCTTCACAGGTACCTTGAACGTCAGTTTTCAGTACAATATTCAGTTCAGAAACTTTACCTTCTTCCATGTTAGCAAACATGTTTTCCAGTTTAGATTTCTGCTGACGAGCTAATTTCACATCACGGAATTTACCTTGACGATACAGGGCAACTTCACGCGCTTTCTTCTCATCACGAACCACGGTAGCTTCATCACCGGCAGAAGGAACACTGGACAGACCCAGAATCTCAACTGGCATTGAAGGCCCCGCAGACAGCACTTCCTTACCTAATTCGTTGCGCATTGCACGAATACGGCCATATTCAAATCCACACAGCACGATGTCGCCTTTGTTCAATGTACCTTCTTGAACTAAGATTGTAGCAACTGGGCCACGACCTTTGTCTAGGTAAGATTCAACAACCACACCGCTTGCCATGCCTGCATAGACTGCTTTCAGTTCTAAAACTTCAGCTTGCAGTAAAATAGCATCTAACAGTTCATCGATACCGGTACCGACTTTCGCAGATACACCGATAAACTGAGTGTCACCGCCCCACTCTTCAGAAATAACGCCGTACTGAGACAGCTCATTTCTGACGCGATCTGGGTCAGCTTCTGGTTTATCCATTTTGTTTACCGCAACAACGATTGGCACACCCGCTGCTTTCGCATGCTGGATAGCTTCGATTGTTTGAGGCATAACACCATCATCCGCAGCAACAACCAGAACAACGATATCCGTTGCCTGAGCACCACGAGCACGCATTGATGTAAACGCGGCGTGACCTGGGGTGTCTAAGAAGGTGATCATACCTTTGTCAGTTTGAACGTGGTATGCACCGATGTGCTGAGTAATACCACCTGCTTCACCTGATGCCACTTTCGTTGAACGAATGTAATCCAGTAAAGAGGTTTTACCGTGGTCAACGTGACCCATGATAGTAACAACTGGCGCGCGAGGTTCTCTTACTGCGGAGCCAGTGTCACGGTCATTCATTACCGATTCTTCTAACTCATTCTCACGACGCAAAATAACTTTGTGACCCATTTCTTCTGCAACTAATTGTGCAGTTTCTTGGTCAATCACTTGGTTGATGGTTGCCATTGCGCCCATTTTCATCATCGTTTTAATGACTTGAGAGCCTTTAACCGCCATCTTGTTCGCTAATTCGCCAACAGTGATAGTTTCGCCGATAACGACATCACGGTTTACTGCTGCAACAGGTTTGGTGAAGCTTTGTTGTAAAGAGCTACCTTTACGTTGCTTACCTTTAGAGCGACCTGAACGACCAGCTGCGCGTTCTTCTTCGCGATCCGCTTTTTCAGAAAGTTTATTACCTTTCTTTTGACGAGGTGCTTTTGCGGTACGGTTACGTGAACGACGACCTTCTTCTTTCTCATCACTTTCATCTTCTGCCGCACGAGCGTGAGTAGATGTCGTTGTATGATAGTCGCTGTCTTCTTCAGATTTACTCTCTGAGTTCCAGTCTCCCGCTTTTTCTTCAGCCATTTTACGGGCTTCTTCAGCAACACGACGCGCATCAGCTTCAACTTTACGTTGAGTTTCTTCTTCCGCTTTGCGTTTCAGTTGGGCAGCTTCGGCTTCAAGACGCTGTTTGTCAGCGTTACTTTCTGTCGCCGCTTTGCTTGGTTTTTGATTTTCGCTTTGTTTCACTTTTTCTCTTTCCGCTACTTCGCGCGTAGCTTTATCAGCTGCTTCACGTTTTGCTTTCTCTTCGGCTTCACGTTTTGCGTTAGCTTCAGCGTCACGTTTTGCAGCATCTTCCGCTGCACGTTTCGCTTCAACTTCACGTTTTGCCAGTTCCTCAGCTTCGCGCTGTGCTTGCTCTTCCGCTTCACGCTGCGCCTGCTCTTCCGCTTGCGCTTCTTCAGCGTCGCGGTTCACATAAGTGCGTTTTTTGCGGACTTCAACATTTACCGATTTGCTTTTGCCACCGGTGACTGGAACACTCAGCGTACTACGAGTTTTACGCTGCAGTGTTAATTTACTTGGCTGACCCGCTGCTCCGCCTTGTTCACGGTTTAAGTGGTTCAGTAAAGTTTCTTTTTCAGTCTGGCTAACAGAGTCATTCGCACCTTTCGTGATCCCTGCTTCAGCAAATTGCTGTACCAGGCGTTCAACTGTGGTTTGAATTTCCGTTGCCAGTGATTTTACAGTTTCTGTCATGCCGTTCCTTCCTGCTACAGTGTTTACGCATCGTTTCCGAACCAGCAAATATTACGTGCTGCCATAATGAGTTCACCTGCTTTCTCATTATTCAGACCTTCGATATCAATCAGGTCGTCGATGCCCTGCTCAGCAAGATCTTCCAGTGTACAGATACCGTGAGTAGCCAAATTATAGGCCAGAGTACGATCCATACCATCAAGATTCAACAAATCTTCTGCTGGCTGATTATCACCCAAACTCTCTTTTTGAGCTAGTTCAATTGTGGTGAGGGCAGCTTTTGCTCTTTCACGTAGAACTTCAACGGTTTCTTCATCAAGACCGTCAATTTCCAGAAGTTCTTTAATAGGCACGTAAGCCAGTTCTTCTAATGTCGAGAAGCCTTCTTCAACAAGTGTTGTAGCAAACTCTTCATCAATATCTAGATGCTTAGTGAATGTTTCAATAGAAGCGTGTGCTTCTGCCTGATGTTTTGCATTCAGCTCTTCCGCTGTCATGACATTCAGTTCCCACTTGTCATCACCACGGTGGATTTTCAGTAACTGAGCCGCTAAGCGAACGTTTTGTCCATTACGTCCAATTGCTTGTGCTAAGTTACTGCTTTCAACGGCAACATCCATCGTACAGTTGTCTTCATCAACCACAATAGATGCCACATCTGCCGGAGCCATAGCATTAATAACGAATTGCGCTGGGTTATCATCCCATAACACAATGTCGATTCTCTCGCCGCCTAATTCACTAGAAACCGCTTGAACTCGAGCACCGCGCATACCAACACAAGCTCCAACTGGGTCGATACGCTTGTCGTTCGTTTTTACTGCGATTTTTGCACGAGAACCGGGATCACGAGCCGCAGCTTTGATCTCAATGATTTCTTCGCCAATTTCTGGTACTTCGATGCGGAATAATTCAACCAGCATCTCTGGACGAGAACGAGTTACAAAAAGCTGTGCGCCACGAGCTTCAGGGCGAACATCATACAGGACTCCGCGGATACGGTCACCAGGGCGGAAGTTCTCGCGTGGTAGCATATCTTCGCGCAGGATCACAGCTTCTGCATTATTACCTAAATCTAAGGTAATGTTTTCACGGTTAACTTTTTTAACCTGAGCAGTGATGATTTCACCTTGTTGCTCACGGAATTGGTCAACCACCATCGCACGCTCAGCTTCACGAACTTTTTGTACGATAACTTGCTTAGCGGTTTGCGTGGTAATACGGTCAAATACAACTGATTCGATTTGGTCTTCGACGTATTCACCTAGCTGCAATGCAGGATCTTCAAATTGTGCAGCTTCCAGTGTAATTTCACGCGTTGGCATTGTGACTTCGTCAACAATCACCCAACGACGAAACGTATCGAAATCACCCGATTTACGATCGATTTCTACGCGAACATCAATCTCTTGCTCATATTTCTTTTTCGTTGCTGTCGCCAGCGCAGTTTCCAGAGCCTCGAAGATTTTTTCACGAGGGAGGGATTTTTCGTTAGAAACCGCTTCAACAACAGCCAGAATTTCTTTGTTCATCCTAGTTGCCTCATTGAACTTAATTAAAAGTGTGGTACTAAGTTAGCTTTCTGGATGTTGCCGAGGGCGAACACCTCATCCTTACCATCTACAGTAACCGTAATCATTTCACCATCAACGGCTTTGATAATTCCTTGCCATCTACGACGGTTCTGCATCGCTATACGCAGTGACAGAGCCACTTCTTCACCCATAAAACGCTCATAATGAGCGATGGTGAACAGTGGACGTTCCATACCCGGTGACGATATCTCAAGGTTATAAATCACAGAAATTGGATCTTCGACATCCAATACTGCACTCACTTGATGGCTGACATCAGCACAGTCATCAACAGTGATGCCTTCTTCACTATCAATGAAAATACGCAGTGTCGACGTACGCCCGCGAACAAATTCTAAGCCTACAAACTCAAAGCCTAGTGCTTCCACTGGTGCCGAAACCATCTCTGTTAATTTTTGCTCTAATGTGGACAAGCCCACCCCCAGACATAAAAAAAGGGCATAAAGCCCAGTTAATTCGATTGTCAAATAACAAAAAACCCCGAAATTCGGGGCTTTTGTAACTGGACCCATAGTGCATGGGTTTACCGTGCTCTTAGTATACCTTGAAAATCTAGATAAATCGATGAGAAATTACGATAACGATATCTGATATTGTTGCTGCAAGATATGTTTGACTAAGAGAAATGGTTGCGGGAGCTGGATTTGAACCAACGACCTTCGGGTTATGAGCCCGACGAGCTACCATGCTGCTCCATCCCGCGTTCGAAACGTGACTATTTTACACTGACTATTGTGACTTCACAAGTCGTCTAAAATAATGGTGCCGAGGACGGGACTTGAACCCGTACGCCCGTTTTGTAGGCACTACCACCTCAAGGTAGCGTGTATACCAATTTCACCACCTCGGCACTGAGGCGAGGTTACTAATTTATCAATCAATAACCTCAAATTTTTAACTTCTTACTACGTTACTGCTAGTTGGGACTACATTGATGAGAACACAATGCGGTCATCCGGAATCTTTCACACTTAACGAGGAATATCGCTCGTTGGTGTTGCTGGTGCTGCCGGAACGTCTGTTGGTTGCTCGACTTTTGCCGGTTCGCTAATGTTTTCCCACTTACTACCTGCACCAGTTCCATACTTGTTGGCAGTCATGTTGCCAAGAATTAAACTGATAACGAAAAACACAGCAGCCAAGATTCCAGTCATGCGGGTCATGAAGTTACCTGAACCCGATGAACCAAACAGTGTTGCAGAAGCGCCCGCACCGAATGATGCACCCATGTCAGCACCTTTACCTTGCTGTAACATGACCAGACCAATCAGGCCGATAGCCGCGAGCAAGAAAACAACTAAAAGAGCTATATACATTTGAGTTACCTATTCAGTTACGGCGCATAGCCTATGCTATGACCCTTATACTGCACACCTACTCAAAACACTATTACGGAATTGAGCAGGTGCGAATACTAACCAAAGCTGAGCTGACAAGCAAGTCTATTTTGATTTCATTTGACTAATTGCAGAAAAAAACAGCAAACCATCGAAATATCATACTCAGCTTAGTAATTTCTCTCCCTTAGGTCAGTTTTTATCCGCGATAAGGGAGAATGTGCAACATTAACCGGCCGCTTTAACTGCATCGGCAATGCGGTTTGCCATTTCAGTGACAACGTCTTCGTTTTCACCTTCAACCATGACACGGATCAGAGGCTCAGTACCGGACTTTCTCAGTAACACACGCCCTTTACCCGCTAACTCTTTTTCAACTTGTTCATTCGCAGCAACAACCGCTTCACTTTGCAAAGGATCGTGTTTGCCTTTAAAGCGCACGTTAACAAGAATTTGAGGTAGAAGCTTCATACCGCTACACAGGTCATGTAAGCTCATGTGGTTACGAACCATTGCACTTAACACTTGAAGACCAGCGACAATACCGTCACCTGTGGTGGTTTTATCTAATAAAATCACATGACCGGAGTTTTCAGCCCCCATACGCCAGCCTTTTTCTTGTAATTTTTCGAGCACATAACGGTCTCCCACTTTTGCACGCTCAAACGGGATACCTAACTGTTTCAGGGCTATTTCCAGACCCATGTTGCTCATTAGAGTACCGACAACGCCACCTTTTAACTGACCTTGACGCAGCGCTTCACGAGCAATGATATACAGTATTTGGTCGCCATCGACTTTATTACCTTGATGGTCGACCATAATGATCCGGTCACCATCACCATCAAACGCTAAGCCCACATCTGCCTTTTCTGCAATCACACGCTCTTGTAACTTACGAACGTCAGTAGCACCACACTCTTCGTTGATGTTGATCCCATTAGGATCACAACCCATAGTGATGACTTGAGCACCTAACTCACTGAAAACGTTTGGTGCAATATGATAAGTGGCGCCGTTCGCACAATCTAAAACCACTTTAAGGCTGTTTAAGCTCTGTTCGTTAGGGAATGTCCCTTTGCAGAATTCAATGTAACGCCCCGCCGCATCAACGATACGGTTCGCACGACCAAGTTCTGCTGATTCAACGCAAGTGATCGGTTTTTCCATTTCAGCTTCAATGGCTTCTTCAACTTCGTCAGGCAGTTTAGTTCCGTCAATAGAGAAGAACTTAATCCCGTTATCATAGTAAGGGTTATGAGAAGCTGAAATCACAATCCCTGCCTCTGCACGGAAAGTACGAGTTAAGTAAGCCACAGCTGGTGTTGGCATTGGGCCTGTAAATGATGCGGATAACCCTGCCGCAGCTAAACCAGCTTCTAATGAAGACTCCAACATATAGCCAGAAATACGCGTATCTTTACCAATGATAATTTTACGTGAACCGTGACGAGCCAGCACTTTACCTGCGGCCCAGCCTAATTTTAAAACAAAATCAGGAGTAATTGGGCTGTCGCCTACTTTTCCACGAATACCATCAGTACCAAAATATTTACGGTTACTCATACGCTAATTTTTCCTTTTCTGACAGAGTCATCTGAACGACTTGCATTGCTTGTACAGTCTCTTTCACATCATGAACTCGGATAATTTGTGCCCCTTGCATTGCCGCAATGGTGGCACAAGCTAAGCTGCCCGCAAGACGTTCTTGAGGTGGAACATTTAATAATTGTCCAATCATAGATTTCCGTGACAGTCCTGCCAAGAGCGGTAGTCCGAAATCATGAAATTGATCTAAATGCGCTAGTAGCTGGTAATTATGCGACAGGTTCTTGCCAAAACCAAAGCCTGGATCGAGGATTATTTGCTGTTTATCAATTCCCGCCGCCACACAGCGTTCAATTTCACCGGCAAGATAATCTTTAACGTCTTTGACAACATCCACATAATTTGGTGCATCTTGCATTGTTCTCGGCTGACCTTGCATATGCATAATACACACTGGTAGCCCCAGCCTTGCAGCCACTTCAAGGGAACCTGCTTCATGTAGTGAACGAATGTCATTAATAATATGCATACCTACTTTTGCGGCTTCATCCATAACTTGAGCTTTCGAAGTGTCGACAGAAATCCACACATCAAAACGCTTTGCAATAGCGTCTACCACGGGTACAACACGATCGAGCTCCTCACTAATCGAAACTTCAGCAGCACCTGGTCGAGTTGATTCGCCGCCGATATCAATAATTGTTGCACCGGCTTGGACCATTTTAGCAACATGGTCGAGGGCATCGTGATAACGATTATGAGTGCCACCATCTGAAAATGAGTCAGGAGTAACATTCAGAATCCCCATCACTTGAGGGGTTGATAAGTCAAGGAGGCGACCTCGGGCTTTAATATGCATGATTATTTTTCCTTAACGTAAAAAACCCCAGTAACCTGGGGTTTTTAATTATTCAACTTATCACGACAGCTTATTGTGGCTTGCTCTCGTTATTATCGGATGAATCGTTTTCATCTGATTTTTCAGTTGGCTCTTCTGCTTGAGTTTCAGCTGGCTTTGCTTCAGGTTTTGATGTGCTAGCCGCAGCACCAAATGAACCTGTAACATTGTTCACTTTTTTATCCTCATCCCAGCCTGCTGGCGCGCGTACTGGGCGGCGATTCATCAGGTCATCAATCATTGGCATATCGATTGTTTCATATTTCAATAATGCATCTTTCATCGCATGCAGAATATCCATATTGTCGGTTAAGGTTTTATGTGCAACCTGATAACCACGGTCGATAATTGCTTTAATTTCTTCGTCAATGATGCGTGCAGTTTCATCAGAGTAAGTTGAGCTCTGCCCTGAACGGCCTAAGAATGCAGGACCCTCTTCTTCAGAATATAACACTGGACCTAACTTGTCAGAAAAGCCCCACTGAGTCACCATTTTTCTCGCAGTGCTGGTTGCTTGCTGAATATCACCTGATGCGCCAGTTGAGATTTTGTCATAACCGTAGATCAGTTCTTCTGCAATACGACCACCGTATGTACTTGCGATATTTCCTTCTAACTTCTGGCGGCTCGCACTGATTTGGTCGCCTTCAGGTAAGTAGAAAGTCACACCCAGAGCACGACCACGAGGAATAATTGTCACTTTATGCACAGGGTCATGCTCTGGCATTAAGTAACCAACGATTGCGTGTCCAGCTTCATGATAGGCTGTCGATTCTTTCTGCTCTTCAGTCATCATCAGTGAGCGGTGCTCAGCACCCAGCCATACTTTATCGCGTGCTCTTTCGAATTCAGCCATGGTAACAACACGTTTATTTTCACGCGCTGCAAACAATGCCGCTTCGTTCACTAAGTTTGCTAATTCCGCACCCGAGAAACCAGGGGTAGCACGAGCCAGAATCGTAGTATCAACTGCTGGATCGATTGGCACACGACGCATATGAACTTTTAAGATTTGCTCACGACCACGAACATCTGGCAAACCAACCACAACTTGACGGTCAAAACGACCTGGACGCAGTAATGCAGGATCCAGAACATCAGCACGGTTAGTTGCCGCGATCACAATAATACCTTCATTACCTTCGAAACCATCCATCTCAACCAGCATTTGGTTCAGTGTCTGTTCACGTTCATCGTGACCACCACCTAAGCCTGCGCCACGTTGACGACCAACAGCATCGATTTCATCGATAAAGATGATACAAGGAGCCGCTTTTTTCGCTTGTTCGAACATATCACGAACACGGGAAGCACCCACACCCACAAACATTTCCACGAAGTCAGAACCAGAAATGGTAAAGAATGGGACTTTTGCTTCACCCGCAATAGCTTTAGCGAGTAATGTTTTACCTGTACCCGGCGGTCCTACCATCAGGACACCTTTCGGAATTTTACCACCGAGTTTTTGGAAACGAGCTGGTTCACGTAGGAAATCTACGATCTCACCCACTTCCTCTTTCGCTTCATCACAGCCCGCAACATCAGCAAATGTTGTTTTGATCTGATCTTCTGTCAGCATACGAGCTTTGCTTTTACCGAATGACATCGCCCCTTTACCGCCGCCACCTTGCATTTGGCGCATAAAGAAGATCCAGACACCAATCAACAGCAGCATTGGGAACCAGGAAATGAAAATAGATGTCAGTAAGCTAGGCTCTTCTGGTGGTTCACCGACGACAGTAACATTCTTGTTTAACAAGGTGTCTAACAACTTCTCATCCTGCATAGGCAGATAAGTAGTGTAGCGGCTGTTATCCGCTTTTCTGACGTTCAATTCACGACCTGTGATACGAACTTCACGTACCTGATCCTGGGCTAACTCATTGATAAACGTTGAATAATCAACTCTGCGACTATTCGAATCGCTTGGGCCAAAACTCTGGAACAAGGACATCAGAACAACTGCGATGACTAACCAGAGAATTAGGTTTTTCGCCATGTCACTCAAGGGATTAACCTCACCTTACAACTGTGTTAACAAATAACGCTCAGGGTACTATAGTTTTAGTCCTGTCGCTACAATGTATACTTCACGCGATCGTGCCCGCGAAGATTCGGGTTTACGAACTTTAACCTTCGTAAACAGGGAGCGGATATCCCTAAGGTATTCGTCAAAGCCTTCTCCCTGAAATACTTTAACGATAAAACTTCCCCCAGGAGCCAATACCGCACGGCACATATCCAATGCTAATTCAACCAGATACATAGAGCGGGGAATATCCACTGCGGGTGTTCCGCTCATATTTGGGGCCATGTCAGACATAACCACTTGTACTTTTTTATCGCCCACTCGCTCTAACAAAGCAGCTAGCACGGCATCATCACGAAAATCCCCTTGAAGGAAATCCACGCCGACGATTGGATCCATTGGTAGTAAGTCACAAGCAATAATACGACCGTTGTGACCAATTTGACCAACAACGTATTGTGACCATCCACCAGGGGCAGCACCTAAATCAACAACGGTCATACCTGGTTTAAAAATCTTATCACTTTGCTGGATTTCATCCAGTTTAAACCATGCACGCGAGCGGAGCCCTTTCTTTTGTGCTTGCTGAACATATTTATCACTAAAATGTTCTTGCAACCAACGACTGGAGCTTGCTGAACGTTTTTTATTGGCCATTGCACTTTCCAACTATACTAATAGAAATACATTTCCCGACATTCTTCAAGTTACAGAGAGTTAGCTTCATTTTTTCTACCCAAGTCACATAAATAACGCTGTTTATTGGGAAAGTGTTAACGCGCTGCCAACCTGTTACTGGATTACTTTCGGGTAATCATTAGCTGCTTCATTACCATCAAACAAGATTAATAGATGGTGATAGTAATCAGATGGCGGTAGAATATGCCATTTTCAATACTAACCAAGCAAAAAATCGATGAATCTTAACAAAAAACAAATTCAACACCTAAAAAGTCTCGCTCATCACTTAAACCCAGTTGTTATGATTGGCAACAATGGTTTAACTGAGGGTGTTTTGGCTGAAATCGAAGTCTCATTAGCACACCATGAGCTTATCAAAGTCAAAATCGCTGGCGAAGATCGTGAAACTAAAAATTTGATCGCTGAAGCGATTGTTCGCGAAACTGGTGCAGCAAATGTTCAAGTTATCGGTAAAATTCTTGTTCTCTATCGTCCATCAGTAGAGCGCAAAATTAGTTTACCTAAATAATAACTACTCATTTATATAAAAATGCCATTGAACGCATGTTTTATATGACGAAAAAGGCCGCCAGCGGCCTTTTTCTCTAAATCAGTAAAATAATATAACCAATTCAGGGAAATAGGAATCAGATATACTCAACTTTAAGAATTTCGAATTCAACATCTCCGCCCGGTGTCTTAATTGTCACGACATCATCAACTTCTTTACCCACTAACCCACGTGCAATCGGTGAGTTCACTGAGATTAAGTTCACTTTAATGTCAGCTTCATCATCACCTACGATTCGATAGGTTAACTCTTCGTCAGTATCCACATTCAATACAGAAACCGTCGCACCAAAAATGACTCGACCATTATTTGCCATTTTTGTCACGTCAATCACTTGAGAATGAGAAAGTTTAGATTCAATCTCTTGAATACGGCCTTCACAAAAGCCTTGTTGCTCACGCGCAGCATGATATTCCGCGTTTTCTTTTAAATCGCCATGTTCGCGAGCTTCAGCAATCGAAGCAATAATTTCAGGGCGACGGACAGATTTCAGATACTCGAGCTCTTCTCTTAGCTTGTTAGCACCAAATACCGTCATTGGAATCTGTTTCATTTGATAAATACCTCTAATTCAATCCTATCTAAAAAAAAGTATCTTCCTGATTTTGTAACAACAGTACACCGAACACCAGGGTATGTAGGGGGTGTTCAACAACTTAGGGTGTCAATAACTCAATCAGACCAACTTAATGACTTATCTTATCATACTGTTCGCTATTTTAACTGAGAGTTAATAGCGGATCATCGTTTACTTTATTGGGCATTACACTTTAGTATGTGCACTATGTCTACCCTAATGCGTGAAATATATGTCGCTACTAACATCAACCAGAAAATTAATCTTCACTTTAGGGCTTGCCTTCATCACGTCGCAAGCTTCTGCTATCCCTATCGATGATTACAAGCAGTATCTCCCTGACGGCACTAACCTTGCTCTGGTTGCGCAAAAAGTAGGAAGTAATACCCCTCTTATCGATTATAACGCTCAACAGATGGCTCTGCCCGCCAGTACACAAAAAGTTGTTACTGCCCTTGCTGCATTATTACAACTTGGTCCTGACTACCGTTTTGTGACTAACTTTGAAACCAATGGAAAGTTGAATAACAATACATTGTCTGGGGACTTGGTGATCCGTTTTAGTGGAGACCCAACCTTAACGCGCCAGCAAATTCGAAATATGGTCAATGCCTTGAAACAAATCGGCATACATAAAGTCGATGGTGATCTTATTGTCGATATTTCAGCTTTTGCTAGCCATGATAAAGCACCTGGCTGGGTATGGAACGACATGACACAGTGTTTTAGTGCTCCGCCGGCTGCCGCAATTATTGATCGAAACTGTTTTTCTGTTTCCCTTTACCCATCAGATAAAGCTGGGGAGATGGCATATATCAAAACAGCGAGTTTCTACCCCGTTAATATGTTTAGTGAGGTCAAAACCCTCGCTAAAGGCTCACCAGAAGCTCGTTACTGCGAGTTAGACGTTGTTCCTGGCGAATTGAATCGCTATACCTTAACAGGCTGCTTAACCCAACGTAGCGAACCCTTGCCACTCGCATTTGCTGTACAAAATGGTGCCAGTTACTCAGGTGCTATCGTCAAAAATGAACTACAGGTTGCAGGTATTGAGCTATCCGGAGCGGTTAAAAAACGAACTCAACCAACACCTCAGTCTCAAGTACTCGTCAAAACAGAATCCAAGCCACTGCATGATCTATTAAAAATCATGCTGAAAAAATCAGATAACATGATTGCTGATACTGTTTTTAGAACCATTGGTCGGGATTATTATGGTGTACCGGGTACTTGGCGCTCAGGCTCTGATGCGGTTAGACAAGTTCTCAAACAAAAAGCAGGTATTGATTTGGGCAACACAGTAATGGTCGATGGTTCTGGTTTATCTCGCCATAACTTGATCACCCCTGCGACAATGATGCAAGTTTTGCAATTTATCGCGAAAAATGATCAGCAGCTCGATTACATTTCAATGCTGCCACTTGCAGGGCATGACGGGACATTACGTTATCGTGGTGGCTTGGATGAGGCTGGAGTCAATGGCAAAGTATCAGCGAAAACAGGAGCACTACAAGGCGTTTATAACCTCGCAGGCTTTATCACAACTGCGAGTGGCGAAAAAGTGGCATTTGTTCAGTTTATTTCTGCTTATGCAGTTCCACAAAGTCAATACAACAGCCGCCGGGTACCATTGGTTCGTTTTGAAAGCCGCCTTTATCGCGATCTCTATCAGAAGAACTGATCCTATCAAAGATCCTTTTAGGATCTAGATAATAAAAAAGGCACAACCTTCGCAAGTTGTGCCTTTTTATGTGACTTAAGAATGCTTATTTTTGATAAATGAATTCGACACCTTCGTCGTCATCTTCATCCCAATCATCATCCCAGTCGTCATCAAGATCTTCAGCACCAGAAAGCTGCTCTTTGTGGTAATCATCCCACATGAATTCAACTTTTTCTGGTTGGCTATTTTCATCTTCAACTGCCATATTACGCGGCTGTGTATTCATGAACTCCATGATATCCCAACACAGTGCTTTCACACCTTCGTGGTTCACCGCAGAAATCATATAATACTTATCTTCCCAGCCCATACCTTTGGCAATTTCGGCTGCACGTTTTGCAGACTCTTCTTCACCTAAGATATCCACTTTGTTGAAGACTAACCAACGTGGTTTTTGTGCCAGTTTTTCGCTGTATTTCTCTAATTCACCCACGATGATCTTGGCATTTTCTACTGGATCCGATTCGTCAATTGGGCAAATATCAATAAGATGCAGTAATACACGACAGCGTTCTAAGTGCTTCAGGAATTGAATCCCCAGACCCGCACCTTCTGCCGCGCCTTCGATCAACCCAGGAATATCTGCAACTACAAAGCTTTGCTCGTTATCCATACGTACCACACCCAGGCTTGGGACCAAGGTAGTAAATGGATAATCTGCAACTTTTGGTTTTGCAGCTGATACGGAGCGAATAAAGGTGGATTTACCCGCATTCGGCATCCCCAGCATTCCTACGTCCGCAAGTAACATCAATTCTAATAAGATCTCACGCGTTTCACCTTTTGTTCCCATGGTACGCTGACGCGGAGCACGGTTAACAGAAGATTTGAAACGGGTGTTACCAAGCCCATGGAAACCGCCTTTAGCGACCATGTGGCGTTGATCGTGACGAGTCATGTCACAGAGTACTTCGTTGGTGCCAAGATCGCGTACACGCGTTCCTACAGGGACTTTTACCGTGATGTCTTGACCACGTTTACCTGTACACTCACGGCTTTGACCATTTTGACCACGTTCTGCACGAAATGATTTTTCAAAACGATAGTCAATCAGCGTGTTAAGGTTTTCGTCTGCCTGTAAGTAGACATCTCCACCGTCACCACCGTCACCACCGTCAGGTCCACCTTTCGGGATATATTTTTCACGGCGGAAGCTGACACAACCATTGCCACCATCTCCTGCCACGACCAAAATTTTGGCTTCATCTACAAATTTCATAATTCTTTCTCCGTCTGCTGGCCATTATAGTGCCGAATGGCGGTATTACCCAGAGATGGCGTATTCTGAATATAAAAAGCCCCGCAAAAGGTTTTTGCAGGGCTTTAATTCAAAAATTAAAAGTCAGAAAACTTATTCAGCTTCGATGCTGATAAATTTACGATTGTTAGGACCTTTAACTTCAAATTTAACTTTACCGTCCGCTAATGCGAACAGAGTGTGGTCACGGCCACAACCAACGTTGTTACCTGCGTGGAACTTAGTACCACGTTGACGAACGATGATGCTACCTGCTAATACAGCTTCACCACCAAAACGTTTAACACCTAAACGTTTTGCTTCTGAGTCACGACCGTTACGAGTCGAACCACCAGCCTTTTTGTGTGCCATTAATCTGCTCTCCTAAATCTTAAGCGATGACAGTGATCTTAACATCAGTGAACCACTGACGGTGACCTTGCTGTTTACGGCTGTGTTTACGACGACGGAACTTAACGATTTTAACTTTATCGCCACGACCGTGTGCAACTACTTCCGCTTTCACTTTAACGCCTTCAACGATAGGAGCACCGATTTGGATCTCATCGCCATTAGCAACCATCAGAACGTGATCAAATTCAACAGTTTCACCTGTTGCGATGTCCAGCTTTTCTAGGCGGACAGTTTGACCTTCGCTAACTCGGTGTTGTTTACCACCACTTTGGAAAACCGCGTACATATTAACTCCGCTTTCCGCGTACTCGCTAAATATTTCAATTCCAGAGCACGCTATAAAATATTCACAATAGGGCGCGAATTCTACGCAAAAAAGCAGCAGAACACAAGCCTATAATGCAGTTAGATTACAAAAAATACGACTTTTTTATCAGTCATATCTTTTTCCAGCTGATTTATCAGGAATATCTTGAATTGTTACTTATTTAAACATTTTTTGCATTTCACCCGATAATCTTATTATTAATAGTGTTATGCTTACGTCATTACTGTGATATCGGTTTTCCCATTTTTGACTTAGGGAATTCCCCAAAAACTAATAATATGAATATATTACAATGAATTTAGAATCTATCGTTGAACTGACAGCCGAGGATATGTCAGCAGTAAATGAAGCGATCCTCAGCCAATTAAACTCAGACGTAGCATTAATCAATCAATTAGGTTATTACATCGTGAGTGGGGGCGGAAAAAGGATCCGTCCGATGATCGCGATCCTTGCGGGACGATCCCTTGGCTATTCTGAACACAAACATATCCAAGTCGCTGCATTAATTGAATTTATCCATACAGCCACTTTATTGCATGATGATGTGGTCGATGAATCGGATATGCGTCGCGGGAAGCAGACAGCTAATGCGGTATTTGGTAATGCTGCAAGCGTATTAGTGGGCGACTTTATTTATACACGATCCTTCCAGATGATGACGGATCTGGATTCGATGCGTGTTCTAAAACTCATGTCTGAAGCCACCAACGTGATTGCAGAAGGTGAAGTTTTACAGCTGATGAACTGTAACGATCCTGATATTACTGAAGAGAGCTATATGCAGGTGATCTACAGTAAAACTGCGCGCCTATTTGAAGCGGCATCCCATGCCTCCGCTATTTTAGCTAATGCAACACCTGAGCAAGAGAAAGCATTGCAAGACTATGGTCGCTATATTGGTACGGCATTCCAATTAGTTGACGATCTTCTGGATTATGATGCTGATAATACTCAATTGGGTAAAAATACAGGTGATGATCTTGATGAAGGGAAACCAACGCTCCCACTATTACATGCAATGCAACATGGTAATGAAGAAGAGTCAGCTCTGATCAGGCAAGCCATTGAGCAAGGTAATGGGCGTCATCTGTTAGAAACCGTTCTTAGCACAATGAAACGCTGTGGCTCCTTAGAATACACATACCAACGTGCGCAAGAAGAGGCACAAAAAGCCATTGATGCTTTAAATGCGCTTGAAGACTCTGTTTATAAAGAAGCCTTGATTGGCTTAGCACATGTAGCAATTCAGCGTCATTCATAACCATAGATAGAGCACGACACAAACAATTAAAAGGGTGAAAGTGATTTCACCCTTTTAATTTCCTACTCTTCTTCAGGCTCAATTTTAGCCAATAATGACGATAGCCCGTGACGAAGAATATATTTTACGAACGTTTTCCGCTCAGCTTCAGTCAATTGATAATAAGCTTCAGACCAAATTTGTAGCGCATCAATCCGCTGCACTTGATAAGGTGTCGATGGCTCGTGAAGTGAGAGTTGCCTTTGGATCTCATTTGGTAAACTTTCTACATAGTATTCAACGGCCTTCCCTTGAACACCTCTTTTTCGACGATTTTTCCAACCTTCCCTTCTTGCCATCAAGTTAATGCCTTGAGGTGAAGATGGAAGACCTTCTAACCCTGCTAATTCTTTCGCAGTGAACCACAATTTTTTCATAATATCACTTTTACGCTTAGCTTATATTTTGCAACCTGCTTTTGTCGCTATACCAAAGTTATTTTTCTAAAAATTTATTCGATTCAATACAGTATGTAATTTACATGTGATTATTTTGATTAATAAGATCAATTAACGCTAAAGCACCTTTACGCATAATGAATGATAAAACTGCCACTCGCTCATCATGGGAAAGCTGGTTATACGCTTCCTGCCAAATATGTGCATGCTCATCACGTTTAACGTGATAAATCCTTGGAGCTTCATACATCACGGTTGGTTCTTCGAGATCAATGGGAATCGAACTAATATGGTATTCAAGTGCTTTACCTTGAATCCCCCTTCGCTTTCGACTCAACCAATTTTCTCTCCTTGCCATCGCATTTATTCCCTGAGTACTTGATGGAAGCCCCTGACGACCAACGAGTTCTTTTGCTGTTAACCATTCTTTAATCATTATCGACGCTCCTTGTCATTACGATAACGACTTCGATTAACTAAAAACTTTCCTTATTTTCTTAATCATTTCAATACCTACTTTTAATATTAAAAATAATTGTTACTAAGTTATATAGATATCGGTATTTTCTGTTTTATATCAATAGACTTATAGTATGGATTAAGAAATTCATTCTTTTTAAATAATTCAATACATTATTAAGAAATATAAATCTTCGCGATAAAGAGAATAAATATAAGAAATTATAAAAAATAGAGAGCTAACCACGATGAGTTATTTTTATTTTCAATGCGTTAGCTAAACTCACAATAATTATCTAAATCTTTCTACTATTTTCATAAAAATAACGACAGTTTCATAAAAATGAATTTTAAGAAAAAATTAGAAATTATTATTGGGAAATTCTGTTATTTTATTTCCAATAACAGAACAATTGTACTGAATGTACCACAATATTCTGTTAGATGTACCACTAACTCTACATGATTCTGAGTGAAAAAAGGATTAAAAAATGATGTTACGGAAATCAAACTGGCACCCAGCAGATATCATTGCGGCATTACGCAAACGTGGAACAACTCTTGCCGCTATTTCTCGTGAAGCGGGGCTTAGCTCATCAACTCTCGCGAATGCACTATCGCGACCTTGGCCAAAAGGTGAATGGATCATCGCAAACTTTTTAGGTATTCACCCATCCGAAATTTGGCCTAGCCGCTATTATGACCCCATGACGGGTGAACTCTTAGAAAGAAGGATTCGAGATAAACCAAGAAAAGTCACAGAAATAGGAGAAATAGAAAACAGGGAGCCAACAGAGGAAAACAGTTAAAATTCGTCTTCATTCCTATTCAGCGCTGAAAGATAAAATATATTATTTCTCTCATTAATAATGAGCGGTATTACTCTATTACACCTTCGGGGGATTTCCCCTTATTTTGATAAGTGAAAACTTATAAAACATGAAAATAAAGGGCTGAATTGCATCAAACAATTCAGCCCTTATTTAAGCGTTAAATCTTAACTAGCATTAGCTGTTAATGAATTTTTCACCTAATTCGATATCTGCTTTCAGTACGCCTAACATCTCTTTCAGCGCTTTCTCTTCAAATGCACTTAACTTACCAATTGGTAAATGTTTTTCGATACCGTTTTTACCTAATACAACAGGTTGTGCGAAGAAGCGAGCGTGTTCACCTTCACCTTCTGTGTATACGCATTCAACCACGTTGCTTTCGCCTTGAAGACCACGGACCAGAGATAAGCCCAGACGAGCTGCTGCTTGACCCATAGATAATGTTGCTGACCCGCCACCTGCTTTAGCTTCAACCACTTCAGTGCCCGCGTTCTGAATACGCTTAGTCAGTGCAGCAATTTCTTCATCAGTGAAGCTAACACCTGGAATTTGAGACAGTAATGGCAAAATTGTCACACCTGAGTGTCCACCGATAACCGGCACTTCGATTTCGTGGGTTTTCTTGCCTTTTAATTCAGCAACAAACGTATTTGAACGAATGATGTCCAGTGTGGTTACACCAAACAGACGGTTTTTATCATATACGCCCGCTTTTTTCAGGACTTCAGCCGCGATAGCCACGGTAGTATTCACTGGGTTAGTAATAATACCAACCAGTGCTTTCGGGCAGGTGACCGCGATTTGTTGAACAAGGTTACGTACAATGCCTGCGTTCACATTAAACAGGTCAGAGCGATCCATTCCTGGCTTACGTGCAACACCCGCAGAAATTAATACAACATCTGCACCTTTCAGTGCTGGTGTAGCATCTTCACCCGCGAAACCAACAACTTTAACGTCTGTAGGGATGTGGCTTAAATCAGCAGCAACACCCGGAGTGACTGGCGCGATGTCGTAGAGGGAGAGTTCTGAACCTGCTGGGAGCTGGTTTTTGAGAAGAAGGGCGAGAGCCTGACCGATACCACCTGCTGCACCTAGGACTGCAACTTTCATTCTAAAACTCCTTAATTGTACTTTAAAATATATGAATTCATCTGACTACGCACTAAACATATTACTTATAAAAAACAATTCTTTAACAGTTAGAGAGAAGTGTTAACGCAAGATAAATCACCAACACAATAGGGCTATTCTAAACAAATTCCTTATCTGTTAATGAGATAACGGGCACTTTTTTAACAAATAGTTTTTATTGCTATTGCATTTAACATCAAATGTAATTTTACTTGATGCTTTATTAATCACCGATTAATAATTTAACATTTTTTTCACAGCAACTTATTGTTAAACCAAATTATTTTTAAACTAAATTTCAAACCAACAATTTAAGATAATCACGCGCTTCCTACCAGAAAAACCGTATCTTAAATCGCTCATTAAACCATCAAAACTCAATTATCTTGCATAAAAATGCACTTTTCCACATAATACAGCTCAGTTTAATACCAAAAAGATGGGTTAATTATGCGCACTATGTCGAAACAAGAAGACTTGGTAAAAGCCTTTAAAGCACTCCTTAAAGAGGAAAAGTTCAGCTCCCAAGCAGAAATTGTGATTGCGCTTCAAGAGCAAGGCTTCGAAAACATTAATCAATCTAAAATTTCCAGAATGTTAACGAAGTTTGGTGCTGTACGTACCCGCAACGCAAAAATGGAAATGGTGTATTGTTTACCTACCGAGCCAGGTGTCCCAACTGCTACTAGCCCATTGAAAAACTTAGTTTTAGATGTTGATTACAACCACTCTGTCGTTGTGATCCGTACCAGTCCAGGGGCAGCACAGCTCATCGCCCGACTGCTAGACTCCCTCGGCAAAGCTGAAGGTATCTTAGGCAGCATCGCTGGTGATGATACGATTTTCTCCACACCAACGAATGATTTTACGACTCGCGAACTGTACGAAGCCATTCAGGTTCTCTTTGAACAAGAACTTTAGTCCTTTCCCGTCGCTTTATATATCTAAAAAGAGGGAACTGAGTTCCCTCTTTTCATTTTTGGCACTATAGTGACCCGTCTTCCACTGATTCTTATCGAGATAAACCTGTGTTATTTGAGATCTTAAGAAACATCGTTCACTACGGTTTCCATTTTTTAGTGCCTTTTTTATTTGGCTATTTATTTTGGCGAAAAAATTGGAAGCTTGCTGGATTATTAATGGTCTCAACGATGGTTATCGATCTCGACCATCTTCTTGCGGATCCTATTTTTGATCCTGATCGTTGCGGTGTGGGTTTCCATCCTATGCATACAATTTGGGCGGCAATCGCTTATGTTGTGCTGTTCTTTTTCCCATCTTGGAAATTAAAAGCTATTGCTGTCGGATGCCTGTTCCATCTATTTACTGATTCTGTAGATTGTTATTTAGGCAACGTGAAGAAAGAGATACAGGGTACGGTATTAAGCTGTTCAGGTCCTCCTGCTTCAGCAAATACCGAAATTCTTCAGCAACTATAAAAAAGCCCCAACAAACTGTTAGGGCTTTTATGTGAAGTTTTGATATTACTCTTCCGGTTTTGCTTCCGCTTTACGCTTCAATCCAGCGAGTAGCTTTTCATGGATCCCACCAAACCCGCCATTACTCATGACTAAAATGTGGTCGCCAGGTTGAGCTGTCTCAATCACCATGTTGGCGAGAGCATCAATATCAGCGTGCCAACGCGCTGGCTGCACACAATGCTCCGCAATTTCCGTTACCATCCACGGAATATTGGCGGGTTGGAATAAAAAGACCTCATCCGCACGACCTAAAGCTGGCGCGATATCATTCTTACTGATCCCCATTTTCATGGTATTTGAGCGAGGCTCCAGCACAGCAATAATACGTGAAGTACCACCAACTTTGCTACGTAATGCCTCTAACGTCGCTAAAATTGCCGTTGGATGGTGAGCGAAGTCATCATAAACACTAACCTCATTCTCAACACCGCGTAGCTCAAGACGGCGACGCGCATTAATAAATTTATCCAATGCTAAACAGGCTTCTTTCGCAGGAACCCCAACATGGTGAGCAGCTGCAATTGCCATCAAGCCATTTTGAATATTGTGATTACCCACTTGGGACCAGTTCACTTCACCCACTTTTTCTTGCTGGTAATACACTTCAAACTGGCTACCATCATGATTGAGTTTCACTGCATGCCATTCGCCGTTTTCTCCCACCAGCTCCTGTTCACTCCAGCACCCCATGTTCATGACTTGTTTGAGGTTACTATCATTACTAGGCATAAAGATTTTGCCACTACTAGGTACAATACGAACCAAATGATGGAATTGCTTTTGAATCGCTTCTAGATTTTCAAAAATATCCGCATGGTCAAACTCAAGGTTATTCAAAATCAGAGTTTTAGGGCTGTAATGAACAAACTTGGAACGTTTATCAAAGAATGCACAATCGTACTCATCCGCTTCAATGACAAAGAAAGGACTCTTACCAATTTGGGAAGAAACATCAAAGTTCCCCGGAACACCGCCAATCAGGAAGCCAGGTTCATAGCCACAATCTTGGAGGATCCACGCAAGCATCCCCGCGGTTGTTGTTTTACCGTGAGTACCTGCAACCGCTAATACCCAACGCTCAGGAAGAACATGATCATGGAGCCATTGAGGCCCTGAGGTATAAGGTAAACCGCGCTCTAATACCGCTTCAACACACGGATTTCCACGGGTCATCGCATTCCCAATCACCACCATATCGGGGATTGGCTCTAACTGTGCGGGATCAAATCCTTGAATTAGTTCAATGCCTTGTTTTTCAAGCAATGTACTCATCGGTGGGTAGACGTTTGCATCAGACCCAGTCACTTTGTGCCCTAAAGAACGAGCCAAAATGGCTAAGCTGCCCATAAAGGTTCCGCATATGCCTAAAATATGTATGTGCATTCTTTTCCATCCAATAGCATGAGGTTTGTCACTATTCTACTATTCTACTCATCAATCACCGGTTTATAAATGTATTAGCCTATTAATCTTTTCTTTATTTAGATAAACTCTCCGCCCGAGGGTACAATAAAGACCCGCAAATTTCTGTCAATTTTATTCAGGACCTTCGTCATGAAAACATTAGGCGAATTCATCGTCGAAAAGCAACAAGATTTTCCTCATGCAACAGGTGAGCTGACTGCATTACTGTCAGCGATTAAACTGGGCGCTAAAATTATCCATCGTGATATTAACAAAGCTGGACTCGTTGACATTCTCGGCACTAGTGGTGTGTCGAATGTCCAAGGTGAAGTTCAGATGAAGCTTGACCTGTATGCAAACGAAAAACTGAAAGCGGCTTTGAAAGCGCGCGGAGAAGTTGCCGGTATCGCCTCTGAAGAAGAAGATGAAATCGTCATTTTCGAAGGTGATCGTGCAGAAAACGCGAAATATGTTGTTTTAATGGACCCACTAGATGGTTCTTCGAACATCGATGTAAACGTTTCCGTTGGAACTATCTTCTCTATTTATCACCGTATTACTCCAATTGGTCAACCGGTTACAGAAGCTGACTTCTTACAACCTGGTAACCGCCAAGTTGCTGCGGGCTATGTAGTTTACGGTTCATCAACCATGTTGGTCTACACCACAGGTTTCGGTGTTCATGCTTTCACCTACGACCCATCATTAGGTGTATTCTGTCTGTCTCATGAAAAAGTCATGTTCCCAGCAGAAGGTAAAATGTATTCCATTAACGAAGGTAACTACATCAAGTTCCCTATGGGTGTGAAGAAATACATTAAATATTGCCAAGAGCAAGATGAAGCAACCCACCGCCCATATACCACTCGTTATATCGGCTCTTTAGTGGCAGACTTCCACCGTAACCTGCTCAAAGGTGGTATTTACATTTACCCAAGCACCGCAAGTCACCCTACGGGTAAACTGCGCCTTCTGTACGAATGCAACCCAATTTCATTCTTAGCGGAACAAGCTGGCGGTAAAGCAAGCGATGGTACTAACCGCGTGTTAGACATCGTCCCAACTAAATTGCACCAACGTGTGCCGTTCTTTGTGGGCACGAAAGCCATGGTTGAAAAAGCGGAATCCTTTATGCGTGAGTACCCTGACGCAGAATAATCAACATTCCGTTTGACCTGAAGGCGAGGCTCTCTCGCCTTTTTTGATCGAATTTCTCTCCAACTAGTGAGTTTTACCTCTCTTTGCGGCTATAATGTCCCCCACGTTATTTTAAGCACTCATAAGGATACATTTTAATGGGCCTGAACAATGTACCGGCAGGTAAAGAACTGCCTGAAGATATCTACGTAATTATCGAAATTCCAGCTAACGCTGATCCAATCAAATATGAAGTTGATAAAGAATCTGGCGCATTGTTTGTAGACCGTTTCATGTCTACTGCGATGTTCTATCCATGCAACTATGGTTACATCAACAATACTCTGTCTTTAGATGGTGACCCTGTTGACGTTTTAGTACCAACTCCATACCCATTACAACCAGGTTCAGTTATCCGCTGCCGTCCAGTTGGCGTGCTGAAAATGACTGACGAATCTGGTGAAGATGCAAAATTAGTTGCAGTACCACACACTAAACTGAGCAAAGAATACGACCACATCAAAGATGTGAACGATATTCCTGAGCTGCTGCGTGCACAAATCACTCACTTCTTTGAGCATTACAAAGATTTAGAAAAAGGTAAGTGGGTTAAAGTTGATGGTTGGGAGAATGCGGAAGCTGCTAAAGCTGAAATTATCGCTTCTTTCGAACGCGCTGCAAAAAAATAATTAATCCCTTCCGTGGATAGAAAAAGCACTGGTTTTTGCCAGTGCTTTTTTTTATCTCAATGTTTATCACGCAAGCTGGCTGTATTTCAAAAAAGAGAATTCAATACGATGAGCCACGCTTAGTGCATATGAAAAAACGCCGGTCACTGATACAGTGCCGGCGTTTTTTTATTACGGATTCACTACGGATTACTCTTCTTCATTGCGCTTTAGCCAATCACCACTTTTGATGCGGGGAAGACCTTCAACTGAATGTTTGTAGAGATAAATCCACGCATTACCATAAGGTGTCGGGATTAACTCGCGCTCGTAATCTTGCGAATTTTTCTTTAATTCGTCTAACTCAGTTAAGATAGAGGGATTAATGCGATAAACTTCGCATTCAATCGTGCCATTCCCTCGAACAACCGCTGGATAATATCCAAGGTCATACAGTTCATAGCCTTCTAGCTTATGCTCACCTAGCAGCTGAGCATAAGTCATCCAGTGATGATTCCCTTGCTTGCGTCTTAAACTGCCATAAACAATGATACGCATATATTAAAACTCGAATTGGTAAAGCAGGTCTAAAGCCTGATTAACGCCAGAAATTGCTTCTAAATACAGTTTCGGCATGACTCTATAGCGTAAAGTGAGCGTCGCTAGAGAATCAAATATGCCAACTCCATACTTAACTTGCAAGTCGTTCGTAATTTTCCCACTCACAACCACTTGCGAGCTATCACCTACGCCTTGCGTATCAACTGCTAAATCTGACACGCCAAATGTTTCACCAATTTTACCCACTAATTGACCACTTTGAGCAACGCCCAACCCGATCAACATTGAAGTCATTTGTGACCCATTCGCATCCCCACTATCAAGCCCTTCTCCTCTTAACAGATAGGAAAGTGCTTCTTGCTGTGTTTTTGCGGGCTCAGAGAATATCTCAACTTTCGGCTTATCGGCAAGTCCTGTAACTTTGACTCCAGCGATAACATCATCGGCTGTATTATCTGGGTTACGAATTGCTTCTAAGTTTAAGAATGGCTGATCCGCAGGTCCAGAGAACTGAATTTGCCCTTTACGCACAATCAAATCTTGCCCATAAGCACGGAAACGCCCAGAAGGAATATCCACTTGACCGTTTAAGCTTAACCCCTGCTTATTCTGAACAACTTTTAATAAGCCTGTTAGCTGAGCTTTCAAACCGAACGCATCCAGACGCACATCATGACCAATATTAATATTTAAATTCGTTTGGATTGGGATCGAGGGCTGTTTCGGGTTAATTGGCTTTAATTGATCATCTAACATGACGACATCAGAAGAAGCGCTAACTGCTGACTCAGGCAGTTCTTGTACAGTAATTCGTGCCCATGGAATGGTCACACTCCCATTTAATGTTAGCAACTTCGGTGAAGCCTCTAAAATGAGATCAGGTTGCACATCAATTTTGATCATCGGTGGCAGAGAAACACGTAAATTGTTCCCTCTTGCCAATATTTTTGCTCGCCACGCATCGATATTTCGCCAATCGGCATCACCATCAATATTGAGGTAACCTTCTGGGGTCTTAATCTGACCGACCATCACCGAACTGGTGCCATTAAAGTTAATCGCTAGTTGGCTATTTTGAATATCAAACGGAATCAAACCAGATTTAATTTCTAGGCCAGATAACGTGACATTACCGTTCATTAATGGATTATAAGCCGAGCCACCTACGCGTAAATTTGCATTCAAATTCCCATTTGCAATGTCTTTTTCACCCAGCAGTGGTTTGATTAAGCCCAACGTAATGGCATTGATTTCGATATTACCGGAAAGGAGACGCTTTCTTTCTAGGTCAGAAATTTGTACATTTCCTTTGAATTGCCCATTGTTAGCAATCTTCAATAACCAATTCAGATCCGCTCTACCATTTTTAAGACCAGCATTTAATGTCAGCGTATCAAACTCAATAGGTAAACGCGCACCATCAACAAACTGCACGACTTTGACGCCATCACCATTCAGGTCGACTTTCACCTGTGGCAGGCTACCATCTGCTTTCCAAACTGCGTTCGCTCGCCCAGTAAATACGCCTGTAGCCCGTGTATCACTAGGCATGAAAGGTTTGATCATCGCAAGATCAAAACGCTCTAATACAATATCTGCGCTACCGCTTTTACCGGCCTTAACAGGCTTAGGTACACACAAGCGCGCATTTGGATTTACCCAGCAATGGCTACCAATCAACACTTCTTGCGTGGTGTTGTTGTAATTCAAGGACATTGCTTGATTAAGACGCCATTCTCCAACTTCAGTATCAAACAAAGTGTTACTTAAATTACCTTTCCAAACCTCAGTCTGGCGATCGAAGCTACCCGCAAGAGCAAGCTGCCCTGAAACCGGTTTTCCCGTTACATTCAATTTTAAGGTGTGCTGTTTTTCGCTACCTTTGGCATCGAGTGTCAGATTGCTAATCGCGAGATCCCCTTGATGCAATCCACGAACTATTACAGACAAGTCACCCTTAATTTGGTCTCCTGTTGCGACATTACCTTTAATCGTTGTGGTCTCCACGGTGAGATCTTGCCATCTCACATTGCGAGCCGTTAAATCTGCAAGTGCTTGTGGCGCCTGTAAATCACCGCGAAGTTTCAGATCCCCAATGATTACACCGCCTAATCCAGGTAGCAAACCATTGAGTGCTGGCGCATTTATCTTGGCATCGAGATTCCATTTATCCGCCAAGGAGCCTTTTACATTCACGCTGTTTTTACCCAGCATGAGGTTAAAATCTGGAATATCCCATTGCCCAGCCGCATTCCCTTTCGCGTTACCTCGAGCCTTTAAAATATGCGATTTAACATGACCATCTAAAGTAATTTCAGGAATTTCTAGTTGCCAACTTCCGCCATACATACTGCCTCGCGTGGCAACTTTTCCTTCAACTTTTGCAGGCCATTCTGGATATTGTTTTGCTGTATTGATACCCGATAACGTCAGTACCATATTCCAGCTGATGGCTTTACTCCAATCAGCAACACCAGAAAGGTCGGCATTACCTTGCAATGCGGATAAGCGCAGGCGTGTTAAATCAATTTTCTCTTCATTACCTTTTGCATCTAACAACAGTTTCGATGGTGGTAAATCTTTGCCTGTAATGGCTGAACGTAAAGAGAGATCATAACTGGAAGGACGACCATTCAAACGTAGGCGGGTATCATCAAGCTTATATTGGCTTTCCCCCACCAGCGGCCACGTTAATTTTTTACTTTCTAAGGTCAACTCAATTGGAAAATCAGCTTGTGCTAAATCAGTTTGAGCTTCTAATGTTGCGGTAATTGGACCATTTAGATTCAGTGCCAGCATCAGCTCATCCATCAGCCCACCTTTAAGCATTAAATCGACTTTTTGCCCATTTAAATCTTCAAAGCGGCTTTCACCAATCACAGACAATGCGACAGGCCATTTTTCTTGCAGTGAAATGGATCCTGAAACGGCAACATCCCCTTGAGGTGCATTTACTTTCAGCTGTTTCAATAAAACATTTTGCCCTGTGTTTTCTAACTGCAAATTCAGGTTGTTAATCGTAATGTCCGTATCGCCTTTCAACTGGAAATTAGAGGCATGGATCCCCTCAACGTTCAAATCAACAGGCAGGATAATTTCAGGAAGATCCGCTAATAACGGTTTAGAGAATAATGCCTTAAGCTGATCACCAAGTGATTGCTGCTCACCTTCAGGTACGACAGGTTCAGCAGGTTTGACTTCTGCAGCTGGTTCACTCGGAGGCAGGCTTATTGCTAAATTAATAATATCAGTCGGGGTGATTTCAATGGCTCTTTTTTGCCATGTAATCCCTGTCGCGAACTTGTCGAGGTCAATAACGGTGCCATCTACATTAACATGGGTATCAACCAGTGCCAGTTGCATAAGACGAATCGTCAAAGGTGCGTTTAGCTCAGTTAAAGGCTCTGATGGTGGAGTCTCTTCCGAGGGAGGAAACTGGCTGGTATCTACATTGACCATCACACTTTCTGTTGATAAATCATCGATACAAACTTCACGGCTGGTCAGGCATTTCAAACGTAATGCTAGGTGGATCTTTTTCGCATCCACATCCACACCTGGCATCTGATATTTTACACCTGAGAGCGTTAAATCATTAATATCACCCTCAATCGAACCGATAGTGAGCTCAGGCACAAAACGCGTGGCTGAATTCAATGCAAAATGCAAACCTGACTTTGTTCCTAATACCCAATATAGAGCGCTAACGACCAGAACTAACAATAATAAAAGGGTGATTGCAATCCATTTTAGCCATTTCATCCATTTCATAGTTCTGTCCCCAATCCGATGTAAAACTGAATTTTATTATTATCTGGATCGCCAATAGGCTTAGCTAAATCCAATTTAATCGGTCCAACTGGAGATACCCAACGGATACCAACACCTGCACCCGTTTTAAAATCACTGTTTTTAAAATCATCAACCGCTTCACCACTATCGATAAACGTGGCTCCCCACCAATTTCCGGTGAAGTTATATTGATATTCAACGGAACCGACGGCTAGCTTGGATGCCCCTGTTAACTTGCCACTGCTATCTTCTGGAGAAATCTTTTGATAGCCATAACCGCGAACACTACCGTCACCCCCTGCGAAGAAACGTAAGTCAGGTGGAACTTTGTCAAAGTTGTTAGTTTCAATCCAACCCACATTACCGCGCACGATAAATCGATGCCCTTCCCACGGCGTTCGAATCCACACATTTTTGGCTTGTAAAACGAGGAAGTCGATATCCGACCCCCAGATTTTATTCGAATAATCAATAGAATAACGTTGACTATCACCCCACGTTGGCATTACGCCGCCTTTCTGGCGAATTCGGCTCACATTTGCGCCCGGATACAGCAACATGGTCGTATTGGTGACATCGGCTTGAGTAAAGTTACTGAGCATCCAGCGCATATTCACGCCATATTGCCATCCGCTTGAATAATCCCAGTTACGCGAAACGTTCAATGTCGTGGTGTTGGCTTGCGTATCATTTAAATCCGTACGTTTAAAGCCCCCTTGAACCGCATAATACTGTTCCAGAGGATTCGCTTTGAGTGGGATTTTATAGCTAGCATCAATAACTTGTTCTGGCTGTGACAGGCTAATATTCGATGTTAGGCTTTGCCCGCGAGAGTTAATCCACGGCTTATTCCATGTTGCTTTGACACGAGGACCAACATCCGTCGCATAGCCACCACCGAGCTCTAAGAAGTTTTGAGCTCTAGGGCTCATGATGCCTTCCATTGGTAATAAATCCGTGTGTTCCTCACGCGCTTTTTGAATATTCGGGGTCACTATTGCAGAGCTAAACCATCCCGTAGAAGCCAACCGTTGGTTATACTCCGCAAGCTGTTCAGAAGTGTAATATTCCCCTTCTTTAAAAGGAGACAGATTTTTGAGGTAATCCTCGCGGATTTGAGAGCCTTCAAAGGTTAATTTACCAAAGCGATAGCGCTCACCACTGTTAAAATCAAAATCCCAATACGCGGCATGATGATCAACAGAAATGCCTAGCTGACTTTTTTCCATCATGGCATCGAAATACCCTTTACGGATAGCTAAGCTGCTAAATTTACCTTTGAAGTCTTCATACTCACCATCATTTTGGATGATGCCATATTTAGGTGTATTTTTTTTAATCATACTGGCGTAATCAGGATCTGTTTTCGCCCCACCTTCGAGTACCACATTAACCCCTTGAAGAAGAATGGGTTCACCTGGCAACACCTTAGCGGTTAATATTGAACGAGCCGGTGGCGTTTTTTCTTCATAACTAAATTCCACCGTAGGATCATAATAACCCAGCGGTTTTAACCCTTCACGAATCGCTTTTTCTACTCGAGCACGAAAACGCCCATTTGCAACCACTTCATCTTGTGAAATATTAGAAAGTTGAATACGGACATTCTGATTGAGTTGCCCTTCAAGCCCTTCAATATTAAGGCGTAGGTTCGCAGCAAATGCTGCAGGTACCGCCGTTGTTAGGCATACTGCACAAAGGGTAAGATATTTCGACACGCCTGCTCCTAGGGTGATAGACAATTTGACTTATTACTCAGCAACGACTTATTTTGAGTAAAATAAGCCACTGATACAAGTTTTTATCCCAATTTTTACTTTATTTCTATACTGAGTGTATTTAGGAATCGTTATGACTTTTAATCAATTTCAGCTCGATAATGAATTTCAGGCACTGCCTGGTCGTCACACATCAATGGAAGTGTCACCTTATCATGCGGTGACCCATCATTCGATTGAGATTATTCCTAAGAATATGGAAATTGCTTATTTTGCAATGGGTTGCTTCTGGGGCGTGGAGCGATTATTTTGGCAACAAACGGGAATTTTCTCCACATCCGCAGGTTATAGTGGCGGCGTAACTCTGAACCCAACCTATGAAGAGGTGTGTACTGGACTAACAGGGCATACTGAAGTCGTACGAGTGGTTTTTGATCCGCAAATAATCAGTTTTGCACAATTGCTCGCACTATTCTGGGAAAACCACGATCCGGCACAAGGTATGCGTCAAGGTAATGATATTGGCACGCAATATCGTTCTGCTATTTATACGGTGTCAGATGAACAGTACCAACAAGCGGTACAAACTCGTGATGCGTATCAACACGCTATGGCTGAAAAGCAGGACCATCGCCCAATCACAACAGAAATTCGTCCACTTGATACATTCTATTTTGCGGAGGATTACCACCAGCAATATCTGTATAAAAATCCAAATGGTTATTGTGGGCTGGGAGGGATTGGCGTCTGCTTACCTGCCTAAATAATTTTATAATGACGAATATATAGCCAGATAAAATAGGCTAGTGCTATACTTAGCGCGATACCCACCGCGCTAAGGCGCTAATTAATATTGAAATGGAATACCCTTACATTGCCTTTAGGATTTCAATAAGTGACGATTCACTACCTAGAGGGTTGGATAATTTATGCTAAACAGTTTACTGATCGTTCTTTTACTATGTGCAATTAGCGCATTTTTTTCGCTGTCTGAAATTTCATTGGCAGCCTCTCGCCGCATTAAATTAAAATTAATGGCAGATGAAGGTAACGTTAACGCAGCTCGCGTTCTCAAACTCCAAGAAATGCCGGGCATGTTTTTTACCGTAGTGCAAATTGGTTTAAACGCCGTCGCAATTTTAGCCGGTATTGTTGGTGAGTCCGCATTCTCTCCTGCGCTGCAAGAGCTATTTATCAAATTCTTATCCCCTGTATGGGCACAGCAAGCTGCATCTATTCTGTCATTTACCATCGTTACCAGCTTATTTATTTTAGTCGCTGACTTAACACCAAAACGCATTGGCATGGTGAAGCCAGAAGCAATTGCGATACGTATTGTTAACCCAATGCGTTTCTGCCTAGTCGTTTTAAGCCCACTCGTGTGGTTCTTTAACGGCTTAGCTAACTTAATTTTCAAACTGTTTAAATTACCGATAGCACGTAACGAAGACATTACCTCTGATGATATCTTTGCTGTTGTAGAGGCTGGTGCCGTCGCTGGGGTTTTACGTAAGCAAGAACACGAGCTGATCGAAAACGTATTTGAGCTTGAGTCACGTACTGTGCCTTCCGCGATGACCCCGCGAGAAAGTATTATTTTCTTTGATAAAGATGAATCAGAAGAGAGCATCAAGCATAAAATTTCCACACAGCCACACTCGAAGTTTTTAGTTTGTGCTGGGGATATTGACCATGTGATTGGTTATGTAGATTCCAAAGAGCTACTTAACCGTGTACTGAATGGTCAAAGCCTGAGTTTACGTGAAGGCGTGCATATCCAAACCACGTTAATGATTCCGGATACCTTATCACTGTCTGATACCTTAGAAGCCTTTAAAACCAGTGGCGTTGATTTTGCCGTCATTTTGAATGAATACGCCTTAGTGATGGGGATTATCACCATCAATGACGTGATGATCACCCTGATGGGCGACTTAATTGGTCCAGGTCAAGAAGAGCAAATTATTACCCGTGATGAAAACTCATGGTTAGTTGACGGAGGTACGCCGATTGAGGACGTGCAACGTATCTTGGATATCGACGAATTCCCAGATTTCAGCAACTATGAAACCATCGCTGGCTTTATGATGTACCGCTTAAGAAAAATGCCGAAGCGGACGGATTTTGTAAAATACGCAGGCTACAAATTTGAAGTGGTCGATATTGATAACTACAAGATTGACCAACTGCTAGTAACACGTATTACAAATACGCCATCAGCAGTTGTGATTCAGGCGGGGACTGAAAACAATAAAACGGCTAACGATACATCACACTCATCAGATAAACACTAGTCGCCAAGCCGTTTTTGTTACTTCTACTTTAGAACGAACACGCCACTGAATGTGGCGTTGTTATTCTACAGTGCTTGAAAATTATTAGCCGAACACTTAACTAGCTAATCTCTTTTCTAGCCCAACTCAGCTCGTAATAGCACCACTTGCTTGTTCACTTCATTCATTACATTGTAATGGGTTTTATCGCTCACTTTGGGTGGTAAAATTTTTCCATTATTGAATTCGAAAGCTCCAAAATCCTTAATGTAGAGCCTACCTCTGAATAATGTTTTCACATAAAGAGCAATTTTCGATGGGTTATAATGCTTAAAAATTTTCATTAGAACGAATCTCCATGTTGTTCTGACGATATCCCACTGCATACCGTTCAGTAATCATAGACTAGAAAATTTTTTTTGGTTCTAGAATTGCAATTTTATTCAAAATGCTGACATAACATGACATTGTCAATACTCTGTTAAATTCACCCAAAACCTCCTTTTTATGCTGAATTTTATCAGTTTGTTAATTTTTGCCTTACCACTCATCCGATGAGCTATGCTATAACTAGCAACACCTGAAATCCCCACCCTACACAACAACGACAATGATTTCTAAAGGTACTTTTTATGATCAAAAAACTGTTCTTATTAGCCTGCTTACTCGGTTTATCTTCAACAGGATTTGCCATTAACATTCAATTAAACCAACCCGTCCCTGCCGTGACCGTTACCGATAAAGGTGAGCTCCTGTTAGATAACGCAGGTAAGTTCGATTATCAGCCATGGAAGAGCCAACAACTTGCGGGCAAAGTCCGCACTATCCAACATATCGCTGGGCGCTCATCAGCCAAGGAGCTCAATGCCCCACTTATTGAAGCTATTAAGCAAGCTAAGTTCCCTCATGATAAATATCAAACCACCAGCATTATCAATACTGATGATGCCATGTTCGGTACAGGTGTTTTTGTCAAAAACAGCGTAGAAGACAGTAAAAAGGAGTTTCCTTACTCCCAATTCATAATAGACAGCGATGGCGTAGTGAAGAATGCATGGAGCCTTGCACCAGAAAGTTCTGCCATTATTATTCTCAACAAACAAGGTAATGTTTTATTTTATAAAGATGGCGCGCTCACTCCACAAGAAATTAATAAAGCGATTAGCGTAATTGTCGCAGAATTAGGAAAACAATAAGTGAACCGATAAGGTTTTGTGTATCATAGGCATGCGATATTTTTCTGTGCGCAAAAATGAGCCTGCGCACAGAAATTTCGTTTATCATGATCAAATTTCAGTGGATATTACCGCAAAATCACATCCCAATAAGATGTAAAAACAGTCGATTATTCCGCGGCAATTCTATGCAGTATTACGCATAAAACAAACAAAATTATTCATTCCAATGAATAGTTACACAGAATCCACCTTCAGTAACATTATTAAATGTCACATTAAGATGGTGCAACTGAGCCACACGTTTAACAATTGATAAGCCTAAACCACTGCCTGTTTTTTCTTGTCCCGGCGGTCGATAAAAACGTTCACCTAAACGAGCCAGCACTTCAGAAGATACCCCAGCACCATCATCTTTTACTTCTAAATAATGGCGATATAAGTTGATCTCCACCTTACCCGATGGCTTACCATAACGAATGGCATTATGAAGCAGATTTCTTAGCAATACGGACAGTAAAAGCGCTTGCCCCTTAAAAGGTGGCGGTGTTTCGATAATCGATACATCCAAAGTCACCTGATTTTGCTGCGCTTCCCGCTCACTCTCTTTTACCGCTTGCTCAATTAAGTCTGACCAGCTCACCTCCCCCACATTGTCCAACTGGTTAGACGATTCTAGGCGAGATAACGTCAATAGTTGATCGACCAGTCGAGTTGCTCGATCAATACCTTCCGAGAGATTCGCGACCGCATGCTGACGAATAGCCTCATCGCTTCCTGCAATTTGTACCACTTCCGTTTGTACTTTCAGTGCAGCAAGCGGGCTACGTAACTCATGGGCAGCATCAGAGGTAAACTGCCGCTCACGCACAAACATTTGGTTTATTTTGGCAAATAATCCATTAAGGGAATCCAAGATTGGCTTAGCCTCGCTGGGAATCGTCGGTACCATGACAGGGCTCAGCTCATCCGGCTTTCTTTGTCGTAACTGTTTTGCTACATCCCGCAGCGGTTTTAATGCTCGAGTGAGCAACCACAAAAAGACTATCAACATAATAGGTAATGCCACCAGCCACGGAATTAACTGGGAAAGCATAATACTGTTAGCCATACTTTGGCGATATTCCCATTCTTGCCCAACTGCAATAATATATTGATTATCTATAGATTTTAGCCAAACAAAACGCCACTCATCATCACTACCTTTCAGTGTGCCTTCACTGAATCCTTCACGAGTAAATTGGAACTCAATTTTGCGTCCATTATCTCCATCATTCAGGACCATCTCTCCACTTGGTGTAAAAATCGCAAATGCCAGCGCGTCATCATCTTGGCTACCTCGATTTTTTCGTAATAATCGCTTAGTTTTACTCAATGATGCTTGGGGTAAATCGATATCCGTTGGTAGCACTGACAAGCGTTTTGCAAATACCATTTGTTGAGTATCAAACAATTCGTTAATGGTTTTATAAGTTTGATACCACGCAAGAGAGCTCGCAATTCCCCATGTCATGACGGCAAGGAGCAATAACATTAACGTCAATTTGAGTCTTAAACTGAATGTTTTCATTCTTCATCACCCAGTCGATAGCCAATACCATGAACTGTTTGAATAAATTTGCTGCCTAATTTACGCCGTAAATGGTGAATATGTACCTCAACTGAGTTGCTAGATACTTCCTCATCCCAGTTATATAACTTTTCTTCTATTGCACTACGGGACAGTACCTTTTTCGGGTTATGTAGAAACAGAGACAATAATGCCAGTTCTTTACCCTTTAACTGTACGGGTTTTCCTTGATAAGTCACGGTCATCGCTAAAGGGTCCATCTCCACATCGCCATGCACCAAGGTTGGAGAGAGCTGCCCACTGCGCCGACGAATCAGTGCTTGTAAGCGAGCAGCAACCTCTGCCAATGCAAAAGGCTTACACAGATAATCATCTGCTCCCTGTTGTAGTCCATTCACCCGTTGTTCAAGCGCATCGCGAGCCGTTAAAATCAATACAGGTTCATCGCGCCCTTGCTTACGCCAAAATTTCAAAATATCCATACCATCGATATGAGGAAGAGAGAGATCCAGTACTACGGCATCATAAGGGGCATCAAACAAAGCTTGCTGACCTTGTTTACCATCCATAAACCAATCGAGGGTAAATCCCAATTGGGTTAAACCCACCTTTAATCCATCGCCAATAAGTCGATCATCTTCTATTAATAAAATACGCATAGTTAACCTCCACATCGAATATTGTTATATTTATCTTATTCAATTCACGATGACCAGTGGTGATTGCCCAAATTAAAAATATATTTAATTAATTTGAGTTCTTAAGATCCTGTTAAGATTTACTTGGTTAAATACATCCCATAGACCAAATTTCTGGTTACTCATGGAGAAACAAAAATGAAAAAATTACCTTTAATCACTTTAATCGCTGCACTTGCTACTGCCCCTGTTTTCGCTGCTACTGGTGGTTTTTCAGGTCCTGGTGAAATTGCCAACACCACCAACACCGACACCATGAAAACCCAAGATGGCGGATTTAGTGGTCCTAATGCAAGTGAAACTACCGTCGCTAAAGCGCTTGAATTATCAGACAATAGCTGGGTTGTTTTACGCGGAAACCTCGTCAAACAACTGGATAAAAAACATTACGAATTTACCGATGGTACTGGCACCATTACCGTCGAAATTAGCCAAAAACGCTTCAATGGTGTGAATGTAACACCGAAGGATAAAATCGAAATTCGTGGTGAAGTTGATAAAGATTGGAACTCAAAAGAAATTGATGTGAAACAGCTGCAAATCATTAAATAGTTTACCCTCACAAAAAGCCAGCAAATAAACCTTGCTGGCTTTTTGCTATTTGATGCCTATTTCCCCTCTCTGTTTATAGTGCTAGATTATCTTTACCTTGTCTCTGCTTGCACTTATTTATGAAACAACCTCACGTTAGGAATATCAGCGAAAAATTACTGTCAGATAACTGGTATATACTTAAAAAATATACCTATGAACTACAGCGACACGATGGCACTTGGCAGAAGCAAGAGCGTGAAGTGTATGATCGTGGTGATGGCGCCGTGATCTTGCTATATAACAAAGCCAAAAATAGCATTATTCTGATCCGCCAATTCCGTATGCCGATGTACGTTTCCGGATATAAACAATTACTTATTGAAGCCGCAGCGGGATTACTGGAAGGGTCATCTCCAGAAGCCAGAATTATTGCTGAAGCAGAAGAAGAAACTGGCTATAAAATCGATAATCTCGAAAAAGTATTTGAAGCTTTTATGAGTCCCGGTTCAGTCACTGAAAAACTGCATTTTTATATTGCACAATACAGCGATAAAGATCGCCAAAGTGAAGGCGGTGGGCTGGCTGATGAAGGTGAGGATATTGAAGTCATGGAATGGTCATTTCCTGATGCACTTGCTGCCATCAAACATGGGGAGATCATGGATGGTAAAACTATCATGCTTATTCAACATCTTGCTTTAAGCGGAATTCTAAACCCAAAAAGTAATTAATCCGTAAAGGGTAAAAATATCCTTTTTACCCTGACTATTTTAGAGAGCACTATATAAACATCACTAAATGACTTCTTTACCCTTTATTTTTCTATTTTATTCATTTATTTTTTATACATTACAATTTATTACACTCTCTATTGTTGAGCATCACAACATGATAATAAAAAGAATAAAATAGAGTTTATTTAATCAAAAAAGTATTATCTTTTATCGCGTTGATTTTAATCAAAAATATATCAAACCAACTCATCCAAAAACAATCATCAAAAAAAAATCAAAATAGTGTTTTTTCAATAACACTCTTCAACTTAAAAATATTAACTTTGACCTTATCATTAAAAAACTTTAGATTTGAAGACATCATATTTTCTAAATTTAACTATTTTTTCTCGTTAAGGTAAAAATCGAAACACTGAACATTATCTTAGTTATTACGCAATATTATTAGGAGCTAAATAAGATGATCCGTTGTATTCGTATGTGGACAGGTGAAGATGGTAATTCTCTATTTGAAGAAGGCACTGTTGAGCTTAATGGTGTCGCTCGTGGAGATGACCAAAGCCCTGTCATTGCCGTCAATGAGCTCACGTTTCGTGAAACAGTTTCGGGCGGCTCTTGGGACTGGCACAAAGACCCCGTTCCTCGTTATGTCATCACGCTCACGGGCACATTAGAGTTCGAAACTAAAGATGGCTCAACATTTATTATTAAGCCAGGCGATATCTTGCTGGCTCAAGACAATACTGGAACAGGGCATAAATGGCGTCTGATTGGTGATGAACCTTGGAGACGCGCCTATGTGGTGTATCAAGAAGGCACCGATTTGTGTTTCACTCCCAATAAAAAATAGGTATTTCCATGACAAAACCCATTACAGAAAATGTTGATATCGCGCTAATTGGCGCTGGGATCATGAGTGCAACACTCGGTACGTTTCTTAAAGAGTTGGAGCCTAATCTCACTCTTGCTGTATTCGAAAGACTGAATGACTGTGCACAAGAAAGCTCTCATCCATGGAACAACGCAGGTACAGGTCATGCTGCAAACTGTGAAATGAACTATACGCCACCAAATCCTGACGGAACGGTTGATATCAGCAAAGCCCTTGAAGTAAATACCGAATTTGACCTGTCTCGCCAGCTGTGGTCCTACTTAGTCACCAAAGGAAAAATTAAAAATCCACGGGACTTTATCCACCCATGCCCGCACATGAGCTTTGTGTCTGGCGCAGACAACATTAAATTCCTACAGCAACGCTTCCGCCAGATGTCTGCCCATCACTGCTACCAAAATATGGAATACAGTGATGATCTAAAACAGATTGATGAGTGGGCGCCATTAGTCGTTGAAGGTCGTGATCCTAATGACAAAATTGCAGTCACTCGCGTTATCACAGGGGCAGATGTCGATTACGGCGCCTTAACCCATTTACTGATGGCACAATTGAGTGAACAGAGCGGTTTCTCTCTCCACTATAAACATGAAGTTATTGATGTAAAACAGACTCCTGATGGGCGCTGGAACGTAGAAGTGAAGAACCTTGTCACTCACGAAAAAACCATCACGTCCGCTAAATTCGTGTTTGTCGGTGCAGGTGGACGTGCTATTGAACTACTGCAAAAATCAGGCATTCCTGAAGGTAAAGGTTACGGCGGATTCCCTGTTAGCGGGATTTGGTTGCGTTGTGACGATGAAAAAATTGCCGCTCGCCACCACGCGAAAGTGTACGGTAAAGCAGACAAAGGCTCGCCACCGATGTCGGTTCCTCACTTAGATACCCGTATTATTGGTGGAAAGCGCTCACTACTGTTCGGACCTTATGCCGGTTTCTCTAGCAAGTTCTTAAAGCACGGCTCTTACTTAGATCTTTTCGATTCCATTCGACTGGACAATATCGAGCCAATGCTGGCTATCGCTAAAGACGATTGGTCACTTGCTGAATATTTAGTGGGACAAGTGTTGCAAACCTCTGCACACCAATTTGCTATGCTGCAAAAATTCTACCCTGATGCTCAACATGAAGATTGGAAAGAAGTGGTTGCAGGTCAGCGCGTACAGATCATTAAGCCAGATCCTGTGAAAAAAGGCGTATTGGAGTTCGGTACTGAGCTGATTACAAGTGCAGATAAATCGTTCACCGTATTAATGGGCGCATCACCTGGCGCATCAACCGCTGCCTTTATCGCCCTCAATGTCTTGAAAACTTGCTTCGCGGATCAGCTCTCCGCAGATGGCTGGGAAGCACGCCTGAAGAACATCATTCCAACTTATGGTATTGATTTAAAACAGGATGCTAAGGCATGCTTAGATATCCGAGCAGCAACCGCTAAAGTGCTACAGTTAGATAACTAAGTATCAAGTTTGTTCCATTAAGTCGGGTAGATTACACTGCCCGACTTTTTATTATCGGGTTATTTATCGGCATTCAAAACCGGGGTTCAAAAAAGACTCTCTCGGTGAATAATCCAGTGTATTTCCCTGCCAATCCACCACGCTCGCCCCTGCTCCTAATGCCACTGCATGTCCTGCGGCTGTATCCCAGATATTAGTCGGTCCAAAACGTGGATATAACTGAGCGCGACCTTCAGCGACTAAACAAAATTTCAGTGATGAACCAATCTCGACCGTACAGTGCTCCGGCAATTGAGATAAGTATGCTATCAATTGAGGATCTTGATGAGAACGACTGATAACAACCACTGGGGGGAGCGCGGGTTTAACGTGAATACGCTGTACTTGTCCATTCTCTTCCTTCCACGCTTGTTCCCTTTCGGCGTAATACATCAGCCCTTTTGCTGGAGCAAAAACAACCCCCATGACAGGAATACCTTTTTCGATCAAAGCAATATTGACCGTGAAATCGCCATTACGATTAATAAACTCTTTTGTTCCATCAAGAGGGTCAATAAGCCAATAACGTTGCCAGTGGCGACGTACCGACCATTCCGGTGGATCCTCTTCAGAAAGCTGGGGAATATCCGGAGTCAAACGCAAAAGCCCCGCGTTGATAATTTGGTGAGCGGCAATATCCGCAGCCGTTACGGGAGAATCATCTTGCTTATGTTCAACTTGCAATGGTGCATGACCATTGTAGATATTCATGATGGCATCACCCGCTTCTCGGGCAAGGTTACATAGCTGCTGACGCATTTTATTTCCCCTTATGACATGACGTTATCAAGAGTAACAAGGGCTGAATACTTACGCTAATAAAAAAGCCTCATTAGCTATGCCAAAATAGCAAACTCATGAGGCTATTATTCTTTTCTGTAAGTCGGTCAGAAAATTATAAAATTTCCAGTAACTCAACTTCAAAAACGAGGGTGCTGAACGGAGGAATAGATGCACCAGCACCACGCTCACCGTAAGCTAATTCATGAGGAATGTATAATTCCCATTTAGATCCTACAGGCATCAGAGTCAGTGCTTCAATCCAACCAGGGATTACACCGCTCACTGGGAACTCTGCAGGTTGACCACGTTGTACGGAACTATCAAATACAGTACCGTCAATTAAACGACCAGTATAATGCACGCGAACACGATCAGAACGTGTAGGAATTGCACCTTCACCTTGGTTGATCACAGAGAATTGCAAACCAGATTCAGTGGTTGATACGCCATCTTTCTTTTGATTTTCATCTAAGAATTTTTGACCTTCTACTGCCAGCTCTTTTTGACGTTCTTGGCGAACCGCATCTGCACGCTCGTGCATCTCACGCAATGCTTTGTGCAGTGCTTCGACTGGCACTGAAGGCATATTACCTTCTAAAGAATCAGTCAGACCTGCTAAAATTGCGTCTGGAACTAAACCTTCCAGTCCTGATTCTAATAACTGTTGCCCAATTTGTAGACCAATGCCGTAGCTCGCTTGAGCTTCTACTGAATCAAAGTTTTGGTTTGCCATGAAAATACCCATTTCATTTTTTGAGAAAAACCAAGGATAACAGCCCATCTCTTATGGGTAAACCTAAACCCGATAACAGAAGAATAAAACTGCATAAATTATTCAGTGTTCTCCTAAATTAACCTTTAACTTGTTAAGTTACTCATAAATAGTGCTAGTATGCGTTAAAACGTCTGTGATTTATTATTCCTCAAATATAGGAGGGGTCATGCTGAGACTATCCACTTTTCATCGTTATGGGATTGCGATTTTAGCGCTCATTATTATCGCTGCCATTTTTTGGCCAGCTAGCGATAAGTCTAATACAGTGCAAAACAAGGATGACAACATACCAAACCAGCCTATTGTGATTCCTCCAGCTTCACAGTCTAATCCAATACCTGATACGGTTCTGTCACAACCTGAGCAATCGACAGCCACCTCTACCAATAATTCGCCATCACTGCCCAGTGAACCTGAAATTATTCAAGAACAGCCAGAAACAGCTCAATCTACACAACAAGCCCCGACAACTACACCGCCAGCAACACAGCCTTCACAACCAACAGCAACTCGACCTTCTGCCAATGAATGGCAAAATTATCGCGTTCAAAAAGGAAAAACCTTAGCTCAGCTATTTCGTGATAATAATTTGCAGGCAAATGATGCGTTCATCATGGCAAAAGTTGAAGGTGCAGAGAAACCCCTTAGTAACTTACAACAAGGGCAAAAGGTTCGTTTAAAAGCGAATACAAAAGGTGAAGTTCAGCAGTTGGAGATCACCGCCGCCAATGGTCAAACGTACAGTTTTACGCGCTTAAGCGATGGAAGCTACTACCGAACACCTTAATTTATCTTTTAACGTCGGGAATTTTATACAATACGCCGACTTTTCTTTTATTTTCAGAATAAAAATTCAATGGAGACGTTATTTGATGACGTCTCTCACCATAAACTACGTATAATCACTGTTCTTTATTACACTTAATGGTTAAACAGGGAAAAGAACAGGAAAATCTATGCAGAAAAATAACAATACCTGCAAAAAAAAGCTGATAAAAATCATTGGCGCCATCATTTTACTTCTCCTTCTTGGAGTCATTGGTTACATTTCATGGATTAAATACCACGCCGATGGGCTGTGGAATATCATTAACCAACAATGTATTGCTATCGATAACGCCGAACAACGTAATCCATCTTGTCTAAAGGTTGATTTAGACCAGCGCTATGTTCTGTTCAAAGATAAAAAAGGTCCAGTGCATAATTTGGTACTGCCAACCGATAAAGTCAGTGGTATCGAATCCCCTTTATTACTTGAAGACAATAGCCCTGATTATTTTACGCTCGCTTGGAATGAGCGTGAGAGTGTTAGCCCTGCGGGTCAACCCGCTATTAGCGATGATAAACTCGCCTTAGCGATTAATTCACAATATGGGCGTTCCCAAGATCAACTTCATATCCATATTGCTTGTCTAAAACCGCAGGTTATTGAGCTAGTTAACCAACATGCGGATGCGATTAAATCTGAGTGGCATGTTTTTCCTGTGCAATTGGAAGGGCATGAATATTGGGCGAAAAAGTTAGATAAGCAAACAAGCCCTTTCAAGCAGTTAAATGAGTATGTGCAAGCGCACAACGACAGCATGGGGAACTATGGACTGGCGGTGACGGAGCTGAAAGATGGTTCGATGGTATTATTAGCGAATCGTATGGATGTTTGGCAATTGAATTTAGGCAGTACGGGGGAGTTACTGGATTATCAGTGTTCGGTAAATCAGTAAGTTCTTCAAATTCTAGATATAAAAAAACACCGGATTACCGGTGTTTTTTTGTGCCACCGAATTAACGATGGCAACTATCATCATTATTGATTACTCAGCAACGATGATAACGTTCAGCTCTGCGAACACATCGCTGTGTAACTGGAAGTGAACTTCGTGGTCACCAGTAGTACGCAGAACGCCGTTTGGCAGGCGAACTTCGCTTTTCGCAACTTTAACGCCAGCCGCAGTGATTGCGTCAGCGATGTCACGAGTACCGATTGAACCGAACAGTTTACCTTCGTCACCAGCTTTAGAAGCCAGAGTAACAGAACCCAGAGCAGTAATAGCTGCTGCACGAGCCTGTGCTGCTGCCAGAACGTCAGCTAATTTAGCTTCCAGTTCAGCGCGGCGAGCTTCAAAGAATTCAACGTTTTTCTTAGTCGCAGGAACAGCTTTGCCCTGTGGTACTAAGAAGTTACGAGCGTAGCCCGATTTAACGTTAACTTGGTCACCCAGGCTACCTAGGTTAGCTACTTTATCAAGCAGAATAACTTGCATTACCTTATCCTCTATTAGTCGTTAATGGACTGTACCAATTACTGATGACGATCAGTGTATGGTAACAGAGACAGGTAGCGAGCGCGCTTGATAGCACGAGCGAGCTGGCGTTGATATTTTGCACGAGTACCGGTGATACGGCTTGGTACAATTTTACCACTTTCAGTGATATAGTTTTTCAGCGTTGCGATATCTTTATAGTCGATCTCTTGAACGCCTTCCGCTGTGAAACGGCAGAACTTGCGACGACGGAAATAACGTGCCATATGGCTAGTCTCCAGAATCTATCAAATCAATCTGCTCGGCATGTAAGACTAATTTACTGATTCCATTACGTCCCTGATGGGTACTAATGAAACCTGTAACAGTAATCAGACTGCCGACCGTTATACTGTGAGTATGGGTTTGTAAGGTTTGTCCGCTGGCAATGACGGGCATTCTGCACCATGCTTGCCGTGACATTCCTGCTTCCTGTTGTCCAGAACGATGTTCTAAAACAAACTGGCAATGAGGAATGCCGGACGGACTCACTTTTCGAATCAGCGCTTTACAGACTGTGCCTGTCAGCACCAGACGATTAGTGATCACCTGAGCAATTACTCTTCAGAATCCCCAGTTTCTTCTGCTTCTTCGTCTTGATAATCATCAGACATGTCACGGCCACGACGTTCGTCTTTGGCTTTGACCATTGGAGAAGCTTCTGTTACTGCGTGTTTTAAGCGCATAACCATGCTGCGGATAACGGCATCGTTGAAGCGGAAGTTAGTTTCCAGCTCATCAATCGCTTCCTGTGGAGCTTCTACGTTCAGCAGAACATAGTGAGCTTTGTGCAGTTTGTTGATTGGGTAAGCCAGTTGACGACGGCCCCAGTCTTCCAGACGGTGAATCTGACCTTGTGCGTTAGTGATAACAGCACTGTAACGCTCGATCATGCCCGGAACCTGTTCGCTTTGGTCAGGATGGACCATAAAAACGATTTCGTAATGACGCATTAGTAGTTGCTCCTTACGGATTATTAGCCTCCTGTCTGGGTTAACCGCGGCCCGCGGAGGCAAGGAACTTGTTGAGTGCGGCTAAAAAATTGACGCGTAACTATACCCATCCCAGATAAAAAACTCAAGAGATGGGGACAAATTAAGCAAAAATTATTTTGTGATGCGTTGACGCACTGCTTCAAACAGGCACACGCCCGTTGCCACCGAAACGTTCAGGGAGGATACTGAACCCGCCATTGGAATGCTGATTAACTCATCGCAATGCTCACGGGTTAAGCGACGCATGCCTTCCCCTTCAGCGCCCATCACTAACGCAACTGAACCAGTCAGTTTACTTTGATACAAGTTATGGCCAGCTTCACCAGCAGTACCCACAATCCACACGTTATATTCTTGCAACAAACGCAAAGTTCTTGCCAAGTTAGTTACGCGGATCAACGGAACATTTTCCGCTGCGCCACACGCCACTTTCTTTGCAGTCGCATTCAGCTGAGCAGATTTGTCTTTCGGGACAATCACTGCATGAACGCCCGCAGCGTCTGCACTACGTAAACATGCGCCCAGATTATGGGGATCAGTAACACCATCGAGGATCAGCAAAAATGGCGATTCGGTGCTTTCCAGTAAATCTGGGAGATCCCCTTCCTGATACTGTTTTCCCGGTAACACCTTCGCAATGATCCCTTGGTGAACCGCACCTTCTGTTTGTGCGTCCATCCATTGGCGATTTGCTACTTGCACCACAATTCCCAACGCTTCGATTTCATGAACGATAGGCATCAGGCGGCGGTCTTCACGACCTTTTAAAATATAGACTTCTTTAATACGTTGCGGAGAACGCTCAAGCAGGGCTTTCACGGCGTGAATGCCATAAATAATTTCGCTCATAAATATCTTTTAGGTTGAGAACATTAAATTGGTTGAAAATCAAAAGGTGACGATCACCGCCACCTTTTATCATGAAACGCGCTTATCCCTCTTGTTTTTGGGATTTTTTAGCCACGCGTTTTGCTTTTAACTTGGCACTGATTTTTTTGGTTTTATCTGACGGCTTTTTGCTTTTAGCTTTACCGTTTCCGTTTCCGTTGCCTTTTCCATTTCCTTCAGGCTTTGCGTCTTTTTTGCCTTTCTTCTCTGAACGACGAAATGCAGAATCAGGTTCGAAGTTTTTCTCTTTGCTCACATCCCCTTTCCGACGAGCGGAACGTGTCACATTTTTAACTTCTTTCTTCATCTTATCACGGGTGGTTTTACCCGGATTTTTTGCTTTGCGCGTCGTTGAGATTAACGCGAAATCAATCGTGCGCTCATCCATGTGAACTGCTTCTACGCGGATTTCAACTTCATCACCAAGGCGATAGGTTGTATTAGAAGACTCACCAATTAAGCGCTGTCCAACCGCATCGTAACGGTAATAATCGTTATCGAGGGTAGAAATATGCACTAAACCATCAATAAACAGGTCATTTAAACGAACAAAGAAACCAAAACCAGTAACGCTCGTGATCAAGCCAGTAAATACTTGACCCACTTGGTCTTGCATAAAGTCACATTTTAACCAATCTGCCACATCACGGGTAGCTTCATCTGCACGGCGCTCGGTCATTGAACAGTGCTCACCTAATTGGAGCATACTGTCCATATCGGAATGCCATCCCCCCGTTTCTGTCCAGCGCTTATCGCCATGACCATGCTCTTTTGCCAGTAAGTATTTAATACCACGGTGCAAAGTTAAGTCAGGATAACGACGGATTGGCGAGGTAAAGTGCGCATAGGATTTCAGACCTAAACCAAAGTGACCGCGGTTTTCTGGATCATAAATCGCTTGTTTCATTGAACGTAAAATCATGGTCTGTAACAGTTCATGATCAGGACGCTCAGCCACTTCGTTCATCACTTGAGCATAATCTTTTGGTTCAGGCTTCATCCCGCCAGGTAATGTTAAACCTAACTCGCTGAAGACAGAACGTAAGTTCATGACGCTTTCTTCTTTCGGACGATCATGCACTCGGTATAATGCAGGTTCTTCATTCTTCTCAACAAAGCGCGCCGCTGCAATATTCGCTAAAATCATGCACTCTTCAATTAATTTATGTGCATCATTACGCTCAACTGGCTCAATACGCTCAATGCGACGCTCGGCGTTGAAGATAAACTTAGCTTCCTCAGACTCAAATGAGATAGCACCACGCTCAATACGTGCCGCATCTAAGGCTTTGTATAATTGGTGCAAATGCTCAATATGCGGAACCAACGCTTTATAGTGCTCGCGTAACTCTTCGTCCCCTTGCAGTATTTTCCATACTTTTGTGTAAGTTAAACGCGCATGGGAGCTCATAACGGCTTCATAGAATTTGTACGACGACAATTTTCCTGATGCTGATACAGTCATTTCGCACACCATACAGAGGCGATCAACGTCTGGGTTCAGCGAGCATAATCCGTTAGACAGGACTTCCGGTAACATCGGAACAACTTGGGATGGGAAGTAAACGGAGTTACCACGGCTACAAGCTTCCGTATCCAAGGCTGTTTGTGGGCGTACATAATAACTCACATCCGCAATCGCTACCCATAAGCGCCAGCCACCACCTTTTTTCGGTGCGCAGTACACGGCATCATCAAAGTCACGAGCGTCTTCGCCATCGATAGTCACTAATGGCAAATCGCGCAGATCCACACGCCCTTTTTTCGCGGACTCGGGGACTGTCTCGCTGAAATCCGCAACCTGTTTTTCAACTTGTGGTGGCCAAGAGTGAGGAATTTCATGCGTGCGCAAGGCGATTTCCACCGCCATACCCGTCCCCATGGTTTCTCCGAGGACTTCAATCACATTACCAACAGCTTGAGAACGGCGTTGCGGTCTCGACACCAATTCAACCACAACCACGTTCCCCATACGGGCTCCGCAAGTTTGGTCTTTCGGAATCAAAATATCAAAGCTCAGACGGCTATCATCAGGGACGACAAACCCCATACCAGCTTCAATAAAATAGCGACCTACAATTTGGTTATTACGCGGTTCTAATACACGCACCACACGCACTTCGGTACGACCTTTACGGTCTTGCCCATAAGGCTGGGCTAAAATAACGTCGCCATGTAAGGCGCGTTTCATCTCGTCTTGAGATAAATAATAATCTTCTTTTTTGCCTTCAACACGTAAGAAACCATAACCATCACGGTGACCAATAACTTTACCTTTGAGTAGGTCAAGGCGTTCTGGCAGTGCATAACACTTACGACGAGTGAAAACTAACTGACCATCACGTTCCATCGCGCGTAAGCGACGACGTAATGCTTCCAATTCATCTTCGGTAGAGAGATTGAGTAGCTGTGCAATTTCTTCACGATTTGCGGGAGCTGTTCGCTTAGATAAAAGATCTAAAATAAACTCTCGACTTGGAATTGGGGATTCATATTTTTCTGCTTCTCTTTCCTGAAAAGGATCGTTTGACATTGTTACCTCCATTGTCATCAGAGTGATAAATGACTGAGACATTAATCGAGCAATAATTGGTACAGCGGGCTATTGTCTTTCACCATATCCGCTAGCGTATATTGATCTAGTTCTTGTAAAAATTGTTGTATTGCCTTTTGCAGAGCGCCTTTAAGGCGACAAGCTGGCGTAATATGACAAAATTCTCCACTACAATTGACTAGAGTGAGTGGTTCTAATGCACGGACCACATCACCGATACGAATAGATTCTGCCGGTTGACCTAGCGCGATCCCGCCATTTTTACCACGGGTAGCTTTAACATAGCCAAGGTGACTCAGCTGATTAATAATTTTAACCATGTGATTACGAGAAACCCCATATACCTCAGTAACTTGAGTTATACTCGTCATCTGCCCTTTTTCTAGGGCGGCTAAATAGATTAGGGCACGTAACCCATAGTCAGTAAAACTTGTCAGCTGCACAATCACCTCAAAATTTTTGGCGCTACAAATATGTTGTGAAATACTTATCTGCCATTTTCGTTATATTTGTTTTCTGGCTACCATATAAAGTACATTTTTAACGATTTTCTACAGTATATCGCCTTAGTTTCAGTCTAGCCCATCCTTGCCCGTAAAGATGCTTACAATGGCACAGAATGTTCAACTTTATAGGTATTATGTGGAAATTTTAGCGTTTTATCAAAAGGGAATTTATCGGAAGGAAACATGGAATGCTAAAAAAACAGCGCCCTAGTGAGCGCTGTTCATGTGATTACTCAACGTCAAACGGATCACGCAGGATCATTGTTTCTGAACGGTCTGGACCCGTTGAAATAATATCAACTGGGATACCCGTCAGTTCTTCAATACGTTTGATGTAATCTAAAGCCGCTTGTGGCAATAACGCTCTTTCTTTAACACCAAAAGTCGTTTCGCTCCAACCAGGCATAGTTTCATACACTGGCTCTAAGCCTTCCCACTCATCAGCTGCTAAAGGTGTAGTTTCTAACACCGTACCATCTTTACGACGGTAACCTACGCAGATTTTCACTTCTTTTAAGCCGTCTAAAACATCCAGCTTAGTTAAGCAGAAACCTGACAGAGAGTTAATTTGTACCGCGCGGTTGATAGCCACGATGTCTAACCAACCAGTACGACGCTTACGACCAGTAGTTGCACCGAATTCTTGACCTTTCTCACGCAGGAACTCACCAGTTTCATCGAACAGCTCAGTTGGGAATGGACCCGCACCAACACGCGTTGAGTAAGCCTTGATGATACCCAGTACATAGTTCACATAACGTGGACCTAAGCCTGAACCCGTCGCAACACCACCAGCCGTTGTGTTTGAAGAAGTTACATACGGATAAGTACCGTGGTCGATATCCAGCAGCGTACCTTGCGCACCTTCAAACATCACTAATTCATTCTTCTGATGTGCTTTATAGAGCAAATCAGAAACATCAATTACCATGCTAGTCAGCAGATCAGCAACAGACATGATGTAATCTAATGTTTGCTGGTAATCAACCGCAGGTTCTTTGTAATAGTTAACCAGTTGGAAGTTATGGTAATCGATGATTTCTTTTAATTTTACAGCGAAGGTTGCTTTATCGAATAAGTCGCCAACACGCAGACCACGACGAGCAACTTTATCTTCGTATGCAGGACCGATACCACGACCCGTTGTACCAATCGCTTTTGCGCCACGCGCTTTTTCACGCGCATTATCTAATGCGATGTGGTAAGGCAGGATCAGAGGGCATGCTTCAGAGATACGTAAACGCTCACGAACAGGAACACCGCGATCTTCCAGTTCTTTCATCTCTTTCATTAAAGCATCAGGCGCAAGAACAACACCATTAGCAATAATGCTGATGACATTTTCACGAAGAATACCGGATGGAATTAAGTGGAGAACGGTTTTTTCACCGTTTACAACAAGAGTATGGCCAGCATTATGGCCGCCCTGATAGCGAACTACATATTTAGCACGCTCTGTCAGCAAGTCAACGATCTTGCCCTTCCCTTCGTCACCCCATTGGGTGCCCAGTACGACAACGTTCTTACCCATTTCGAAATACACTCGGTTGCTTAAAAATGAATTCTACCATCAAAAATGAACTGTTCCAGTGATATTTTGGCATTACAAAAATTTTTTTCTAGAAAGCAAGTAAAATGGTAGTTTTATTTCTGTCGTAGACTCAAAGTGAATTGCCTCAACCTGAGCAGCTAAAATTTTCCCTGAAAAATCCGCAACTTAAAACGACAGGCGAAAAAAAGCCCACCGAAGCGGGCTTTTCTTTATTAGATTAACAGTAATTTAAGTTCGTTGCACGTAACTTAAGTTGTTTATCATTTAATCCGTTGCACGTAGCTTAGTCGGTGCTTTCATAAAGCGGAAGAAGTCAGTGTCTGGGCTAAGCACCATCACGTCATCACCACTTTTGAAGCTTTGCTCATAAGCACGCAGGCTACGAATGAACGCATAGAACTCAGGATCTTGGTTGAATGCATCAGCAAACAGTTTTGTCGCCATTGCATCACCTTCACCTCGCAGGGTCAGTGCAGTACGCTCTGATTCTGCCAGTGTCTCTGTTACCGTCTTATCCGCTACCGCACGAATTTTAGTTGCTTCTTCTTGACCTTGTGAACGATGCTGACGTGCTACCGCTTCACGCTCTGCACGCATACGTGCATAGATGGCTTCAGAAACTTCATTTGGTAATTCAATACGCTTGATACGTACGTCGACAACTTCGATACCTAACGCCGCCATACTGTTCGCATTCACAACCAGTGGCTTCAGGTTAGTCTCTTTTTCAACGCGCGCCGCAGCATCTGCAATCGCTGCATCTGCTTCTTTAGTCGCTTCGTCGGTTGCCGTACCTTTGTTCAGTGCATCACGAACATCAACAGTTAAACGACCACGAGAATCAGTGATGATGTCTTTAACACTTAAACGACCAAACTCAGAACGTAAACGGTCACTGAACTTACGTTTCAACAGGGTTTCTGCTTGGAATGGGTTACCACCACCAGTCGCTACATAGTAACGGCTAAAGTCAGTGACACGCCATTTCAGGTATGAATCTACCATTAAGTCTTTGTTTTCACTTGTCAGGTAACGGTCAGCTTGGATTTCTAATGTCTGAATACGTGCATCTAACATTTTCACAGTTTCAATAAATGGAACTTTGAAATGCAGACCCGGCTCATAAACGATCGGTTTGTTTTCAGAATCACGCAGAACTTTACCAAAGCGTAAAACGATGCCACGCTCAGTTTGTGGAACAATAAAGATTGATGCGTAGGCAACTGCCAAAACAGCAATCACTATAAAAATAAACGACTTACGCATGATTATTGTCTCCCTACTCTAACTGCATCACCACGCACAGGGCTGTTTGGCTGTGCAGGTGCTGAACCCACGGATGATGAACCATTATTGGAGTTCGTCATTCTTGCCGATGATGGATTCGATTTTGACGCAGGTGCGACGTTACCATTGGTTCCACGCATGATCTGGTCCAGTGGCAGCACTAACATGCTGTTACTCTTATCGTTCGCAATGACTTTACGTGTATTACCTAATACGCGTTCCATCGTTTCGATGTACAGACGTTCACGGGTAATTTCAGGTGCTGCACGATATTCAGGTAACATTTTCGCAAAGCTTGCGACCTCACCCTCGGCTTTAAAGACGACGCTCGCCTTATAAGCTTCAGCTTCTTCGATCATACGCTGTGCGTTACCTTTCGCGAGAGGTAGAACTTCGTTTCGATAGGCATGCGCTTCACGAATTGTTTTTTGTTCTTCTTCCCTTGCGGAGATTACATCATCAAATGCCGCTTTTACATCTTCTGGCGGACGAGCCGCTTGGAAGTTGACGTCCAGCAGAGTAATACCCATTTTGTATGGTGCAATTGTCGCTTCAAGCTCTTTCTGTGTCACATCACGGATAAAGGCTCGATTCGTAGTCAATACTTGCTCCATGGCAGATTGACCAATAACACCACGCACAGCACTATCTAACGCTTGGCGCAGGCTGTTGTCAGGGTTCGTCACACTGAACAAGTATTGAGCTGGGTCAGTCACACGGTACTGAACGTTCATTTCAACGCGAATCACGTTTTCATCAGACGTTAGCATCATGCCGTTAGTTGCTTGCTCACGAACAGTTTCAACGTTCACAGGGACAACTTGGTCGATAAACGTTGGTTTCCAGTTCAGACCTGGTCCGACGATGCCACTATATTCACCAAAACGTAATACTACGCCACGGTCACTCTCTTTGATGGTATAGAAGCCAGAACCGGCCCATACCACGACAACCGCTGCAAGTGCTAAAATACCTAAACGGCCGCTGATTGGTGATGACTGTTTATTATTGCCTTCACCACCACCTTTGTTCCCGCCGCCGCCAAGCTTGCTGCCTATTTTACGAAAGAGATCGTCGAGATCATAAGCCCCAGGTTTCCGACCACCTTTGTTCCCGCCAGAGTTGCTGCCTTTATTGCCGCTTCCCCACGGATCGCGGTCTTGTCCGTCATTACCGGGCTGATTCCACGCCATGTTTTAGCTCCATTCTTTATGATTGATTTTTAGGGCTAAGAGCGATATTTCTCATCGTTCATTTCACCAATTGGCGTCTTGAATCACACTGAGGATATTGGGCTCTTAATATCAATTCCATTGCCTAACTGTGTTGCGGTTAATTCAACCAATCGGCTGTTTTAACCTCATCTTTAAACAACATAGTTAGGTAATTGCTGCTCTTGTTTGCATAAACGTCGCCAATCCACCATTGGCATACGCACCTCAAGTCCAATAGTGCCGTCTTCTTCTTGCCATTCACGTTCGATGGATTGAAGTTGATAAAAACGGCTCCGTAAGCGACCTTCATTCGGTGGTAAACGCAATTCAACATGTGCGATCTCACCTGAAAGACGTTCCGTTAATGCTTGGAGCAACAAAGGGATACCTTCGCCTGTTTGCGCTGAAACCCAGACACGAACGGGCTTGTTATCCTCATCTCTGTCAATACGCGGGACAAAATCGTCGAGCATATCAACTTTGTTCATCACTAAAAGTGTTGGAATTTCATTCGCGTCTATTTCTTCCAATACACTGTTAACTGCTTGGATGTTTTCATCTAGACGAACATCAACTGCATCAATCACATGGAGCAATAAATTCGCTTCACGGGTTTCCTGCAGAGTCGCTTTAAAAGCGGCAACCAAGTCATGTGGAAGATGACGAATAAAACCCACTGTATCCGCTAAAACAACCGTTCCAACATCATCAACATCAATACGACGTAACGTTGGATCTAGCGTAGCGAATAGTTGGTCTGCAGCATAAACATCCGCTGACGTCATCCGGTTAAATAAACTGGATTTTCCTGCGTTAGTGTAACCAACCAAAGAAACGGTCGGGATATCCGCTTTGCTTCTTGATTGACGACCTTGTTCACGCTGTTTTTCGACACGCCCTAAACGAGATAAGATCTGTTTGATTTTATCCCTTAATAAACGACGGTCGGTTTCAAGCTGAGTTTCACCAGGACCGCGTAAGCCAATCCCGCCTTTTTGTCGCTCAAGGTGCGTCCATCCTCTCACTAAACGAGTGGATAAATGCCGTAATTGAGCTAATTCAACTTGAAGTTTACCTTCATGCGTACGCGCACGTTGTGCAAATATATCTAAAATTACCCCTGTACGATCCACGACCTTACATTGGCAAACCCGTTCGAGATTACGTTCTTGGGCAGGGCTAAGAGTATGGTTAAATAACACCACATCCGCGCCACTTGCTTCAACAGCTTCAGCGATTTCTTCAGCTTTCCCTTCCCCAACGAAGTATTTTGGGTGGGGAGCCTTACGGCTGCCAGTCACTATTTGTACAGGTTTTACCCCTGCAGAAGTCACTAGGGACTCAAATTCTGCCAAATTATCCACGTCTTTTTCTTGATCAAAAAAAACATGAACAAGTACAGCTAGTTCACCGCCTTCATACCTATCAAACAAGGTGCAACCTCTTTAGGCTAAACAATAATTGCAAAGGAAAGACATAGGTATAGTCTCCCTACCCATGCTTTCCTTGTTTTTAGCGTACAGTCTTACTCAGCTGATTCGCCATCTTGCCCAGCAGAAGCACCACCGTGGTAGTTGCCATTGCCTGCGCCAGCAGTACCAGTACCGCTATGATGAGAAACAGGGCGTGCTGGAACAACAGTAGAGATAGCATGTTTATAAACCATCTGACTCACTGTGTTTTTCAGCAAAATAACAAATTGGTCAAAAGATTCGATTTGACCCTGCAATTTAATACCATTAACGAGATAAATAGAGACCGGAACCCTTTCACGACGTAATGCGTTCAGGAACGGATCTTGCAAAGATTGCCCCTTAGCCATTCTATGTTTTCCTTATTTTGTTGTTTTTAAAATGAGAATCTTACGATTCCTAAAAATTACTACTCAAAAATTACGCTTAACGCTTTAATTGTACACAAAGAATAGCCCTATGCACTAATAACCTGTATAACGGTGTCAAGCGCTTGCTGAGGTTGCTCACTATCTAACCGATGAACATTATCCCAGCTTCTCAACCAAGTGATCTGCCGTTTAGCCAATTGGCGCGTCGCGCAAATCCCTCGATAAACCATTTCATCATAATCTATTTCACCATCAAGATAAGACCACATTTGGCGATAACCTACACAACGAATGGAAGGTAAATCAACGTGAAGATCACCCCGTTGGTATAGCGCTTTAACTTCGTCTTCAAACCCTGCATCTAGCATTAAACGAAAACGCTGTTCGATACGCTCATGTAAAATTTTACGATCTTGTGGCTCAATAGCAAACTGAAACACATTATAAGGCAATTCCGTGCCCGCTGTTTGAGTCATTTCAGTCAAACTTTGTCCCGAAATGAGATATACCTCTAAAGCTCGGGATAATCTTTGTGGATCATTAGGATGGATACGTGCCGCAGAAACAGGATCAACGTCCGCTAAACGACGATGTACTTCAGCCCAACCGTGTTCTTGTGCTATTTGTTCGATTGTCTCACGAACCTCTGGTGAAGCAGAGGGCAGCGGCGATAAACCTTCTAATAAAGCTTTAAAATAAAGCATTGTTCCGCCAACTAATAATGGAATTTTACCTTGAGACGTAATTTCATCCATTACATTTAATGCGTCACGACGAAAATCTGCCGCAGAATAAGGCTGCGAAGGATCAAGAATATCAATTAAACGATGCGGAGCTTGGCTAAGTTCTTCTTTATTAGGCTTCGCCGTGCCAATATCCATTCCTCGATAAATCAGTGCCGAATCGACACTGATAATCTCCACAGGCAAATGCTTGCGTAATTCGATGGCTAATGCCGTTTTGCCTGAAGCCGTTGGCCCCATTAAGAAAATGGCATTGGGTCTTTTTTGAGTTACTAAATCACTCATTTGTTAGTGTAGCTACCACAGGTTGTAAATTAATTAATTGTAATAATGTTGGCGGTGGATTTTTTACCCACTGCGGACAAATCCGCTCAACATCAGCCAGCAGTTGAACTGCCTGAGCTAAACTCCAACTTTCTTCGGTTTTTGCCTGTGAAATCGCACTTGCGAGCCATTGTGCGATACTTTCATTTGGAATGCTTTTTTTTGTCGACAAAAACACAATTAAATCAGAAAAAAGCTGCGATAAATTTTGCGTTCTTAACGGTAACGATACCGTATGAATAGTCACTTTTCCATGAAATATCGAAGCATCGATACCAAATAGTGTCAATTGTTCCTTATAACGCTGCAAAACCTCTATTTCGTCACTTTTTAGTGACAATTTTAAGGGGATTAACAACGGCTGAGGCTTTAATCCGCCATTTTCTGGCATCAACTGAGCCAACTTTAATAAGTAGTTCGCTTCATTTAAGGATAACAGGATTATCCCTAATGAAGACTCAATTAATGCAAAGTTTTTTGCGTAAATTGTCAATACTTTACCGAATTGATAGTCATCCGCACTTTTCGCTACAAACTGGTGTTCTACTGGGCTGACATTCAATGGTTTTCTTTCTGGAAATAACGGTTTTTTATCTTCAGGTTCAACCGGAATGGACATTAAGCGCTGATACAGCTCTCCGGTGTTACGTTCATAACTTGGTGCAGGGTTATATGTTCCTATATTGCCCGAAGAAAAAGAACGGTTTTTGCCTATCATCGCCCCACGGTTTTTATCGCCGTAAGAAACTTGAGACTCTTGAGTATGAACATGTTGAGATTGCTGCGGTTTTTGTGTTGTCGTTGCCACTGGAGAAGCAAAATAGTTATCTCCGGCTGATGCTCGATTTTCAACTTCAACAGTCACGGGCTCAACTCCAGGAAGTTCACTCTCAGTAAGTGCATTGAGCAATACGGTTCGTACCGCTTGGTAGATAAAATCGTGTACAAGTCTGGCTTGATGAAAGCGTACTTCATGCTTGGCAGGATGAACGTTGACATCAACTTGTTTGGGGTCAATCGTCAAGTACAGTACATAGGCAGGTTGCTGATTATCCTCTAAATGCCCTTCATAAGCTTGACGAATAGCATGGTTGATCAGCTTATCGCGCATCATGCGACCATTCACATAGCAATATTGAATATCATTGATGCCTAACGGGGACGTTGAAGGAGCAACGACCCATCCTTTGATGCCTAAATCACTGTGCTCCCAAGAAAGTGCAAGTGCGCCTTGCATAAACCCTGTGCCGCAGATGGCACCTAAACGGCGCTCTTGCTGGTTAGCATCTTGCGCAGCTCGGTATTGTTTCACCAACTTGCCGTTATGAGACAGATTCATCGCAACATCAGGGCGGGAAAGTGCGATACGCCGCACAACCTCATCAATATGCCCAAACTCGGTTTTTTCTGTACGCATAAATTTGCGACGAGCAGGTGTATTGTAAAAGAGATCAAGCACTTCTACCGTCGTGCCATTAGGGTGTGCGGCAGGTTTCACCGTCACTTGCATGTCACGACCTTCTGCATAAGATTGCCATGCTTCACTCTGTTCCGCAGGCTTGGAGGTTAATGTCAGCCGAGAAACTGAGCTAATACTGGCAAGGGCTTCGCCACGAAAGCCCATGCTCATGATGGCTTCGAGATCATCCAATGTCGCAATTTTACTGGTAGCATGGCGTGCTAAAGCAAGAACCAACTCATCCTTGTTGATCCCGCAGCCATTATCCCGAATGCGGATCAGCTTTTCTCCCCCTCGCTCTATCTCGATGTCGATACGAGTCGCACCAGAATCAAGGCTATTTTCTACTAATTCCTTCACAACAGAGGCGGGTCTTTCGACCACCTCTCCAGCCGCTATTTGGTTTGCTAATTGAGGAGAAAGGATCTGGATTGCCATAACCTAATTCACTTATTTTGGCGCTGCTTGCAGCGGGTTGGCTAAAAAGTACTGACGTAGCCCTTGATGGATACCATCTGCCACTTTTTCCTGATAGTCATTCGATTTCAGTAACTGCTCTTCTGAAGTGTTACTAATAAACCCCGTTTCGACTAAGATTGATGGAATATCAGGGGAACGCAATACCCCAAGGCTCGCATGTTCTGGTGTTTTCTTATGAATGTTACCAATTTTTCTTAGTTGCTGAATCACATGAACTGCTACATCGTAACCAACACGCTGGGAGTGCCCAAATTGTAAATCCAATACGGCTTGGCTGAGGTATGGATCCGCACCGCTCAATGCATCTCCTGCTCCACCTAAAAGCTCAGATTGTTTTTCACGTTGCTCTAACCAGCTACCTAATTCGCTGTTTGCACGGCGGTTTGATAACACCCATACAGAGGCGCCGCGAGCGCTACTGTTAGGTGCAGAGTCTGCGTGGATAGACACTAACATGTTGGCACCTTTTTTACGGGCAACATCCGAACGACCACTCACTGAAATAAAATAGTCACCGTCCCTTGTCATAACAGGTTTAAACATCGGGTCTGCATCCAATTTCTGGTACAGCTTACGCGCGACACTCAGGGTAACATCTTTTTCTTTATATCCATTTTTACCGATTGCCCCAGGGTCTTTCCCTCCATGACCCGCATCAATAGCAATCACGACCTGCTTGGTGCCTTTTGGCAAAGTTTTAGTCGGTGTTGTTGATACTGGAACCGCCGCAGGTGCTGTTGCTGGCGCATTCATTTTTAATGATTTTTCTTGCGCAGGCTGAGTAGGTTGCGAATTTCGTGTGGATGGCGTGACCGCAGACTGTGTTGGCATCACGGTATTATTAAATGAGCTTGATGCCTGTCCTTTACCTGTAGATAAAGTGAATATGACCTGATATTGACCTGAAACCTGCTGAACGGTCGCTTTCGTTTTCGCCGCTTGGGCAAGCTCAAGTACAATACGTTTGTGCTGGCTATCTGGCGCTTGGCTTGCACGTACTTGCTTCACTAAATCCCCTTTAGCGAGCTTTAATGGTAAGCCAATAATTTCACCACGTTGCTGGACATCTATCACTAAACGTTCTGGTGAATGCAGCGGAAAGTACGAATAATCAGGCTTTCCATCAACAAATGTTAATGTAACTTGAGCCTGTGAAGGGCTATTACTGACTTGAATATTAGACAGTGATGCAGCTTTGGCGGTCGATGTCACCAAAGCCAATACAAACATCATCAATAATAGGAAAAAAGAAAAAATACCCTTGGTAGTTATTCTGTTCATCGATGCATTCATCATGAGCTATATGTTCCTTAGAATACCGTTAACGCTTCCAATAATGACTCTCCGGTTGCCGAAAAAGCGACAACGCGAGCCTGACGCCCTTCATTTTGATACGTTAAATGGATCTCAAGATCCGCTTCAGGTAAGAAGCCTTTGCCTTGCTGTGGCCATTCAACCAAACAGACGGAGGTGTCAGAAAAATAGTCGCGAATCCCCATAAACTCAAGTTCTTCAGGATCGGCTAAGCGATATAAATCAAAGTGAAAAACATGTCTATCCGCTAATTCATAAGGCTCAACTAATGTATAAGTTGGGCTTTTAACATGGCCTTTGTGACCCAACGCTTGCAAAAATCCACGGCTAAACGTTGTTTTCCCCGCGCCAAGATCCCCATAAAGGTTAATTATCGCGCCTTGTTTGCAAGCCATTGCAATCGTGCGCCCTAGTGCTACGGTTTGCTCTTCATTAGCAAGTTGTATTGTGCGTTCTTTCATAGTTGGTGCAGCCAATTATAATGATGAGATCTATTCAAGATTGATATTAACGCCTATTTTAACTCAAGCGGATCTATTTTTGTTATTTAACATTGTTGGAACATCGAGATCGGAAATATCCGACTAAGATCGACCCCACAAGATCCGTTGATTTTGAGAAATCAAACGATCGTGTTAGAGTGCCTGCGAATCCACTTTTATCTAGATATTTCCCATGTCCACACGCCTCAATCTTGAACTTCTCGCCCAAAATATTAAGCAATGGGGCATCGATGCTGGCTTTCAACAAGTCGGTATTTGCGATACGGATCTTACCCTTGAGGAACCCAAGCTCCAAGCCTGGCTGGATAAACAATATCATGGCGACATGGAGTGGATGAATCGCCATGGCATGATGCGGGCAAGACCCCACGAATTACATCCCGGCACACTACGGGTCATCAGTGTCCGCATGAATTATCTCCCTGCGAAGGCGGCTTTTGCCAGCACGCTTAACAACCCTGAGCTAGGCTACGTCAGTCGCTATGCTCTCGGTCGAGATTATCATAAGCTATTAAAAAAACGCTTAAAAGTGCTTGGAGATCAAATCTTAGACTATTGCCAACAGTTTGAATGTTCCGATGACATAAACTTTCGCCCGTTTGTTGATTCAGCCCCTATCCTTGAACGTCCATTAGCGGTTAAAGCGGGGTTAGGTTGGACTGGTAAGCACTCATTGGTACTTAATCAACATGCGGGATCTTGGTTTTTTCTTGGTGAGTTACTGATCAACCTGCCACTTCCTGTCGATCAACCCGTTGAAGAACAATGTGGGCGCTGCGTTGCTTGCATGACAACCTGCCCGACAGGTGCGATTGTTGAACCCTATACTGTCGATGCAAGACGCTGTATTTCCTATCTGACCATTGAATTAGATAGTGCAATTCCTGAGGAATTTCGCCCATTGATGGGTAATCGAATTTATGGCTGTGATGACTGTCAGCTCATCTGCCCATGGAATCGCTTTTCTCAGCTCACTGATGAAAGCGATTTTAGCCCAAGGGCTGCATTGCATACGCCAGAGCTATTAGATCTTTTTTCATGGAGTGAAGAGAAATTTCTACGTATTACAGAAGGATCGGCAATCCGCCGCATTGGCTATATTAAATGGCTTCGAAATGTCAGCGTCGCTTTGGGTAACGCGCCCTATCAAGATAGTATTGTCCTCGCATTGCAAAATCGTCTTGGAATGAACCCAATGCTAGACGAACACTTCCAATGGTCTATTGAGCAGCAATTAAAGCGCCGAGCAGAAAATCAAGTCACAATTCAAACTTCGCAACAAAAACGTCTTGTTAGGGCAATTACTAAAGGTTTACCGCGAGACGCCTAAAAAAAGCCCACCCTTATATCCTAAGTAGTAAATTGTCAAACTGATGTGAATAAAATAAAAAAAGGCTTAGCCGACAATAGGTAAAGGATTTGCAAGTTGTGCTCAGCACATTTTGAACAAATATTTTTTTACTTTAATTTCAATAGATTAAAGTAAAAACGATGAATATTCATTTTGTGATAGTCAAAAGTTAACCAACACGCAACCTGTGGATAACTCTGTGCAGTAAAGTGTTTCCGTCTAGGATAAATTGAACCTAGCCCCACTCAAATTGTGGATAACTTTCTCATGGAAAGAAATAATAAAAAACGCTGAATTTTACTTAACTAACTAAAGTAAAGTTGGTAAAAAATCAGGTTGAGAAGAAATTTTAGCTGAAATGGCAAAAATAGGATTTTTTACTATTCAGTAGAACGTTCGTCATTTTAGTCGAAGTTCTTATAGAGTGCCCTATTGCTAAGGGGTGGCTATTCTATGGTGCTCTGCTTATGAATGCAAGCAAAAAACTCACTTGGATCCTAAAAAGATCATAAATAATAAAAGGATCTTGGATTCTCATGACAAAAATTGTTTGTGCACAAAGAATAGACGCTGAAAGCCAAAATAAGTATTAATGCTTAGCTATAAAACTAAAAATCAGTGAAGTATATTGAGGAGATACTAAGAGAAAAATTTGGAGCGGGAAACGAGACTCGAACTCGCGACCCCGACCTTGGCAAGGTCGTGCTCTACCAACTGAGCTATTCCCGCATTTGGAGGGTACTACTTTTGCTAAAACACTAAGAAAGTTTGGAGCGGGAAACGAGACTCGAACTCGCGACCCCGACCTTGGCAAGGTCGTGCTCTACCAACTGAGCTATTCCCGCATTCCGAAAATAGTGCTCTAGCTAAAACATCAAGAAAGTTTGGAGCGGGAAACGAGACTCGAACTCGCGACCCCGACCTTGGCAAGGTCGTGCTCTACCAACTGAGCTATTCCCGCATAACCAATTCTTGGTGCTTTAATCGTGCCGACAAAACAGTAAAAACTTCATCGGTACGGGGAGCGCATTATACGAAAAATTAAGATACTAGCAAGGGTTTGAACTCAAATTTTTTATTTTTTTGTTCGTTTGATGATAAAACAATCACAATGATGATTTTGTCATCGTTGATTGTTAAATAAGAATTTCAACGTGTTAAGTTTGTTAACCTTTTACTTTCTTATAATGACGTCACCCAATTCTTCCATTCTCAAACCATCAACGTTTTCAAATTCACGAGTATTATTTTCCATGATGGTATCTCCCAAGCAATACTATCCAAACAATGCCATATAGCTTGAGCATATGGCATTCTTAAGATTGCGGTAATATTGAGCCTTTAAAGCCCGTCATTTAATAAACGTTTCTCGGTAATAGACCAGCTCGGCAATCGACTCGCGGATATCATCCAGCGCTTGGTGGGTATTTTTCTTTGAGAATCCGGCGAGGATCTCAGGTTTCCAGCGGCGGGCTAACTCTTTTAATGTACTTACATCGAGATAGCGGTAGTGAAAATAACTTTCTAACTCTGGCATATAATTAAATAAGAAGCGGCGGTCTTGGCCTACGCTGTTCCCACAAATAGGCGATGCGCCTTTTGGTACCCATTTTTCTAGGAATTCAATGGTTGCCAGCTCTGCTTCACGCTCACCAATGGAGCTTTTACGAATACGCTCCACTAAGCCACTATTAGTATGCGTGTTTACATTCCACTCGTCCATTAATGCCAACTGCTCTTCGGTTTGATGTACCGCGATAACAGGGCCTTCGGCCAAGATATTCAGGTTACTGTCAGTCACAATGGTCGCGATTTCAATAATACGATCACGAATAGGATCGAGCCCGGTCATTTCTAAATCGATCCAAATTAAATTATTCTCATTCTTTTGCATGATATGCCCTAACTGAATACGGTGGAGTTAAGGTATGATAACACCCTTCGTGCTATCAGTTATAGGTATGTCATTTTTGAACAACGTACCTATCGGTTATAATATAGACGCCAAATTATTTATGTGAGAGAGGTCAGGTGGCTAAGCAGAAACTTTCGAAAGGCCAACAGCGCCGCGTGCAAGAAAATCATCAAAAAAGACTCAAAAAGCAGAAAACGATTGAGATTGATGATAGCCAATTAGGTGAGGCTCAAGAGGGCTTAGTGATTAGCCGTTTTGGTCAGCATGCGGATATTGAAGCCGCAGATGGCACCATACAGCGCTGTAACCTGCGCCGAACCATCTCATCCTTAGTAACGGGTGATAATGTTGTCTGGCGCCCTGCTCTCAATACCCAAAGTGACATTAAAGTGAACGGAATTGTGGAAGCGGTTCATGAACGCCACTCTGTCTTAACTCGCCCTGATTATTATGATGGGCTCAAACCGATCGCTGCTAATATCGACCAAATCGTGGTAGTTTCTGCGATTTTACCCGAATTATCTCTGAATATTATCGATCGGTACTTAGTTGCCTGCGAGACAACAGGAATTCAACCCATTATTGTCTTAAACAAAGTTGACCTGCTAGATGATGAAAATCGTGAGTGGGTTAGCGATTTAATGACAATTTATACGGATATTGGTTATCAAGTTCTCGAAGTGTCCAGCCACACAGGCGAAGGAATGGAAGCACTCACTAACATTTTAGCAGGAAAAGTTTCCGTCTTTGTCGGTCAATCTGGGGTAGGTAAATCCAGTTTATTAAATACATTACTCCCCGATAATACACAGAGCATCTTAGTCAATAATGTTTCCGATATCTCTGGTTTAGGACAACACACCACGACAGCATCTAGACTCTATCATTTCCCACATGGGGGCGATGTTATTGACTCACCTGGGGTACGCGAGTTTGGTCTATGGCATCTCACGAAGGAACAAGTTACTAAAGGGTTTGTCGAATTTAAAGATTACCTTGGCGGCTGCAAATTCCGTGACTGTAAGCATTTAGATGATCCTGGATGTTTGCTGCGAGAGGCGATGGAAGATGGCAGGATTGCCGAATCACGCTTTGAAAACTATCACCGTATTTTAGAAAGTATGGAACAAGTGAAACTGCGCGGTAACTTTACCGCTAAAGAAAAATAATCCCCAAAATCAGTCTAAAATAAGTTAGTGGGCGCTTACATTTTATCGATCATTTCACCCGCTTTCTGAAATAATTCGAAAGCGCATTAGTTTCGGTTACAATAGCGCCCTTTCACTAACTTACCTTTAAAATTCAGAGGTTAACGTGCTAGATAAAATCAAAATCCGCTTGCAGTTTATGCTGCCTAAACAAGGGCTTACCCAACTTGCAGGATGGTTTGCTAGTCGAAATGTGGGCATTGTCACCCAGTGGGCCATAAAACTGTTCGCTAAAGCGTATAAAGTGAATATGAATGAAGCTCAAAAAAGTGAGTTAACAGCGTATTCAACCTTTAACGACTTTTTCATTCGTACGCTAAAAGATGACGCACGCCCAATTGTGGCAGCCGAACATCAACTTGCACAGCCAGCAGATGGCGCAGTTAGTCAGTTAGGCTCTATTGATAATGATTTGATTTTCCAAGCAAAAGGTCATAACTATACCGTTGAAGCCTTGCTGGCAGGTCAATATGAATTAGCGGATAAGTTCCGTAATGGTGATTTTATCACCACCTATTTATCCCCAAGTGACTATCACCGCGTCCATATGCCGTGTGATGGTTTATTAACCGAGATGATTTACGTTCCTGGTGACCTTTTTTCTGTTAACCCATTAACCGCAGCCAACGTACCTAATTTATTTGCACGTAATGAACGTTTAATCTGCGTATTTGATACCCCTTTTGGTGCCATGGTACAGATTTTAGTCGGGGCAACCATTGTCGGTAGTATTGATACCGTTTGGAGCGGTTGTGTTAATCCACAACGTGAAGGCGTAATCAAACGTTGGACTTACCCAGAGCAAGATGAAGAAGGGGCAATTTTCCTACGTAAAGGGGAAGAAATGGGTCTATTCAAGCTGGGTTCTACTGTCATCAACCTGTTTGAACCAAACAAAATTCGTTTTAATGCATCATTGATCCCTGGCTACGCAACCCGCATGGGTGAGCTGTTAGCAGAGTCTGTTGATGGACAACAACGCACTGAAACTGTTAGCTAATCATTTAAACTATAATTAAGTTATCTATCGCTGAAGGAGCTCCTCACTGTGCGTTTGATTATCAGTTTTTTACTTAGCCTGTTAATCGTTTTTTCATCTTATGCGGCGCCAGCCTCCGTACAAGATGAAGCACAGATTACGCAGGAGCTTAAACAGCTTGATCCAAGCAAAAACCCGAAGGACGCTGAGGTTGCTCAAGCGTTACAAGGGGCATTGAGCTGGATTAATGAAGCCCGTGAGTCAGATAGAAAAGCCAAGTCATACCAAGATGCGATTGATAATTTTCCTAAGATTATCAAAACAATCCGCCAGAATCTGCTCAATGAAGCGGATACACCGCCTGCCATTCCCTCCAGCATTAGCTTAAGCGAATTAGAGCAACGTATTACCCAGCTCAGCAGCCAGTTGCTTGACCAAGGTCGATTAATGCAGCAAGAACAGGATAAAGGGCGCGAAATTAGCGAATCCCTAAATGTTTTGCCGCAACAATTATCTGAAGCGCGCCGCCAGTTAACCGATGCATCAACACGGCTTCAATCGCTCAATACTCCGGGAACACCATTAGCAGAAGCTCAATATACACTAGCTCAAGCCGAAGTAAGCGCTCGCAAATCTACTGTGAATGAGCTAGAAATGGCGCAATTGTCTGCCAATAACCGCCAAGAAATTTCCCGAATGGCGCTTGAGCTTGAGAAAAAGCGTTATCAACGCCTAGAGCTTGAGTTACAACAGTTACGCGATTTCCAAAACACTCAGCGCCAACAGAAAGCCATTTTGGCGTTAGAACACACGGAAATGTTGGCGGAACAAGGTGAATTGACGCCGTTCTTAAAAGAGCAGCTTGATATCAACCGTAAGATGTCTCAAGAGTTGACCGAGCAAGCTCAACGTATGAGTGCCATCACCACCAATCAAACAGAGATTTCCACAAGCATTCGTAATGCACGACAAGCGCTGTCAACGATCCGTGAACAAGCTCAGTGGATCAGCAGCTCAAGCACCTTAGGGGAAGCACTGCGTACCCAGCTTTCTCGACTGCCTGAAATTCCGAAAAGCCAACAGCTTGACCGAGAAATGGCAGATTTACGTGTCCAGCGCTTAAATTACGAAGATATGCTTGAGCGCCTCGCTAAACTCGACGTTTCTGTACAAGAAAGTGCGAATGATTTAAACCCTGCTCAGTCGCAAGTGTACCAATCCTTAATGAAAACCCGTAAAGAGCTATTAACCTCACTTATTTCGGGTTTTGACGGTGAAATGTTGGAGCTAACCAAGCTCAATGTGGCGACAGGACAATTGACTGATGCATTAAAAGAAGTGAAAGATGCATCAAACCGCTATCTCTTCTGGGTTGCGGATGTTCCAGCAATTAGCATCAATTACCCTGTTATTGTGGTCACAGACATGACCCAATTACTATCACTGGATACCCTCTCCCAGTTGGCTGGGGCACTAGAGGTCATGGTCACCAGCCAAGATTCATTCTTGTATCTGCTGGGTTCTATTATCTTAGTGATTTTTAGTGTCAGTACACGTCGCCATTATCAAGCTTTCTTAGACCGCTCTAGCTTGCGTATTGGCAAAGTGACACAAGACCGCTTTTATCTAACGATTCGTACAATTTTTTGGTCCATTATCGTTGCACTTCCCCTGCCCATGATGTGGTCGGCTATTGGTTACGGGTTGCAAAGTGCTTGGCAATATCCGATGGCAGCCGCTATTGGCTACGGTGTTAGCGCAACCACCCCGCTGCTCTGGCTATTTATGATCAGTGAAACGTTTTCACGACCAACAGGACTATTTATTGCGCATTTTGGTTGGGATAAAGATGCGGTCAAACGGGCAATGCGCCATTATCGTTTAGCGATTTTTGTGATTGTCCCACTTGTGATGGCCATCATCACCTTTGAACACTATAGCGAAAGAGAGTTTTCTGCGACCTTAGGGCGCCTCTGTTTCCTCATTCTGTGTGTCGCATTAAGCTTAATCACCAATAACTTACGCCGTTCTAAAATTCCATTATATTTGGACCGACACGGCTCCGGTGAAAACTTAATCAATACCGCATTATGGTGGCTGATCTTTATTGCCCCTGTGATTGCTGCATTTTTCTCCGTATTAGGGTACTTCTCTACCTCTCAAGCGTTATTAGCTCGCTTAGAAACATCTGTGGCGATTTGGTTTGTGATTTTGATTGTCTATCACACTATCCAACGCTGGATGTCGATGCAACGCCGTAAATTGGCATTTGAACGGGCTAAGCAGCGCCGTGCGGAAATGTTAGCCCAACGAGCCAAAGGGGAAGAAGACGCACAATTTCCGAATGCCAGCGGCGAAGGGAATATTGATATCGAAGAGCAGGTTATCGATCTGGATGCCATCAGCTCCCAGTCTGTGGGATTGGTCCGCTCCATTCTCACGATGATAGCGCTGGTGTCATTAATTTGGTTGTGGTCTGAATTGCATACTGCATTTTCATTCCTTGAAAATATTCGTTTATGGGATGTCACCTCATCTATCAATGGTGTAGAAACTGTTCAAGCCATTACCATGGGGTCGATTTTTATCGCCATCTTGGTCATTATCGTCACTGCACAATTAGTGAGAAACCTGCCTGCACTCTTGGAACTGGCTGTACTTCAACATCTTGATTTAACACCCGGTACCGGGTATGCCATCAGTACCTTAACCAAATACAGTATTACCATTATAGGGACCATTGTCGGTTTCTCCATGTTAGGGATCGACTGGTCGAAGCTACAATGGTTGATTGCCGCAATGGGGGTTGGGTTAGGATTTGGTTTACAAGAGATTTTTGCCAATATTATTTCTGGTTTAATGATCTTATTTGAAAAGCCAATCCGTATCGGGGATACCGTCACTATCCGTAACCTAACGGGCAGTATCACTAAGATTAATACCCGTGCGACCACCTTAACGGACTGGGATAGAAAAGAAATTATTGTGCCAAACAAGGCATTTATTACCGAACAGTTTATTAACTGGTCTCTGACTGACACCATTACCCGTATCGTGATGACTATCCCTGCTCCGGTGGATGCCGATAGCGAAAAAGTCACTGAAATTATCCTTCGTGCAGCGAAACGCTCGACAATGATCCTTGAAAATCCTAACCCTGAAGTCTATTTAGTGGACTTACAGCAAGGGATTCAAATTTTCGAGCTACGGGTGTATGCCGGTGAAATGGGGCATCGTTTACCTGCACGCCACGAAATTCATCAACATATTTTGGAAGCTTTTGCGGAACAAGGAATTACATTGCCATTCCCACCTTTCCAAGCGCGTGTCGATGTGCGTAATAACACACTGCAAAGTGCCACAAATAACCTTTCAGGTCGCAATCCATCACGCGGTACTGGGGAGCTCTAAGTTTTAAGTTTATAGAGGGAGCTTGCTCCCTCATTCTTACTCGCAAAAAAGGCAATATAATGATCCATACAGTGGAAGCCCAAGACGAATCCATCAAATTGAGAATCACGCAATATGAGCGAGTGGGCTCCATACTGTTTTTTCTGATCCCATTGGTGATTTTACTGATTGTTGGCAAAAGCTTTGCCTTTAATACACTCTATCTATGGCAAGGCTTGAGTCTGCTATATTTGGTGGCTTATCGCTTACAAATTCGTCGATTGTCGACCCAAAAGCTACAAATCATGGTGCGTCGAAGCTGGGGATATAATCGGTTTTATCGCTTCTGCTGGGGATATTTGATTCTGTCGATTATTGGATTGACGGGATACCTACTGATATCCCGTTAAATTGAGGTAGATATTTAGCTTTCTTGGTTGTTACCGTAGGTTTTAATGTAATTGTCAGCAAGCTTCTGTGCTTGTTTTAGCTCTTCTGCACTCAGCTGTTCTGCAATTTTTTTCTGTAAGCGCTGACTCTCTTTGTTTCCACTATACACCGCAGTAGACAACCAAGCATAAGCTTGCTGAAGGTTCTTTTTCACCCCTTTACCCTCGGAGTACATAACCCCTAAACGGTCTTGGGAGTTAGCATCACGCTGTTTCGCTGCTTTTCTGAACCAGAATACCGCTTTTTCATTATCTAATGCGACACCACTACCTATCGAATACATTTGCCCAATTTTAAATTGCGCAATGACATTGCCGCTTTGTGCCGCTTTTCTAAACCAATAGGCGGCTTTTTCGAGATCTTGCTTGACCCCTAAGCCCTGTGCATACATGGTTGCCATATTTGTTTCTGCCCGAGTATCACCATTTTTGGCAGCTTCTTCATACCACAACATCGCTTTATCATAGTCACGGCGCACACCAAAGCCATTAACATACATCGTTCCCAGTCGGAACTGCGCGTCTGAGTTACCTTGATCCCCTGCTTTGATAAACCACTCAGCGGCCACTTTCGAGTCTTGAGAAACCCCCTGACCTTTGAAATAACGCTCACCTAATAGGAATTGAGACACGGGATCGCCTTTTTCAGCTAACTGCGTGATTTGCTCTATCGTCGTCTGTTCACTTGCTGTTGTAGGTTTCGCCGGTGTAGCAAGTAATAATGAACTATAACAAACAGATCCTAACAACAGCGCTAACGCAATTTTTTTCATCCTAAACAACCCTCAACAGTGCAGTATGGCAATTGGCAACACAGTAATACCCGTTATTATCGGCTGATCTTTCAGATTATACAGCCCAAACTTGCTTTTCATCTGAGTAGTTTAAATTTACTCGCCAACAGACAAAATAGGATAAACACCTTAATTTAGATAAATAGCACTTTTCGTTGCCATTTCATCTCAAAGGCAAATAAAAAGCCAGATAGTTTTTTATTCTATCTGGCTTTCTACTAATGCACATACAAAAACTAATTATTTGTTGTCTAAATATTTACTTCTCAAATAACGCGCTACCGCATCATCTTGGTTAGAACCGATCACTTCCATATGAGGCAATGCATCTTTTAGCAATTGATGAGCATTCTGCATGATGCAGCCTTTACCCGCTAGCGTCAGCATCTCTTTATCATTCATGCCGTCACCAAACGCAATGCTATCATGGGTTCCATAGCCATGTAATGCCGCCACTTGCTTTAACGCTTCCCCTTTAGACACAGAGCCTGCCATCACTTCAAGGCAACTACGTAAGGAGAAAGTCACATGCACTTTATCTTTCCAGCGGCGCTGAATTCGCTGTTGAAGATCCACCAGTAAATCATGATCTTCACTGGTGTAGTACACCTTACAGACTTCAGAAGTTGGAAAATCATGACGATCAAACAACTGATAATTAAAGACGGATTCCTTAAAAAACTCTTTTTGCTCTGGGCTTTCACGGTTAATAAACCAATCATCACCATGATAGTAGTTAGTGATGATTTCTGGATGATCAAACTCCATTAAGCAGAGTTCCTCGGAGATATGAGGATCAACATTATGCTCAAAAATCAGATCACCATTTGTATTGTGAATACGAGCACCGTTCGAAGTGATCATATAGGCATCAATCCCCAGACCATCACGGATCTGTGCAACATCGATGTGATGGCGCCCCGTTGCGAATACAAACCGCACACCTTCTGTTGCCACAAGCTGCTTGAGCGTATCTTTGGTGTATAACGTTAAATCATGATTGGGAGATAAAAGTGTTCCGTCCAAATCGGAAGCAACAACCGGATATTTCATACAGGATCCCTAACTATGGCTAATACTGCTCAAAAAAATCACAAATTGCATTGAGTGCCATGGCTCTCAATGCATCTATTTCAAATAGGATTTCGTGGTGAGCCCCTTCGATAATGAGGGGTAATTTTTCTTCTCGTCCTATTTGCGCTTTTTGCCGACTTTGACAAAAAGCTTGTAGCTCTCGATTGCTGACCACCTTCTCTTCGCTCGCTTCAAGTAGCATCAGAGGGGTCTCAATCTCTCCCGCTTTCGCAACCAGCTCTTTGCCAATCGCAAAACTTTCTCGTAACCAGTGGTAAGTTGGACCACCGAGACGTAATTCAGGATAATCCGCATAGTAACGTAAGTAACGTCGATAACGTTCTTGGCTATGGGTTAATACATTGATTAAATAAGGTAATGGCTGCCACTTCCCCGTTGATACAGCGTAGTCATTTCGCACACTTCGGCGCGGTTCTGCCCGCTCAACAATAAAGCTTGCTAACCAATGGGGCATCGGTAAATTGACCCCAATCATGGGAGCACATAATGCAGCAGCATCAAATGTCACGTTGTCTCGAAGTAAATAACCCGCGAGAATAGCTCCGCCCATTGAGTGCGCCAGTGCATAGCATTTAAGATAGTGGCGATCTCTGACCTCTAAATCAATGAATTTAGCGAAGTCATCAATGTAATCTGTAAATTTTTCAACGTGTCCTTTTTGCGGATCGGCTAACATACGCCCGGATCGCCCTTGTCCACGATGATCAATAATAAAAACATCAAAACCTAAATGATAAAAATCATAGGCAACTTCAGGGTATTTAACGTAACTTTCACTGCGACCTGGTGAGATAACCACCGCTTTGTGATGCTTTGCATGAATAAAACGCACATAGTGAATAGGAAGCTCATCAACACCGAGAAATTGTCCCTCTTCACGTAACTGCCAAAAATCTAAAAGCGGACCGTTGGTAAAGGCCGAAAACTCAGTTTCTCGATTTAACCAACTGGCTTTTAGACTATCTGGCGACATGGCGTTTCCTCATTCATAACCTTCTAGATGGTCTTGGATCAAGGTCATAAATGCCTCTCCAAAACGTTCTAACTTACGCTCGCCCACCCCATTGATCAGCAAGAGTTCAACCGGTTTAGTTGGGCAATGCTCTGCCATTTCAATTAACGTTGCATCATTGAAGACCACAAAAGGTGGGATATTCTCTTCATCTGCGATGGATTTACGTAATTTACGCAATTTGGCAAACAGCTTCTTATCATAATTGCCATGGTAAATTTTGTTTTGTTGATTCCGGCTTTTGGTGACTAAAACTCGAGGAACCGCCAACTGTAATGGCATTTCGCCTCGGAGTATCGGTCTGGCCGCTTCGGTTAACTGTAATGCTGAAAAATGGGTAATATTCTGGGTGATCATCCCTAAATGAATCAATTGGCGCAATACACTCACCCAATGTTCATTCGTGTGTTCTTTACCAATGCCATAGACTGGTAGCTTATCGTGCCCTAAATCACGGATCCGCTGATTATTCGCTCCCCGTAGCACTTCAACAATATAGCCAATACCAAAACGCTGTCCAACACGATAAATGCACGATAAGGCTTTTTGTGCATCCACTAATCCATCATAGCGTTTTGGTGGATCGAGACAAATATCGCAGTTACCACATGGCTTTTGGCGGTTTTCACCAAAATAATTCAGTAACACTAAACGGCGACACGTTTGTGCTTCTGCAAACGCGGCGATCGCGTTCAATTTATGACGTTCAATATCCTGCTGCATTCCTGCCGGCTTTTCTTCTAAGCACCGACGCAACCATGCCATATCCGCAGGATCATAAAATAGAATAGCTTCCGCCTCGACGCCATCACGCCCTGCTCGTCCTGTCTCTTGGTAGTACGCTTCAATATTACGAGGGATGTCAAAATGCGCCACAAAACGCACATTGGATTTGTTAATTCCCATCCCAAATGCGACGGTCGCCACGACAATTTGCAGGTTGTCTTTCTGAAAAGCATCTTGTACCCACTCACGCTGAGCATTTTCTAAACCCGCATGGTAGGCCGCAACACTTAAACCTCGCTTTTGTAATCTTTCTGCGGTTTCTTCCACTTTGCTACGGCTATTACAGTAAACAATACCGGACTTGCCTTTTTGAGCCTTAATGAAAAACCAGAGTTGATCTAACGGCTTATATTTTTCGACTAAAGTATAGCGAATGTTTGGTCGGTCGAAGCTGCTAATATGAATTAATGGGTCGTTCAGTTCCAATAAACGAACAATATCAGCGCGAGTAGTTTCATCGGCTGTTGCCGTCAGAGCCATCACTGGTACATTAGGTAACGCGCGGCGTAATTGACCTAATGAACGGTATTCTGGGCGAAAATCATGGCCCCATTGGGAAATACAGTGTGCTTCATCTACCGCCAGTAAGGCGATATCCCAACTCTCCAACTGTTGAATAAAATAGTCAGTCAGTAAGCGTTCTGGTGCCACATACAAAAGTTTAATTTTCCCTTGGGTGCACTGTTCCATGATTTGGCGTTGTTCGAGAGAAGTTTGCGAAGAGTTCAAACAGGCGGCTTCAACACCGTGTAATTTCAGTTGGTCGACTTGATCCTTCATCAAGGATATCAAGGGAGAAACCACCAATGTTATCCCTTGTTTCACCAAGGCTGGAACTTGATAACAGAGCGATTTTCCGCCCCCCGTAGGCATCAATACTAAGCAATCGCGACCATCGAGGATCCCACCAATGACAGCATCTTGCCCTGGACGAAAGGATTGATAACCAAACGTGCTGTTTAGCACATTTTCAGCGAGTGAAAGTTGATTGATAACGCAAGCGGTAGACACGAATTTCCTCTAGAGGTTGAAACAAATAGCTGCCCGAAAAGAGCAGCTATTGGCAAGATATTACCTTGAATTGACCGGAATGTCTGCCCAGATCACATGATATCGTTCAGCATAACACCGATACCAAAACGCGTTTGACGGTAGTTATAGTCTATCATCGACTCACCATAACCACTAAACAGTTGGGTATAAAGGCGCACATGTTTCGTCATCGGGTAGCTCCATCCCAACTCTGCATTGCCATAACCAGAGTTCCAGTTATAGTGTCCTGCTACCGAAATTACACTTTCGCCAAGGTCATAGCCCACTTTGACGCGATAATAACCAAGGTATTTATTGATATCTGGGTTGTCATCACTGCTTTCGCTTTCAGGAATGCGGTACCACGGTTTTAACTCAACTTGCCAATCCCCTTTTTGTGCCATCGCTCGGGCATAAACTCGATTCCAGCTACGAGATGTAGGGTCTGAACGACCGTTCGACTCGTGGTTAAAACCTGTTTCAAACTCACGTAACGTCCAGCCAGCAAATTGGTTATCTAGCGCCCAGCCCACAAAAATTTGGGGTTGATAGTTGGTTTCACGAAATGGTGAAGATTCTTTCTTGTTACTTAGTTGCCACCAAGAACGCTGAGTATAAGAGGCGGCGAGCACTGAGTTTTCCCCTGCGATGCCACGCCAAATTGGAAATGCCAAACTCAATTGGAATTTCACTTCATCGTTAAGCGCATCATTCCCCCAATCATAGCTCGCGATGGCTTTTTTATTCATCGACGAAGTATAGGTATAAATGATGTAGTTAGGTTCGTAAGGATATAAAACAAAGGGGTTATCATAATTTTGCAGTAACCCAGAAATAATACTTCCGCGAACGGGGGTATGATTTGCTGCATCCTGCTGTGCCGGTTCTTCGGTATTATCAGATGCAAAGAGTGAAACAGACCAGAAACAGAGCACAGAACTCAACAACATTTGTAAAGCGCGCATTTGCCATTCCTATTTCAACAGCAGTGAAAAAAAATTTGTCTCATTTTACACCGAAACATGATTAACCGTTGAAAGATTATTCATTTGTTTTCTAGATATTAGCACATACATAATGTTAACTTATGATTAACATCATAGACAAGGATCCTAAAATGAATGACCGCATCTATACCTTCGAAGAAGCCAGTAAATTTATGAGTGATGCTTTTATCTACAAAATGCCATTTAATCAACTGCTTGGGATTGAGCTTTTGCAAATGACGGATGACTTAGTTCAATTGTCCGTAAAAAATCGCCCTGAACTTATTGGAAATTTTACCCAAAATATTCTGCATGGCGGTGTTATTGCATCCCTGTTAGATGTGGCAGGAGGCATGGTCTGTATCAATCGGATCCTACAACGCATTGACACTCTCACATATCAAGATATTGCAGATAAGATGTCAAAGATGGGCACTATCGACTTACGCGTTGACTACTTACGTCCTGGTCGTGGTGATGTATTTATTGCGAGCGCCAGCTTACTCCGTGATGGCAATAAAATAGCAGTAACTCGCAGTGAATTGCACAATGAAAAAAACCAACATATTGCGACGGCAACGGCGACTTATTTAATCGGATGAAACATCCCAATAAATAATTAATAACCTCATTAACTAATAGCTTGTAAAAAAACCTGAGCAATGTCACATTAATGGCATCACACATCGAACCATCCGCTTTCTTGGTTTCGATCTCTCAGTTTGACTTTATATCAATTTCAGAGCTATTCATGAGCCAACAAAATACTACCAAAGGCGTGTTATGTGCCTTAGGCGCTTATTTTATTTGGGGTGTTGCTCCCATTTATTTTAAATCTATTAAAGAAGTTCCAGCCGAAGAAATTTTGACTCACCGGATTATTTGGTCATTTTTCTTTATGCTGCTACTGCTCACTATTTCACGCCATTGGAGTTATTTCCGCCAAGTATTAAAACAACCTAAAAAAATCTTAGTCTTAGGTGTCACTGCGGTAACAATTGCGTCTAACTGGTTGATTTACATCTGGGCAGTAAATAATGGGCATATGCTACAAGCCAGCTTAGGATACTTTATCAACCCTCTGGTTAACGTACTGTTTGGTATGCTATTTTTGCATGAACGTTTTCGTAGAATGCAATGGGTCGCGGTTGGACTAGCATTGACGGGCGTGTTAATTCAGCTATGGCAGTTTGGCTCTGTACCTATCATTGGGTTAAGTCTTGCGGTGACATTTGCAACCTACGGATTATTACGCAAAAAATTAGGGGTTGATGCCCAAACAGGCATGACATTTGAAACCTTATGGTTGCTACCTGTTGGTATCATTTTCTTATTGTTCTTTGCAGATAGTCCGACAAGTGACATGACGATGAACAGTTGGCATTTAAATATCCTCTTAATTGCCGCAGGGATTATCACCACTGTTCCATTGTTGCTATTTACTGAAGCTGCCAATCATTTAAGGCTATCAACATTGGGCTTTTTCCAGTATTTAGGTCCAAGCATTATGTTCTTACTGGCCGTCTTTATGTATGGTGAAGTGATGACCCAAGAACTGCTCATCACATTTGGCTTTATCTGGATTGCATTAATTTTATTTACTTTAGATGCGTTATATACACAGCAGAAGCTTAGAAGAAAATAACATTTAATTTTTCCTATTATGGGCATTCGTGCCCATAATATCGGACTTAAATTAGTGCTAACACGCTAATTATATTATTTTGTTTATATAGGTTTCATTTAATGGAACTAGAAAGGTTAAATTATTTTATATAAATAAGTGATTTTTATTAAAATTCAATTTAACTTTTTATCATTTTTATCCCGTTTTCAACCTCTTTAAAGCAAACCTATTTTATTCTTTTATTTCAATAAATTACAAATACTTTAATCACTTGATTTTAGATAAAAAATGATTCATATTTAACTTACATTAAATTCTACGTTATTTATTTACCTTTCAAACATCAACTCGTTGAAATAAAACAGTATATTTATTTATTGAAATAAATGATTGCTTAATAGGAGCTTGATAATTATATTGTACGCCGCTTGTATTCACCCCAGCGGATGGTAATGGTCCGATTCATTACTGACGTTTCATTAAAGTGCGCACGATGACAGTGATTTTATATTCTGTCCTGGTGCGAGGTTTTCTGAAATTGAATACAAAGCGTCTACCACATACCTAATTCAATAATTAGCGTATGTAAAAAACAAGACATGTAGTGCTATAGCTGAAGTTATATGGCTGCATTTTTAGGTTCACTCGGCCTGTGTATTCAGACAGAGTTAACGTTGTTAAGGGCTTTTGGGAAGGGCTTCAAAATGCAACAGAATACCGTTCAAATGAAACGTGTACTGACCACCCCTGCGTTAGTGTTTTTCGGGCTTGCCTATATGGTACCGCTCGGGATTTTTACCACCTATGGACAAGTTACTGTATTAAGTGAAGGCCACCTGCCTATCGCTTATTTAATTACACTTGCTGCTGTCTTCTTTACAGCCATGAGCTATTGCCGCATGACCAGCGCACTCCCACTTTCTGGGTCTGCCTATTCATATGTGCAAAAAACCTTTGGTGGCACTCTTGGATTTCTTGTTGGTTGGGCACAACTACTGGATTATCTATTTCTTCCGATTATTAACTACATTGCCATTGGGATCTTTGTCCACGAAGCACTCCCCAATATCCCAATGCCAGTGATAATCTGCTCAACCATCGCGATTGTTAGCATCATGAACATTCTGGGTATCAAACTGGTATCTTGGATGAATATGCTGATTATTCTGATGCAATTTGTGTTTATTGCCATCTTCTTATACATCTGCTTCCAAAATGCCTATGTTTTAGATGTCGAAGCACTAATGGCGCCATTAACGGTGATGTCATCACAAGTATCAGGGCTCTTCGCCGGTGCTGCGGTACTGTGCTTAGCCTTCTTAGGCTTTGATGCTATTTCGACGATGGCAGAAGAGACTAAAGATGCTCGTCGTGCTTTACCAAAAGCCATTTTATATACCGTATTTATCGCGGGAGCGATGTTCATTGCTATCTCTTACGGCGCACACTTAATGTACCCGGTATGGCAAGACTTTATCCCGAACACCGATGTTGCCAGTATTGCAGTGATGCAACAAGTGGGCGATAAAATGAAGTGGATCGGCGCATCCTTAATGGCATCAAGCTTTATTACCGCTTATGTTATTGGTGTATTTGCTTCCGCAATGACATCTCAAGCCAGTATTGTGCGTATTTTCTATGCTATGGGTCGTGAAGGTGTGCTACCGCGTTCTATCTTTGCCTATTTACATCCACGCCTGAATACACCGGTATATTCCATTATTTTTGTGGCGGTAGCTTCGCTGCTGTCTCTTGTGCTATCTCTTAGCATGGTTGCCTCCATGATAAGCTTCGGTGCACTGATCGCCTTTACCTTCGTGAATTTATCGGTCATTAAACATTTCTATATTGACCGTAAAGCTTCCTTGGATAATACCAAACTGCTCACGTGTTTGATTATGCCATCGATTGGGGTTGTTTTAACCTTGTGGTTATGGACAAGCCTAGATGCAGAAGCCTTTACAGTGGGTTTATGTTGGTTAGCCGCAGGTGCAGGTTATCTCACTTTATTAACCCATGGTTTTACTCGTCGTCCGCCTGCTATATCCGATGCCGAGACTGAGATGATTATCAATTAATTTTCCCAGTACCTTTCGTTGATTATGGGGAAGTATATCTTCCCCATTATTTTTTTGGTTCTGGCTCCTTAGGAGCCCCTGATACAGACGGTTTACGATGAATAATAAAATTGCTGATGTTATTTATTTCAACGGTTATATCTATACCGCAGACAGTCAAGATAGCGTTGTTGACGCTATCGCCTTGAAAGATGGTTATATTCTTGGAACAGGGACTTCAAATGAATTGCATCAATATGTAGGTCCAGAAACAGAGAGCATCGATCTTGAAGGCAAAATGATGATGCCAGGGATCATCGATGGACATATGCACCCATTTTGGGGAGGCATTCAGCTTTTTGGCTGCCATCTGAACTATGAATCCCTGACTATCGAGCAAATTTTACAACGCGTGCAAAGCCACCTCGATAAAGACCCGCGCACGGGAGAAAATGACTGGCTAAAAGTCACTGCGTGGTTACGTCAAGGCATGTTACCTGCGGGTATTGATATGTATCGTGAAGATATGGATAAACTCAATACCAAACGCCCTGTAGTCCTGTTCTCCAATGACTGCCATACGCTATTAGCCAATAGCCGAGCGCTCGAATTATTTGGGATCACTAAAGATACTCCTGAGCCGCCAGATGGCAAAATTGGTAAGTACGAGAATGGTGAACTCAATGGTATTCTCGAAGATGCTCCAGCCATGCGTGCTGCCGATAGCATTCCATCGATCCGCGATGAACAAGCGGTAGAAGTGGCTGAGCTCGTTCAAAAAGTATTGAACCAGCAAGGTGTCACGATGGTGATGGATGCCCGTGTTTCTGAGCAGCAATTAAACGCATTCCACCAACTTCAACAACGTGGCGAACTGACATTACGTTTCCAAGCTGCGCGAGAAATCACGCCTGATGATACGCCAAATGTTGCTGCGGTTGCCGCTGCGGTTGATAAAGCTGTTGCTTTCGCCAAAAAATGGCACCAAGCCGAATGGACGCCAGCACCTGGCATCGGATTACGTAACATCAAAATGTTTGTGGATGGCGTGCTGCAATATCCAACCATGACCGCATCATTGCTACAGCCATATCGTGTGAATAAAGGCACCGATAGCGCCCCTAATTGGGTTGAAACCGATAACTACGGTGACCTCTATTTTACCGCTGAGATCCTCAATGAACTGCTCGAAAAAATCGCTGCGGCAGGTTACGATCCTCACTTACATACTGTAGGAGAAGGTGCCGTTTCTATCGTGTTAGATGCGATTGAAAAAATGCGAGCTGCACATCCTGAAAAAGATATTCGCCCAGGACTCGCTCATAATGAGCTGGTCGACGCTAAAGACTATGCACGTTTTGCACGTCTAAATACTATCGCCTGCTTATCATTCCAGTGGGCTGCTCCAACACCTGAGCTGGCTGCATTCGAGAAAAACATGCTCGGTGAAACCCGCTTCCAGCAACTAGAGCCTATTGCTAAGTTTATTGATGCAGGTGCCGTGGTTGCTTTTGGTAGTGACTGGCCAATCGATGATTTTGACGAATGGTATGATTTGAAAGTCGCAGCCACACGTCGTGGACGCGATATTAATGGTCAACCCGCGCCAAGACTCGATAATGATCGGGACATGACTGTGATTGAAGTTTTGCGTTCTGCAACAATAGATTCCGCTTATGCACAGCATCGTGAAGATGTTGTCGGATCCCTTGAGGTGGGTAAATTTGCAGACATGATCGTGTTAGATCGCAATGTATTTAAAATACCTGCTGATGACATTGAAAATGTGAAAGTCTTGCGCACTATTGTTGGCGGTAAAACTGTTCATATTGCTTCGTAGTTTTTTAATTAGTTAAAATAGTAAAAAGTGCCCCAATTATATTGGGGCACTTTAGTTTGAGTGCTTGATATCCCAACCGGTAATAAGAAAGAAGAAAGAGTGGGGAATTCATTGTCATTAAATTGAATTAATTAAAATTCTCTCCCCACTCGGGGATTAATTGATTTCGTAATCCAATTTCACCTGAACGACTGTATTGTCATTATCAATATGCAAATAGCTTAATCTATCCTTTATTAAAAATGAGCAACCCAATATTGTTACGCAAATAGAAACTACAGCTATCATTGCGTACTTTGTCATTTCTCCTTGACCTCTCTTTTATTAAGAGGCACACTCCCGATTGTCTGGTTGGGAGTGCAGCCTCGTTGGTGAATATCACTAACGGGGCTTTTTCTTTCCCAGACCAAAAATAAATGCTTGAACTGAGCAAGATCAAGCACCCAGCAAAAGAGTAGCAAAGTTACAATAGCGAAAATATACCTGTTTACGCTTATCTTAATGAAATATTTTAATAATATTCAAATCTGTAATTAAATATCAATTTTCGTTTTGGATTATTATTTATCATAAAAATAATTAATTTCTAATTTATTAATTACTTCAGGATAAAGATTAATTTTACTTTTTTCCTCTTTTCTCTCTTGCAAAAGAAAAAAGTTCCCGTTAATATCCGCCGCGTTTTCATTCATTCAATCAATTCACTGCAAGGAGGTTCATCATGACAACAATTAATCAAACTCTTTGCGGGCAGACCCAGAAATAGTCTTAAACGTAAAAATAATCTTAAACGTTAGTCCAGCTATCTTCTCAAAACTTGCCTGCTAATTACCTTATTTTTCACTTTAGAAATGAGTCAATAGCTTATGGGCAATACCCTTCATTCTGTGAGCGAACATGTTAATTACATCGCTACAGAATCTACATGGATTGAAAGTAAAGCAATCCAACAATTACAAACAACAGCAAATTTACCCAACATGCTTGCCGTCGTTGGTATGCCAGATTTACATCCTGGTCGAGGTTATCCAATTGGTGCCGCATTTTTCTCAGAAAAACGCTTTTACCCTGCACTGGTAGGCAATGATATTGACTGTGGAATGAGCCTATTCCAAACAGATATTAAGCGAGCAAAAGTTAACTTAGATAAGCTAGAAAAGCAGCTTTCTGATATGACTGACCACGCTTCCCAAGAATGGCTAGATGAGCATGTGCCTGACAAAATGAAATCCCACCGTTTTATGGCGTCACTTAGCTCGATTGGTGGTGGTAATCATTTCGCAGAATTTCAAGCCGTTGATAAGATTTTGAACACTGAGCTGTTCGAGCAAAGCGGTCTTGATAAACAGAAATTACTCTTGTTAGTACACAGTGGCTCGCGTGGTTTAGGGCAGTCTATTCTGCGCCAACATGTCGAACAACATAGTCACAACGGGCTCGATGAACATTCCGATGAGGCCGCAACTTACCTAAATGCTCATCAAGATGCATTGGATTTTGCGCAGCTCAATCGCCAGTTAATCGGGCTACGCATGATGCAACAAGTGAAAACGTCAGGCGAACAATATTTGGACTTGAATCATAACCTTGTAGAACCTTGTCGTATTCATGAGATAGATGGCTGGTTACACCGCAAAGGCGCAACCCCCGCTGATCGTGGTATGGTGATTATTCCCGGTTCTCGAGGTGATTACAGCTATTTGGTCGCACCCGTAGCTAATGAAATTAGCTTGAATTCCCTCGCGCATGGCGCTGGTCGAAAATGGATGAGAACTGAGTGTAAAGGGCGATTATCTCACCACTACACGCCACTCCAATTGTCTCGAACATCCTTAGGTAGCCGAGTCATTTGTGCCAATAAGCAATTGATTTATGAAGAAGCTCCACAATCCTATAAATCAATTGATACCGTGATAGACAGTATGGTTGATGTGGGGATTATTCAAGTCATCGCACGTTTAACCCCCGTAATCACCTATAAAACCAGCGGAGACTGCGAATGATCTTATTACAGTTTTCTTCTGCTCAAGGTCCTGAAGAATGTTGCATTGCAGTAGAAAATGCATTTGCATGTTTTGTAAAAGAGGCTGCTTTACTCAAGGTGAATACCGAATTACTAGAGTCATGCCCATCTAAGCAAGGGCTAAAATCAGTGCTGATTGCTTTAGACGGTATACATGCCGAAAAAATGGCAGAACGTTGGAGTGGGACGATTCAATGGCAATGTCAAAGCCCGCTGAGGCCACGCCATAAGCGCAAGAACTGGTTCGTCAGTGTGATGATGTTTACACCAATACAACCTTTAGAAAACAGTGAAATCGAATATGAATTTACTCAATCTCAAGGTGCAGGGGGACAGCATGTGAATAAAACATGTTCCGCCGTTCGTGCCAAACACGTAGCAACCGGAATTAGTGTCAAAGTACAATCGGAGCGTAGTCAACATGCTAATAAAAAATTAGCCAAGGAACTCATCCATTGGAAGCTTTGCGAATATCAATCTCAACAGCTAGACACGTTAGATAAACAACGCCACCTTTCTCACTACCAGATTGAACGAGGAAATGCGGCATTAATTTTCACCGGCAAAGAATTTAAGCAAATGAACTAAAAACAGGGGTGCCACACTATTGCGTGGCACCCCATGATTACGCATTAAGCACAAACAGGATAACCAAGATAAATATCACAAGTAGGATACGTCGAGGCAAATGAGCTGATGGTATTATTACCCATAAAGCTGCTATCAGCAGAATCCATCGCAGTGATCTGCTCAACTAATCGTGTTGCACGTGAAGAACCAAAGCAATCAGGTAATTGAGGTTCATTCAACGTATCGAGCTCTGCACTCACCATCTCAGACAAACGAATACGCTGCGCATCTAACGTTGCGAATTCTCCATTGATCCATTGGTTTTGGATAAATAGCGATATTACCGCATGGCGCACAAAGGGTGAATCTGAAGGGATTACTGAAGGGAATGGGGATTCCGTATTCGAAAATGACGCCAAACTCAGCTCTAGCGCATTAATACTGTCCATAACTTTATCAAAGTTATCTGCATCACCAATAGTATTAATATATTTTTCTATTTCCACGATGTTATTTTTAATAATTGAAAATTTTTCTTTATTATTATGTAAATTCATCTCTTCCTGATATATGAACTTATCGGTGGGTTTAATCTCCCGGGTTGTTAACGTATCTAAACTTCTGCCTGTATGTTCTCTTAAAATATTAATATTTCTTTGCTGCTCCTTTTCATAAACTGCAAACTTTGCACTATAATCTTCAAATTTCAACTTAAACGAATTAAACTCGATTTGTGACTTAAATTTATTATTTAAACTCATTATATAATTCATCCTTTATTTATATTTTGAAATAGAAAATAAACTCATCTGATTTTCATTAAAAATCAAAATTAAAATAATCTAAAATATGAAAAATGACAAAATCATAGTTTATATACTACGTTTAGTTTTATTATTATGATGATTATATAACAACCAGCCCCCTAACGGGGGCGGCATACAAGGGGAACGTTAAAGTATTTTTTCAGTTAAAAACCAACCCGCTATACTTTCACGCTTATTTTCTGTGGGTAAAACTTCATGAGGAAAATTTTCTGACATAAAAAAGATCATTCGCCCTGCAACGGGTTCTAACTTAAACAAATGATTATCTTCATGGTCATAAACAACCAATTCTCCACCATCTTGAGGCTGCCATCGCTCATTCATATATAAAACCGTTGTGATTTTACGACGTCCAACCCCTCGCGGGTTATCAACATGTTTTTTATAGAATCCACCATTGGGATAGCGGCAAAAATGGGTTTCAAAATCACGTAAACCAAGATAAAGCTGACGATTTAATGCTTGCCTGATGTGCTCCATCTTATCCATATAACGCGCAACAGCATCTCCCATCTCGAGTTCTAACCAAATTGTTTGGTCGCCACGAATACTTTTATTACCCTGCAATGAATCACGATGCCCAATGCGAGCGTCTTGTAATTTATCGGGGATACAATCTTTAATGGTATGAATCTCTGACAGATTCAGAAAATCGTCCCACACATACCAACCTTGTGAAGCAAGTGAATCAATAAGTTGATCAATTGACATGATGAATTTAAGAGTGGTTACTAGGTAAGATTTTATACTTTATTAGTGGAAAAATTTAAAATTAAAAACTCAAATCCTAATGATTCAATAACCCTATCAACGCGAATCGCTAAAACATTATGATTGCGAGAGTAAAATAAACAACTCCTTTTATATCATTAGCATAGAAAAACTGGAAACAAAAAAAGGACTTAAACAAGATTAAGTCCCTTATCTCATCAGCGAGAAATTAGTTCACTAATTGTAAAACTATTTAAAATTAAGCGCACATTGCTGTTCGACCAACACCGCCACAGTCACAGAAAGGAATTGATGCTTTCATAGAATTTATAGGCATAGAATTGATTGGGTTCTCTGCTGAAAAATAGCCTTCATTCGTGGGTTCAAAGCCTGACTGCTGTTCGGAAAGCATATCCAATAATGCAGGTTGTACATCTAATTGTACGGGATCTTTCATTGCCTTAAGCGCATCTAACTCAATATTCAAACGTTCTTCATTTATCTTTTTAACTAAAACGTCAATTTCATAGCGCACTTTGGCGAGTTCATCATTTTTTTTATTAAAATTAGCAATAGGCGTGAAAATCATCCCTCTCAATCCGCCATGATTAGTGAAGTCTATTTTTTCAAAGTTATTTTTTGGCTGATTCCAACTTTCATTATTCTTTAAATCTTGTTGAACTTGTTTAATATAAAAATCAATTTCATTTTGACTATAAAATACATTATTTTCTTTCAAATCAGTAAGAATGGATTCTTGTTCCAACAGAGTATTATGGCTTAGGCTTACTTTATTCACTTGCTCACGCAAGCTATTATTTATTTTATTCTTAACTGCATCCATGGTTTTTTGAATTTTATTAACATCATGCCTTCCAGATATTAATAATTTTTCACTCTAACTAAATCTAATTTTTTATCTAAATTAGCAAATATTTCCATTCCCATATGATAAATCTCCATTGATTATTTTAATTAATTAAAATTCAATCGGAGACTATAGTAATTTAACGTAGAAAACAAATATTTAAATTATATGTTTTTAATATAAAAATAAAGAGAATTTATTATAATTCTTAGGGATTTATTTTTGAGTGAGCACCGCGATTCTTTGCGGTGCTATATTTAATCTGGATCTACAACATTTCTAATCGAGCATAAGACGCTACCAGCCATTTAATGCCTTGTCCCTGAAACGCAATTTGTAATCGGCAATGCTCACCACTTCCCTCAAGATTAATGATGGTGCCTTCGCCAAATTTCGCATGTCTGACTCGCTGCCCTAATGCATAACCTGAATCATTCTGGCTGATTGGCGTACCAAGACGTTGATGACTGACAGGACGAGAAACTGTCGCTCTTAAACGTACCTCTTCCACACATTCTGTTGGCAACTCACCAATGAAGCGAGAAGGACGATGATAAACTTCTTTACCATATAAACGACGGCTTTCTGCATAGGTAATTGTCAGCTTTACCATCGCACGAGTAATCCCTACATAAGCCAGACGACGCTCTTCTTCAAGGCGGCCGCTTTCGTCCATAGACATTTGACTTGGGAACATACCTTCCTCCATTCCTACGATAAATACCACAGGAAATTCAAGCCCTTTAGCAGAGTGCAATGTCATCAATTGAACGGCATCTTGGTTGACATCAGCCTGTCCTTCACCAGACTCTAATGCAGCGTGAGATAAAAATGCCTGTAATGGCATTAAATCTTGGTCTTCATCTTGATAGCTAAAGTCACGTGTCGCGTTGACTAACTCTTCCAAGTTTTCAATTCGAGCTTGGGCTTTCTCACCCTTTTCTTGCTCATACATTGCTCGTAAACCGGAATCATTGATCACTCGGTCGGCTTGAACATGTAATGGCATCTCTTGGGTCTCTTTCGCTAATGCTTCGATTAACTCAAGAAAACGTTCAATTGAACTCGCAGCCCTGCCGCCCAATACCTGTTCGCGAAGTAAGTACTCACAACTCTCCCATAAAGTCAGTTGCTGATCCCGAGCAGTTTGACGAACTGTATCCAATGTTCTCTCACCAATGCCTCGCGTTGGTGTGTTCACCACACGCTCAAAAGAAGCGTCGTCATTACGGTTAGCAATCAATCTCAAGTATGAGAGCGCATCTTTAATTTCTTGGCGCTCAAAGAAGCGCTGACCGCCGTAAATACGGTATGCCATCGCACCTTGAATTAACGCTTCTTCCATGACACGAGATTGGGCATTACTTCGGTAGAGGATCGCGCAATCTTGTAAAGCACCACCGTTTTCATGCCATTGCTTGATGCGTCCAACCACATAGCGGGCTTCATCAAGCTCATTGAAGGCACAATAAAGAGAAATAGGTTCGCCATCGCCGCCCTCTGTCCACAAATTTTTACCGAGTCGGTCACTATTATTGGCGATGAGCGTATTCGCTGATTTCAATATATTATTGGTTGAACGGTAATTTTGCTCAAGACGGATAGTTTCAGCGCCGGGAAAATCATTCAAGAAACGCTGAATATTCTCAACTTGTGCACCACGCCAACCATAAATTGATTGGTCATCGTCCCCCACGATCATCACTTTGCCCGTATCGCCGGCTAATACCCGAATCCAAGCATATTGAATGCTGTTGGTATCTTGGAATTCATCCACCAAGATATTAGTAAAACGCTCACGGTAATGCTGGAGAACATGAGGCTTGTTCAGCCATAACTCATGAGCACGCAATAGTAATTCAGCAAAATCCACCAGCCCAGCGCGATCACAGGCTTCTTGATAGGCTTGGTATACCTTCAACCACGTCGCCTCTACTGGATTACCATAACTTTCAATATGCTGAGGACGCAGCCCTTCATCTTTTTTACCGTTGATGTACCACATACCTTGGCGAGGTGGCCACTGTTTCTCATCGAGATTCATAGCTTTAAGTAGACGGCGGATCAAACGATATTGGTCGTCACTGTCTAGAATTTGAAAATCTTGTGGCAAATTGGCATCTAAATAGTGCTGACGGAGTAAGCGGTGAGCTAAACCGTGGAAAGTACCAATCCACATTCCACCTTCGCTGGTTCCCACTAACTGATTAATACGATGACGCATTTCTGCGGCAGCTTTGTTGGTAAACGTCACAGCCATAATCGAAAACGGAGACGCATTTTCCACCGACATTAGCCAAGCAATGCGATGTACCAACACACGCGTTTTACCGCTCCCCGCCCCAGCGAGTACCAGTAAATTAGTTCGCGGGGCGGCAACCGCTTCGCGTTGTTTGTCATTAAGACCTTCGAGCAGATATGAGACGTCCATAGTTACCATCAAAGCAAAAACAGTGACTTGCACCACTGTGGGGTTACTGACAAAGAGGGAGTAAAATGTGGTTTTTTCACTCTTTGTGTTATTAGGCGAAAATCAATAAATGATTTTCCTCGTTTATTTTCATAAACCCAAGAAGCCATTTCAAAACCCGATGGATTTGGAAATAGTTTAACAGTGGCTTACACCACTGTATTTTTATACAGAGAAAGGATTATACCAATGACAAAAGAGAATCCAACCGACAAATTTCTACGTGAGGTAATAAATGCCCTTCCTTCTCGTTCATCAACGTTGAATGGTCCACGTTAAACCAGCAAGCTTGCATTCCACTTTTGATTGCCCCTTCCACATCCGTTAGTAGGTTATCCCCAATATGTAAAATTGCGCTAGGCTCAATGTTTAAGCGCTGAGAGGCTAGATGGTACATATCACAATACGGTTTTGAGCGCCCATCAGGGCCTGCTTTTAAGACAAACTGGAAATATTGCCCTAACCCACACTCTTGTGGTTCTGCATTACCGTTAGTGATGGCTACCAGTGGTAATTTTTCGGCTAATTTTGCTAACGTTTCATGTGTTGATTGCGGCACATCGATTTGGTTACGCCAGTAAGTAAAGTGCGACATAATCTCATCCGCACCTTTCAGAGCATCTTCTTTACTGTAACCATAGTGGCATAACATCATTTTCGACGATAACCAGCGCCAACGGGTAATATCATGGCGAATATTGGGCTCTTGCTCTTCAACTAAATAACGAAATGCATAAATATCATCGTTAGTAAAATGATGAAAACGCGGGTCATATTCACGGATAAACCGTAAAACTTCCTCTTCGGTTTTATCAATTACTGGGTGGTTGTCGTACAACGTATCATCCAAATCAAACGTCATCGCTTTGATGGGTGATAACGGACGGTAAAAGTGCATTAAGATTTCTCCCTCTTCGCTCGCGGATGCGCCACATCATAAACATTTGCGAGATGTTGGAAATCAAGGTGGGTATAAATTTGGGTTGTTGAGAGATTGGCATGACCCAATAACTCTTGTACCCCGCGTAAATTACCACTTGATTCGAGAATATGCGTTGCAAAAGAGTGGCGTAATTTGTGGGGATTGATATGGCTATTCACCTCTTGTTTGATTCCCCATTGTTCGAATCGCTTTTGCACATTACGATTCGAGATACGCTTACCACTTTGCGTCGAAATAAATACCGCGCCATCAACTGGCTCATACAATTCACGCATTTCAAGCCAGCGCTTTAACCAGCTTACCGCTGTTTTTCCTAGGGGAATTTTACGTTCTTTGCTACCTTTCCCCATCACCCAAACCTCGCCTAAATCGAGATCTAGATGCTTCACATCTAAGCCAACTAACTCAGATAGACGTAATCCTGCGCCATACATCACTTCTAACATCGTCCTATCTCTCACGACTAGAGGGTCACCACTGTCCATATTCAATAATTGAGAGATTTCATCCACATCCATATTTTTGGGCAGACGTTTTTTGGCTTTAGGTGCATGGAGAGTTTTCACCGGATTTGCAGGTAGCTCCCCTTGCTGCACCATCCAATCACAAAAACTGCGAAGGGCTGAAAGCCTTAGTGCCATACTCGCGGCTTGTAAGCCAGTTCGACGGCTTTTCGCCGCAATACTGCGCCCTAAGGTAATATCCAGTTTTTGCCATTGATTGACTTTTAGCTCACCCAAAATTTGGCACACGACACTTAATTGACGACGATAATTGGTGATAGTCACTGGACTTAACCGCCGTTCGACGCGCAGATAGCGAAGAAAGGCTTCGACTTGGATCATCAGCCCTTCTGGCTGAACGTCTACAGACGCTCTATCCATTGACATAATAACCTCGGTAGGATTTGCGCCACTTTTTCCAGCATCACTGTTCCCATACCATGTTGATAGTGTTCACGGTCGCGGCTACTAAAAATAACCATACCTGACTCACCATGATGACCAAACAGTGAAATCGCCACTGAACCTACATTTTGTGCATCAGGCAGTAAAAGTTGAAGTTCAGGACCATTAAGACGACCAAGATAATTGAGGCGATCCCCAAAACGCTGAATACGTACAGGCTCGAAAATACGACGCGGAAGCACTAATTCGTGAGCATCTAATGGGGCGGATAACCGCCAACTGTCACTAAACAGACGTACTGACGCGCCTGATAAACCCAGTTTTTTTGCCCAACGGTTTAATGAAAATAACATCTCCCGCAAACTGTTTGCAGAAGACATCTCAATCACAAGATACAGAAGTTCATCGAACAGCAGCCCATTTTCATGCGCCTGTTCCACCATGAAGCGAATATCCTGTTCAAGATTTTTAATTTTTTGACGTTGACGACTCATCACGAGCTCAGGAAGCGAAATAGCCTCCTGAACAACGTGAGGAACCTTGATTTGCTCAGCAAGAGATACATTGCGAATAAAGAAATAAGGGTTCTGTTTTAAATATTGCACCACATCCTGCTCATCCATTCGCTGAGCAATCTCTGGCACCGTTTCACGCTTATCCATTATTCCCCTCTTTGCACTCAATCAAGATTAAATTTGGATCACTCCATCATAGACATGGGTTGCAGGTCCCGTCATGTATAACGGCGATCCGGGACCATCCCAACTAATATCCAGAGAACCGCCTGGTAAATCCACGCGAACTCTGTTCGCTAACAACCCCTGCCCAACACCGACGGCCACAGCCGCACATGCCCCACTCCCGCATGCTTGGGTTTCCCCTGCACCACGTTCATAAACACGCAGACGAATGTAATCCGCACTGACAACCTCCATAAACCCGATATTGGCACGTTCAGGGAAGCGCTCATGGCTTTCTAGTGCAGGACCTAAAACTTCCACTTCAGCGGTCTGTACATTATCGACTTGTACAACACAATGGGGGTTTCCCATCGAAACAACCCCCGCAAACACTGTACGTTCTTGTGCTCGAATAATATAGGTTTTTTCCGCTTTCACGGCGCGAAATGGAACGTTTTGTGGCTCGAAATCAGGCTCGCCCATATTCACGCAAACATCATCATTTTCATTAATGGTAAGAGTCATGCGCCCTGATTGAGTGCTCACTTTAATTTTTTGCTTGTTCGTCAGTCCTTTTAAGCGCACAAAGCGGGCAAAACACCGTGCGCCATTGCCACATTGTGCCACTTCGCTACCATCCGCATTAAAAATACGATAATGGAAATCAAGATCGGGGTCATAAGGGGCTTCCACCAGCAAAAGCTGATCAAAACCAACGCCAGTATGTCTATCTGCAAGGCGGCAGATCAGCTCTGGTGAAAAATAGACGTTCTGTGTGACGCCATCTACCACCATAAAATCATTGCCTAGACCATGCATTTTTGAGAACTGCAATTCACGTTCCATAGCAGAGGCTTACTGTTTATTCGCAGCAGGCTCTTTGTTTGAGCTGCTTGGAGCTTTAGGTTGCACGTCAGATTTAGCAGGCGCAGCTGCATTGTCTTCAGGCGGAAAATACAACGGACCTTTTAAGCCACAGCCTGAAAGGGTAAGTAAAACGAGGAGTGCACTAAGCCCAAATAAACTTTTTTTCATTATGTTTCGCCTGTAAGACTAAATTTTGCAATCTGATATTTCACACAGTAACAGGAGTCGCTTTTCAAATCACGCCTGTTTATCAAACATATTAATATTATATACGTTAAATAATTCAAATGGCATCTCACATCTGAGATGTGAGCCGTTTGACCCCTGAACACATTCAACCCTATAATTTCGCCTAAATAAAAGTATAAACAGGAAATACATCATGAACGATAGCGAATTTCATCAGTTGGCAGAGCAATTGCTTAGTTCGATTGAAGAACATTTAGATAATTACGATGGCGATGCAGATATTGATAGTGAAATTAATGGCGGCGTCATGACATTGAGTTTTGAAGATGGCAGTAAGATTATCATCAACAAACAAGAAGCGTTCCACCAGATCTGGTTAGCGACAAAACAAGGTGGCTATCATTATGATTACAAAGATGGAAAATGGATTTGTGACCGCTCAGGTCAAGAGTTTCTGTCTATGTTAAGCAATGCAATTACCTTCCAAAGCCACTTCCCTTTTTCGTTCTAAACACGCACTCATTCTAAAACCACAGGCAGAGGCAATAATATACTCTGTCTGTCGTTTATCACGATTAAAACCAATAATCATATTACGCGTGCTGTTTAGATAGGCTTAGCGGCTCAGGCGAGCTTAATGGTGGTGCAGAGGGGTAATCATCATTATCTTCTTCGTCTGCAGTAAATGGCCAAGTCGCATCAGAAAAGACCATGACTTGCTTTTTGCCTGCCTCTTCTACAATTTGATAAAACTGAGGTAAATTGAAATTAATAAAGTTCGCACCGTAAGTAAAACGGTCATGGGAAGATGAGTAAAATTTACTCACATCACGCACCAATTCTTCTTTTGAACCTTCGCAGTGAGAATAGATTTCCACGCGATTGGCTTCATCCAACACGTAAATATTAAAGCCAGTGTTGTCGTCAGTATTTTCAAAGAAAAACTGCACAATACCTTCACTTGCGTAGCCATCAACAACCGCAGGAAGATGATTATCCCCCTTCGCTTGTAATTTTACTGGCCAACCATGCAATTTGTTATGGGAGATAGCGCCATAGAACTCAACCGCATTTTCAAGCTTTTGCACAGAAACGTTTAAACGTTCAAAGAACAGACCCCATGTTTGCCCAGCGATACGCAGAGCCTTAAAGCGCCCTGGCTCATTATGGTTACTGGATAAACGCAGCTCAATACACTCTGATACCAACTGTTGGACACGAGTACGAATAAGACCGCGTAAATGTTCGCTATAACAAAATACTTCAACTGCCTCTGGCGGCGCCGCGTCTTGGTGCATTTTGCCAAGGATGGTTTTCAGCGCTTCTAACATACACTGCTCACCACTGAAATGCAGAGTACGAACCTCATTCCATGAATTACGGTACAGCAGGTCAATGCTGCTAATCAGGCATTTTTGTGATTCACCAAAGCTGAAAATATCTAGCTTTCTAAAATCCACATGCACCACTTGCTCAGAGTAAACCTGAGTCGGGTCTTTCTCCAAGTTAACAATAATGGCTAAGTGGCGGATTTCACATGGGCTATACAATGCTTTAGGGGTTGGAGCTGGTAATCTTATTGGGAAATGGCTCGATACATCATGCATTAATTCCAATAACTTACGCTCATCGCATTGGGACTTGCCATGATGCATATGGACTTGCGTATTTTCAGTCAGTAACCCATTAAAATAGGCCCACGCCACTAACTTATTCAAATAGCGGTTATATTCTAAAGGTTGATGACCAATAATGGTGTCAATTTGCGGTGCTTGGTTATACAGGTACCAACCACTGCGATTTGCACGACCTTCAGGGACATAAATAAACGTCAGATGCTCTTCACTGAGGTCTGGCGAAATCTGAGGGTTAACCAGAGTCACTTTCCCTGGTAGCGCTTCAAAGGCCGCATATAACTTACGGGTTAATACCCCAATATCTTGTGGGCTAGCACTAACACTTAAATTATTACGGCGCGCAAACCGAATTAAATTACGGTAACTTTGCATCATCGTATCGAGCAGCTCATTATGCGCTTCACGTACTCGCTCAATTTTCCATTGGTTACGCGTATCCAATAATGCCAAACGCTCTGAACTCCATCCCCACGATTCCACTAACTGAGACAACACATCACGACGCCAACCTGAACACGAATTACCTTCATCTTCAGACAGTTTTTCACAGACTTTGAGATAGAAACAGCGGCGAATTAAATCTAAACGTGTTGAGTCGTTAATTTCAGTCAAATAACGAGTAACACGTTCCAACATCAAACAGTATGAATCCAGCCCGTAACAGACAATTTCACCTGCATGTAAATGACGTTTGAATTCCAACGCTAATAATTTACCGTGTGGATAATCCCAAGAATAGGATTCCAGTAAAATGCTTTTTAATACCGCTTTATAAGGAGAATCGACACTTTTATACAGCTGCCACAGGCTCGCGCCAAAGTATTCCGCAGCTGAAAGTTCACCAAGCCCCCCTAAATCTAGCCATTCGTTTGGTGTCAGAACGCCTTGCGCATAGAGTCCCATGACATATTCGTCATAGTGTTGCTCTTCCTCAACAGGGACCATCGTCCATAATAAGCGTTTTCCAGCCATTCTTACCGCAGTACGGTAAAATTCATCCAGCAGTAAAATATGTTGAGTAGAACCGCAATCTTCACCACCGATATGTCCACTCGCATTATGGCGAAAACGGTTTTCATCAATTAAAAAAATCGTGACATCAATCCCCAGAGAAGCTGCCCACTGTTCGATTAATGTGCATTTTTTCTGTAGGAATCGTTTCTCTTCGTTATCTAACCAAGAAGGATGACAGACCCAAACGTCAATATCTGAACAGTGACTTTGGCCCACTGAAGACGTACTTCCCATCGAGTAAATGCCCGTAATTGGCAATTCACCATTCGCTTGGTTTTTGGTGGGTAAAAAACGTTCTAAAGGTTGTAACCATTTGAGTTGTTCTGCATCGGGAGAAAAGAAACAGACACCATGAGGGACGTTGCCTTCAATATAACCTGGCATCATTGGATGATGATAATGAAACAAAACCGGCAACAAGTTGTAAACCTTCGAAAAGGTTTCACTCATAGAAGCCGTCGCGCGTTCCAACCGCAGTTGGTTTATCGCATCAAGTCTTTGCTTTAAAGTTTCAATATAGAGGTACAAAGGTTACGCCTGACTGAATGAATGTAATGACAAACCTGGGGGAATTTTCCCAGCACCCAACAGATAGAGAAAAACTTAAATTACTTTTCAAAGGGATTGTCGGAAACGTGATCAATTTAACACCTTGGAGCAAAAGGGTAAAGTAGATCACAGAATTTTTCCCGTCTATTTTTAGTACAAATTATTTTTCAACATATTGTATAAAAAGACTTTTTATTTTTGCATCACGGAAATATCCCTTGTTTTTCAATGGAATAATATCAGTGCCGTCGATTGTCTAACAAAAAGGCAGCCATAATCTAAATCCAGCTTAGTGCTGTCCGGCTCTACGCTTACTCGCTTCAACAAAAATCGCTTAATCCGCTCCCCATTGCATTTTAAAAAAAGCACGAATAGCTAAAGAATTTTGTTATGTAGATCCTTTTTTTACCCGTTTTTCTTCACTCTCTACCCTAAAAAGATGTAAAAAAGCGAACGTAAGATTATTCACTCTCTCTGCACACTCACTGAATATCGTTCATTCTGCGACCAGCTGGAAAAATTGCCGCTAACATGTTAAAACTAACGCCAATTGTATGGTTAATCTGCGGCAATATTCGCCTGAGAAAACAGTGAAATGACATCAACAAATATCGTACGCATCGCGACGCGTAAAAGCCCTCTCGCTCTATGGCAAGCTTATTTCGTCAAAGCGAAACTCGAGCAACTCCACCCAGGTTTACAGGTAGAGTTAGTTCCAATGGTCACCAAAGGGGACATCATTTTAGATACCCCATTAGCAAAAGTGGGTGGAAAAGGATTATTCGTCAAAGAGTTAGAGTTGGCTTTACTCGAAGGGCGTGCAGATATTGCCGTTCACTCCATGAAAGACGTCCCCGTTGAATTTCCTGAAGGGTTAGGTTTAGTCACCATTTGTGAGCGTGAAGACCCACGAGATGCATTTGTTTCAAACCATTATGCCAATATTGATGCGCTTCCTGCGGGTAGCATCGTCGGAACATCCAGCTTACGTCGCCAATGCCAATTAAGAGAATTACGCCCGGATCTCGTTATCCGAGACTTACGCGGCAACGTGGGTACCCGCCTATCCAAGCTTGATAATGGCGAATATGATGCCATTATCCTTGCAGTCGCTGGTTTAAAACGCTTAGAGCTCGATGAACGTATCAAAACCGCGTTGGAACCAGAACAATCTCTACCTGCGGTAGGACAAGGCGCGGTAGGCATTGAGTGCCGTTTAAATGATCAACGTACTCGCGATTTATTGGCAAAATTGAACCATGCTGCAACATCGATTTGCGTTCTCGCGGAACGTGCAATGAATATGCGCCTCGAAGGGGGTTGCCAAGTCCCTATTGGCAGTTACGCCATCTGGCAAGGCGATAAAATCTGGTTACGTGCCCTTGTGGGAGCGCCAGATGGTAGCCAAGTCATCCGTGGGGAGCGTTTAATCGCACCTGCGGATGCAATCCAAGCCGGTATTTCTCTCGCGGAAGAGCTGCTTAATAAAGGCGCGCGCGAAATTCTAGCTGAAGTCTATAAAGGAAATGCACCAGCATGAAGGTCCTTGTTACTCGCCCTGAGCCATCAAGCTCAGCGTTGATAACAGCCATTAATGCAATAGGGGCACAAGCTTATGCAGCCCCCCTGATTACGATTGAAGCTGGCGCGGAACTGAATACGTTAATCCCACGCTTAGATGGATTATCGAAAAACGATCTCGTCTTTCTTTTGTCCAAAAATGCCGTCTGGTATGCAAATTTAGTGCTGCAACAAGCAGGACGAGACTGGTCAGATAAGTTATCCTATTATGGTATAGGACAATCAACAGGACACTATTTTCAACGGTTAACTGGACAGACTATCCATTGGGCTGAAGCGGGTGAAACCAGCGAAGTGTTACTCACTCACCCTGACCTACAAAATTTAACCGGAAAATGTGCCATACTCCTGCGAGGAAATGGTGGGCGTGAGCTTCTTGCCTCAACATTGCGCGCACGAGGTGCCAATGTTGATTACTGCGAATGTTACGCAAGACGCCCTGTGCCGTATGATAAAACTGAGTTTAACCAAACTTGGTTTAACGCTGATATCACTGACATCGTCATCACCAGTGGAGAAATGTTAACGTTGCTTAATGATTTGCTCTCTGAAGAGATGAAACAATGGTGGTATTCCCGCCGACTACTGGTTGTCAGCGAACGAATTGCAGAAAAAGCCCACCAAAGTGGGTGGCGTCGAGTCTGCGTAGCAACTAGCGCAGAGAATAACGCTTTACTTGAAGCATTAATTTCAACCGATATGGGATGCTAATTTATGACGGAACAAGACAAAATTACCGATACTGTTAATGATGAAGTGGTCACCGAGAAGCAAAAATCTCGCCAGCCTGCACCTTCATCCAAGCAGAAACGCTCTGGTCTTGCAGTCAGTGCGATTGCTATCGCAATCCTCGTCGTCATGGGCGGCGGGATGTACTACTTTACTCAACAAAGCAATGCGCAATTAGTTCATGATAACAATCAACTGAAACAGCAAGTTAGTGAGCTAGTTGAGCAACAAAATGCCGATAGACAACGTGTTGATGCGCTCATTGCCACCAATACCGAACTGAAAAACCATGCTCGTGATTACGAAGATCAACTCAATCGTCGCATGCAAGAATTACAAGCCCATGTCACCGCACTTTCCAGCTCTGATGTAAAAAACTGGCTGATCGCACAAGCTGATTTTATGGTGAAAATGGCAGGTCGAAAATTATGGAATGACCATGACCCTGTTACAGCAGCGGTCCTCTTAAAAAGTGCGGATACCAGTCTGGCGGAAATGAATGATCCGAGCCTACTCGATATCCGTAAAGCCATCGCTAATGATATGAATCGTTTAGCCGCTATCAATCAAATTGATTATGACGGTATTATTTTGCGCCTGAATCAATTAAGTAATGACGTTGATAACTTGCGTCTTGCTGATTTAAATAATGGTGATGCGCCAGAAGAAACTGGAACAGATGTCAGTGAGGACATCGCTGACTGGAAAGATAACCTCGCGCGCAGCTGGAAAAGCTTCACGAGTGATTTCATCACCGTTCGTGCTCGTGATGGCTCTGAAGCCCCACTGTTAGCGCCGAATCAAGATATCTATCTACGCGAGAATATCCGTTCCCAACTGCTTATTGCGGCACAAGCAGTACCTCGTTATCAAGAAGAGACCTATAAACAGTCCCTTGAGCAAGCCTCAACATGGGTGCGGGCGTATTTTGACGTGGATGCTCCAGCAACTAAGGCATTTTTGACTGAGCTGGATGATTTAATCAATCAACCTATCGACGCAGATATGCCTGAAGCCTTAGAAAGCCAAGCTAAGCTGGAAAAAGTGATGCAAACGCGAGTACGTAATTTGTTATCTCAAAATCCAGAACCAACTGGTGTTTCCGAAGATGCCGCGCTTGAGGCGGTAAAAGAATCTGACAAAGCCGCCCAAGAGGCAACGGCTCCTACGGATACGCAAACCAACAAACCGGACGTTGCCGTCGAAGCTCCTGTAACGGATGCGGCAAACGCCCCTGAGCATAAGGGGTGATCATGATTAAAGTCTTTGTTCTGTTTATCGTTCTGATTGCTGGCATTATTTTGGGTCCCCTGCTCGCTGGACACCAAGGTTATGTGTTTATTCGTACCGATAGCTACGATATTACGACCAGCGTCACTAGCCTTGTGTTGTGCTTTATCTTGCTGCAATTTGTCTTGTTATTCTTAGGCTGGTGTTACCGCCGTTTTATGAGTACTACCTCACGGACAAAGGGTTGGTTTACGGGTCACAAATACCACAAAGCCCATACCCAAACCCAAAAAGCGTTGCTCAAATTAGCGGAAGGGGATTTAGAACAAGTTGAGAAGTTGATGAGTAAACATGCTGATTTCTCGCAGCAACCCGTCATTAACTACTTGATGGCTGCAGAAGCAGCGCAACAACGTGGTGATAGCTACCGTACTCATCAATATTTAGATAGAGCCGCCGAAGCCGCAGGAAAAGACCAACTCCCTGTCGATATTAGCCGCGTTCGAATTCAGCTAGCAGAAGGTGAAATTCATGCTGCGCGTAATGGCATCGATAAATTACTCGACCAAGCACCACGCCACCCTGAAATTTTACGCCTAGCAGAGCAAGCTTACCTTGGTACTGGCGCATACCAAGCATTAATCGAGCTGCTGCCAATCATGGCGAAAGTTCAATTACATAGCGAAGATGAGCTTGAAGCCCTAAAACTCAAAGCTTACAAAGGGCTAATGAACCAGTGCATGGCTGAAGGTGGAAGTGATGGGCTAAAAACGTGGTGGAAAAACCAGCCTCGTAAAGTCCGCCATGAAGTCCCTCTACAATCATTCCTCGCTGAACATTTAATCGAATGTGGGGATGCCCGTAGCGCAGAGAAAATGATTATTGAGGGATTAAAACAGCAATATGATGAGCGTTTACTCCTCCTGATCCCAAAATTACACAGTGATCAGCCAGAAGCTATTGAGAAAACGTTACTAAGCCTTGTAAAACAGTCTGGCGCAACGCCATTACTAAATAGTACATTGGGCATCCTTGCACTACAGCATGCCCAATGGGAAAAAGCAGAAACCTACTTTAAAGCTGCATTAGCACAGCGTTTCGATGCCTATGATGCAGCTTGGTTAGCGGACGCTTATGATAAGCTACATAAACCGCATGAAGCGGCGAAGATTCGCCAAGAAGCGCTAACGCACTCTCTGAAACAAGAGCGAACATAGTCTTAAATTTCTACGCATACCTATTTAAAAACGCCTCCTAATCCGAGGCGTTTTTTTGTGATTAAAATCGAGTCATCTTTAAAAGATAATCGTTCTAGGCGTCATTTTTAGGCAATCGAGGTAAACCGCATATTGCTATGTTATAAAAGAGACACATAGTGTATAAATGGTCGTATACATTTTCGTTTTGAATGGTTTTAGGATAAAGATATGAATGTAGTGAAAACTCTCTGGCGTTGGATTGTAGCGAGTCAAAATCGTTTACAGATCTTTTTTGACCTGCTACTTCTGATTTTATCTCCATTTATTTTTATTTCGATCATTGGATTCAATACCGCCGATCTGAATAAAGATATCTTTATTATTACCTTTATTATTATTGCCTACACATATGTAACTCGCTGGATCAGCAAGTGGTTAAGCAAAGAGAAAAAAGCGTAAGTACGATAATGACTTTTCTTTCCTAATGCTAATCAGGTTAGGAAAGAAAATAAAAACGCAGATTAATACCAAAAAAAACACCTGCCGAAGCAGGTGTAAATACAATCAGGTCTACAGACGGATGGTGCCTCACTCAACGTTTCGCCCGTTCGCTGATGGTAAGAGGATTAGCTCTTGATCATCTAAATTGGACAATAGGCACCGATAATCGGCTTTGCGTCATCCCTGGGTTTATGAAGCTAGGCTGTCATAATAAGTGGGATGAGCATCTACATAATAGATAATGCAGAATACGTGCCAACTTTTCTCACTCCTGTATTCTTTCTTTTCACTTCCCGTATCTGTGCTATTTTAAACGAGATTTTTATCTCTTACTCTTTGTGATTCTTTCATACTCATTTCATACCAAATCATCTTCTGTTCGATTCAGCTATTTTGTCTCAATTTAGAGACAGCTTATCATCACTATCACTTTCTCTATATAAATCAAACAGTAAAATGTCTCTTTTTGACGACATGAAAATAGGGGTTTGTATCAGATCTGAGACAACCTTTTTTATCCCTTAAAAACATAGCATTACAAATATCATTAGATACGAATCATTATTATTCGATGACCCTCAACGAATCCCCGAAATAAAGATAATGAAATACTCAATGAAAAAGAAAAAAGGAGGGAGTGAACAAGAAATTGGAATGAGGATTTTTACGAGTGACAGAAAAGCAAAAACCCCACTCGATTGAGCGGGGTTCTTTAAATTGGTCGGCGAGAGAGGATTCGAACCTCCGACCCACTGGTCCCAAACCAGTTGCGCTACCAAGCTGCGCTACTCGCCGAAATTTAACTGCTTAAGGCAGTAACTCGACATCATTTTTTTCGTGGTGCGAAAGGGGGGACTTGAACCCCCACGTCCATAGGACACTAACACCTGAAGCTAGCGCGTCTACCAATTCCGCCACCCTCGCAATGTCACAAAAAAAATGGGGTGGCTAATGGGACTCGAACCCACGACAACTGGAATCACAATCCAGGGCTCTACCAACTGAGCTATAGCCACCATAACTTCACTTATTTCAAAGCGTTGTTATACTACTACATACAACCTTGTTTTGCCACCGTAGCTTGTCACCTTTTGATGGTGCGCCCGACAGGATTCGAACCTGAGACCTCTGCCTCCGGAGGGCAGCGCTCTATCCAGCTGAGCTACGGGCGCTTAACGCCGTTGCGGGAGAGGATAGTACGGATTTATCCCCCTGCTGTCTAGTCCTTTTTTCAATAAAATTATCGATTGCTTGCCTTTTATCCATTTCGTCGAGAAAGAGAGCATTTTTTCCCTCTTCCTCGCTTGTTTTGATGTTTTTTACTCACAAAATATTTTTACGATGGGCTTTTTTCATTGCGCCTAAAGCAACGGATCACAAAATATAACCCAGAAACGGTCAATAAAAAGATAGCGCCGACAATCAGTGACAATCGCGTCTCAGGATTAATTGCCATTCCGACCAGTACGCAGGCTAAAAATAATAACGTCGCATAGTTCACCCATGGAAATAGAATCGATTTAAACGTATGCCCAGCCATATGTTGCTGGTTCTGCTTACGAAAACGTAGCTGGCTGGTTAAGATAACTAACCAAGGCACCATTCCGGGTAAGACACTGGCGCTATACACATACACGAAGACTTGTTCTGGGTTTGGAATGATGTAATTCAAACTTGAACCTGCCACTAAGCATAAGATAGTAAAACCGACACAGCGCGCTGGAACGCCATTTTTCGTCAGTTTTAATAGTGAGCTAGGTAACTGTTTATTTTGCGCCAGTGCATACAGCATGCGCCCGCCGCTATACATTCCGCTATTACAACCAGATAATGCTGCCGTCAGAACAACAAAGTTAATCACCGCAGCCGCAGAAATAATACCCACTTTAGCGAAAGTCATGACAAACGGGCTACCTTGTTGCCCAACTTCTGTCCACGGGAATAAGGTCACAACAATAAAAATTGCCCCGACATAGAAAATTAAAATTCGCCACAAAATATTATTGATGGCTTTTTTCAACGTTACTTGTGGATTTTTTGCTTCGCCCGCGGTGATCCCAACTAACTCAACACCTTGGTAAGACGCCACCACAATACACAGCGCAAACAGGAAACCTTTCCAGCCCCCCGCAAAGAAACCGCCATGCTCTGTTAAGTTGGCAAGCCCAATCGGCTCAAAGTTATTGCCAATCCCAAAGAAAATCAGCCCCAGACCAATCAAAATCATCACGACAATCGTGGTGACTTTGATCATCGCAAACCAAAACTCTAATTCACCATATAATCTCACTGCCGCGAGGTTTGCCAGTGCCACTAAGGCAACCGCAATCATCGCAAATATCCATTGGGGGACATCAGGGAACCAATATTTGGCATATTCCCCTATGGCTGTAATTTCTGAAATGCCAACAGCCACCCACATAAACCAGTAGCCCCAAGCCGTTAAGCACCCCCAGAATGGGCTTAAATACTTATAACCAAATGACGCAAATGACCCCGTGACGGGCTCAAGAAATAACATTTCTCCCATGGAACGCATGATGAAAAAGACAAACAATCCCGCAATGATATAGGCTAATAACACTGACGGACCGGCCCACTTCAACGTACTCGCTGAGCCCATAAATAGCCCAACCCCAATTGTTCCGCCCAAAGCAATCAGCTCAATATGACGGGCTTCTAGCCCTCGCTGAAGACCTTGCTGTGGCTTATCCATAATTTCCCCTGTCGATAATAATCATTCGATATTCGCAGCTTTAATTGCAATAAACTTTTTAGTAATCGCGGCTTGTTATCGAAAATAAGATAAAAAATACAATCCCCCAAGATACCGTGAGATCCCTTAGGTTGCATCTATTTTTGAAAAATTGTAGGTATATTTGAAGACAGAATAAAGCATCATTGATATAAATAAACCCGCATTGCGCGGGTCTATTCAGTTAAAAAGAGGCTTAAAGCTTACCACCGTAATAGTAGCCTAAAAACTTCAACAACTTAAACTGTCGTTTAATTCGAGTTGGCTGCGAAAGCAAGCGATACAGCCATTCTAATCCTAAGTTTTGCCAGACTTTTGGTGCACGCTTAACGTGTCCAGTGAACACATCATAAGTGCCACCAACACCCATATACAGTGCATCTGGATGGACTACACGGCAATCACGCATAAATATTTCTTGCTTAGGAGAGCCCATCGCTACCGTGACAATTTTTGCGCCACTCGCATGAATACGTTCAAAGAGCGCATTGCGATCTTCCGCTGTGAAGTAACCATCTTGAGAACCGGCAATATTCACATTCCATTGCGCACGTAACTTCGCTTTAGTTTGTTCAAGAATTTCAGGCTTTCCCCCCACCAAAAACACTGGCGTGCCTTCTTTTCCTGCGCGTTCCATCAAGCCTTCCCATAAGTCAGCCCCTGCCACGCGGGAAACGTCTGCTTTGGGATATTTACGGCGAATCGCACGCACAATGCTAATCCCATCAGCATAAAGATATTCTGCCTGCCCCAACAAAGTATTCAGTGCAGTATCTTGCTCAGCAATCATCACTTTTTCTGCGTTGATAGCGACAAGTGTGCCGGTTTTAGTCTTACCGTCAGCAAATAGATAGTCCAAGAAATGGGACATATTTTTAAAGCCCCAAATGTTATGACCTCTGATGCTATATTGAGGAATTGACGACTGTTCCATAATGCTCCTTTTAACGGCTTTCCCGTTGACCACTTTTGAAATAGGAAGTGGCTTTAATACGAATAAGACCGGCACTTTCAAATAACCAGTACAGTAATTTTGCTAACACTAAACATAGTCCGAAGACTAAACAGAAAAAGACCACGCGCGAGACAAAGGAATCAACTCCTTCACGGGCTAGGACGATCATATTAAAGATGGCACCGAAACAAAATGCCTGCATGATAGCGGCTTTATAGCGGTTAGATTCTTTCAAACTCAAACCATAAATCCAGTCAAACCATTTAATAATCAAACCAACTACGATGGCACCTAATGGGATAAACAGGACACCGCCCATCACCACCAGCGAGCCAATTAAGGTCGGAGAAATGGCTAACCCAGAATGGTTATTGAGCACTTCCCAAGTAAAATAGTTAGCCGAATTTAATACGGTATCTGGACGTTCTGGCCATACCCATGATGGAATAAACACATAGAAATCACGGATAATCGGCGCTAAGCCTTGGAAATCCATTTGGTCATAGTAACTGAGCAGTAACCCGAGGTTTTCCCACGGAGAGAACGTATCGCGGGTTAGATACAAGAAAGTGTAAAATGCCTCCGCACCGCTCACATCAAGACCGTAACGCTTGAGAGCTAACCAGAACATTCCAACAATACTCGCCACACCCGCTGCTGCCAGCATCCAAAGTGTAATCCAACCGCGAACAATCCCAATAAATAAAAACAGCGCAAAAGCCAAAATAATATTCGCGCGCGTTCCACCGACGATCACATAGGTTAAAAAACCAAATGACACGGTACTGACGAGGAAGAAAATCCAGCGTTTTTGCGTTGGCTTCAGGAAGTAAACAATCAGCATGGCGGGGATAAAGAAATAGAAGAAACGCTTCAACGCCACGCCGGATACCTGACTCGAGAATATCTGACTATAAGACTTCAACTTAAACAGTAAGAAGCCATTGTCCATGAAGAAAATGCCCACGGTTACCACAGCAACTGCGATTAACAATAAGCAAGTTAAGTTGGTTTCCACTTTATTCATGCTAAATACCGCACGGCGCTGAACATCAACACGCTTCGTTAAGCGGGTTTTGTACGTCACATAGTAAATAGCATAGAAGCTTGTTGACGCTAGCATGGCATACATCAGGTAATCTGCGGGAACTATCGCCACATCAAACTGGAAAACCAATGCACATGTCAGAGGAAAGCCGAAATAAAATGTCAATAAATACAACAAAGTAAAGAAAATATTAAAATTAAAGCGCACACGAAGAAACTCTTTGTACATCAGTGTGCCAATAAAAATAATGGAGATCAGGTAGATCAGTGATAATCCCCCCAATTCAAGCAATGTCATACTTTCGCCTCCGCAATGCTGAGGATCTGTTTCCAGCCATCAGTAAAGTTAGGTGCAAAGAATTCAATATCTTGCTTATTAAGGGTATTCATTTGACGCTGAGCTTCATCCACTAACGGTAGTGTGAGCTTGTCACCATAGAAAAAGACCGGGACATTCTGTGCCGTTAAATCTTGCCAGAAGGTATTTTGACGGCTAATGACAAAAGGAATAGAGAACTGGATAAGCAAACAAACCGTTCCAACCCCTTGTTGGCGATTAAAAATAAAGTAGCCAAGGTCGCAGGTTTTCAGCAAATTCAGGTAATCATCGAACGCCATACGTTCTTTAAGAATATCCACCTGCCCCTGAGGGAATTCACTTTGTGCTGCTTGTTCGACTTCCGCAATATAGTTTTGGTTATTGGCAGGGTAGCCCATTGGCACTATCACCTTAACGTTATCACCAAACTGCTGTTTAATCGCACCCAGTGCTTCCACATGACGATTAGAACGATCCCCCGAGTTACCAAGCAATATCGTTAATTGCTCGCTCTCACGAGGCTCTCGTTCACTTAATGTCAACGCAGGGTCCATACGTGTTGGGAAATAGAGCACCGACGATTGCACATTCGGATTCGACTGATGAAAATAAGACAGGTCTCCCCGAGTGGCACACACATGCCCTACTTTCTTTTGCGCTAAGCGACGTAAAATATAAAATAGCTTAAATTTCAGTGAGCTAGACTCTTCATATAAGTCTGCCCCCCAAATATGCCACCAAAATTGATGGGATTTTATCTTACCAAAGAGCAGCGCTAACCAGATTGGCGCATTAAATTGCCCATGGAAGAAAAAGCGCGTGCGGCGCTCTGCTTTAGCGCGACGAATAACACTATCGGCAATCGATTTTTTGCTGTCAAAAACTTCAATTTCGAGCTTTGGATAGGCAGCAGCTAGCTGCGCATCTTGGCTCACCACCATAAAATGCGGCTTTTGAGACGGTGCCATTTCTTGGCAAATAACGTCATTAAAAAACGTTAAAACCGTCTGATTATGATGCGGGAGGTCAGATCCCAGTACATGTATTAAGGTTGTCATGCTCGCCTACGGTAGATCAAAAATACGCAACAACAGAGAGTAAAATATACGATATACGTTGCCATATAGGCTTGTGTTGCCCCGACTGCGCCATGTTCAGGAATAAACCAATGGGCAAAACCTGTTAACAGAACAAATTGGCTAACTTCCGTGAGAACATAAAAGCGCAATGCCGCTTTCGCGATGACTAAATAACCAAAAACGTAAGCACCCACTTTCAATACATCGCCGACCAGCTGCCAAGCAAACAGGTCTCTCATCCCTGTAAACTCTTTTGAAAATAGCAACCAAATCGCAAAATCACGCAGTAACCATACCGTAAAGCTCACGGCAGCAACCGCAGGTAAAACAAACTTCAGCGCCTTAATAATTTCGGCAGAAATTTCATTTTTATGCTGTAAACGCGACAACGTTGGCAATAAATACACTGAAAACGTTGCGGTGATGAATTGTAGATAAGCGTCCGAAATGGTTGTCACACCCGTCCATAATCCAACTTCATCCCAGCTATAGGTTTGTGCCAATAAGTTTCGCATCATGATATAGGCAACAGGCAGTGTGATTGCCGTTAACATTGCCATGATGGTGAACTTACCGAGATTGGTAGCTATCGCTTTGTCCCATGCAGGCTTTAAGGATGACAACGCAAATTGCTTACGTCGTATAATCAGACCTGCGGCGGGCAACACCACCAATGCGGGAACCAATGCAAGCCCCGCCAACGCACCGTCATACCCCCCCATGAGATAGCATAAATAATAGGCGACTACACCGATTATGCTACCAAAAATGATGGCCGTCGCATTCCCAGCTGCATCTCGGTAACCCTTTAAAATCGCCAAAAAATAGTTCGCATATGCGATACCCATCTGAATTAAAGCGACCATACGGATCACAGAGCTATATTGCTCAGTATCAAATAACGCGGCACTAATAGGCGCGCTGCATAACAAAAAGACAATGGCCAGTAACGTCGAGAACCCAAGAATAATCGTTGAAGACGTTCCCAGCACAGCTCGTAATTTTTGAGGATCTTGATGGTGCTCTGCCACATATTTTGTGACGCCATTGAAGATCCCTGCGCCAGATAAAACACCTAGCACGGTAATTAATTGACGAAAATTTCCCGCCAGCCCAACACCGCTAGGGCCAAATGAGACTGCAAATAATTTCACGATCAACAGGCCCACCCCGATTTTAATCAGGGTAGACCCAGCAGTCCAAACCGATGCTTTAGCTAATGACATTAGGCAAAGAACGCTTTAATTCGCTCAATGACCACTTGCTGCTCGTCATCTGTCATGTTGTAGAACATCGGCAGACGCACTAAACGGTCACTTTCAACCGTGGTGTATTTATCTTCACCGTGGAAATAACCAAACTCCATTCCAGCTGGGCTGGTGTGCAGTGGCACGTAATGGAAAACAGTTAAAATACCGTGAGATTTCATATAGTCATTAAACGCTGTACGCTCTTCCACATTTTTCAGTTTGATATAGAACATATGCGCGTTATGTTTCAAACCGTCTGGTACAGTTGCTAATACTAAACGACCCGCAGTAACCAGAGGTTGTAACGCTTGATAATAGCGATCCCACAGTAATAAACGACGTTCATTAATTTTGTCTGCTTCTTCTAACTGAGCCCATAAATAAGCCGCTTGTAAGTCGGAAAGCAGATAACTTGAACCGATGTCACGCCATGTATATTTGTCAACTTGACCACGGAAGAATTGGCTACGGTTAGTACCTTTTTCGCGGATCACTTCTGCACGGTTAATCAACGCTTTATCATTGATTAAAGTCGCACCACCTTCACCACCTGAAGAGTAGTTTTTAGTTTCATGGAAGCTATAGCAACCAATATGGCCGATGGTACCCAGTGCTTTACCTTTGTAGGTAGACATCACGCCTTGTGCCGCGTCTTCAATCACAAATAAATTGTGTTTCTTCGCGATAGCCATGATGGTGTCCATTTCACAAGCCACGCCTGCGTAGTGAACAGGAACAATTGCACGTGTGCGATCAGTGATTGCCGCTTCAATCTTGGTTTCATCGATATTCATCGTATCTGGACGAATATCCACGAACACAATTTTGGCGCCACGTAACACGAATGCGTTAGAGGTCGATACGAAGGTAAAGCTCGGCATGATGACTTCATCGCCCGGCTTAATATCAATCAGGATCGCGGCCATTTCTAATGAAGCGGTGCAAGACGGCGTTAACTGGACTTTCGGACAGTTAAAACGTTTCTCCATCCACTCTTCACAACGTTTAGTGAAACCACCATCACCGCACAGTTTGCCACTTGCCATAGCCTGCTTCATATACTCAACTTCAGTGCCTACAACGGGTGGTTTATTAAATGGAATCATGTTGTCCCCTGTATAACCAATATGCTGTGCTGGCAATCGCCGCACCGCTGCGTGAATAAAGATTTAACGCCGCAACATTACTCATTTGCGTGGCAACATTTAACTGTCTTTTTTGGTGTTGCACACACCATTGATAAGCCGCTGACATTAATTTCCGACCGATACCGCGCCCTGTTGCATTTGGTATTGCCGCTAACAATCCAATTCGCGCTGTATCAGCATCAAGACTACGTAGGCTAACGAAACCTAAAATATCACCTGCTTGATCTCTAAGGAGTAAACAGGTGTGGTCAAATGTCCCAAGAACCGCTTTTTCTATCCATAATGCATAAAACCGACCGCTATCCCCTTCTCGATACCAAGGCGTACGAAAGCGGCTGTTACTAAACACAGCTGCCGCGGTGTCGCGCAGAAAAACAATATCCCCTGTTTGTGCGACAACCACATTATCCGTCTCTGATAACGCTGTGTTTAGATAAGCATTTTCTGTGCCAACCGTTAACGCAAAATCGATTTCACCTTCAACAAAACTGAATCCCATACTGGCAAGATTATCAATTCTCGCAGTCTCAGATGCCGCAACTTTCGCTTGCACAATTTCAAACTTATCCAGTTGATAAGCTAAGATAATTTGCGCATCTGTTGCGGCGAAATCCAGTTTCGCCGTAGAACGTTTAAAAAAATCAGATTCCCAATCTAAGGGATCAATATTGGCGCGGACGGACACGAAGTAAGTCCTCTAAGTATTTGCCATAACCTGTTTTATTCAGGCGAGCGGCGGCGTCTTTAACTTGGTCATCAGATAACCAGCCATTGCGCCATGCAATCTCTTCTAAACAAGCCACCTTGAAACCTTGGCGTTTTTCCACAGTTTGAACAAAGGTTCCTGCTTCAATCAAGCTGTCATGGGTACCCGTATCTAACCAAGCAAACCCACGACCGAGCAGCTCAACGCTGAGCTCACCACGTTCCAAATACATTTGGTTGATAGACGTAATTTCTAATTCACCACGTTCAGAAGGTTTTACTTGTTTAGCAAAATCAACCACTTGATTATCATAGAAATATAAACCCGTCACCGCCCAATTAGATTTTGGCTGCTTTGGCTTTTCTTCAATAGACAACGCTTTAAAGTTGTCATCGAATTCCACGACACCAAAACGTTCTGGATCCATCACTTGGTAACCAAAGACCGTCGCACCTTTTTGACGCGCAGCAACTGACATTAATTTAGGGCTAAATGAATGACCAAAGAAAATGTTATCGCCAAGCACTAAACAACAGGAATCCCCATTGATAAACTCTTCACCAATGATGAATGCTTGCGCGAGCCCATCTGGAGATGGCTGCTCTGCATAACTCAGTTCAATACCAAATTCATGACCATCGCCCAATAAACGCTGGAACATCGGCAGATCATCGGGCGTCGAAATGACCAAAATTTCACGGATCCCTGCCAGCATTAATACCGACAGCGGATAATAAATCATTGGCTTATCATAGATAGGCAGCAGCTGTTTTGAGATACCGCGTGTAATCGGATGTAGACGCGTTCCCGAACCACCAGCCAGAATAATACCTTTCATGCTTCCTCCTAGCTACCTAAGCCCAGACGCTCGCCTGCATAGGAGCCATCTTGCACACGACGCCACCATGTTTCGTTGTTTAAATACCACAGTACCGTTTTACGGATACCCGATTCAAACGTTTCTTCAGGTGTCCAGCCTAATTCACGCTGGATTTTATCGGCGTCAATGGCATAACGCATATCGTGACCAGGGCGGTCTTTCACATACGTAATTAAATCACGGTAATGCGTCACACCTTGAGGTTTCTGCGGATGCAACTCTTCGAGTAATTCACAAATTGTTTCAACAACTTGGATATTACGGCGTTCGTTGTGCCCACCAATATTGTACGTTGAGCCCGGTTGCGCTTGAGTGGCAACTAAATGCAGTGCTCGAGCATGATCTTCCACAAACAGCCAGTCGCGAATTTGTTCGCCCTTGCCATACACTGGCAGTGGCTTACCAGAAATCGCGTTCAAAATAATCAATGGGATCAACTTCTCTGGGAAGTGATACGGACCATAGTTGTTCGAGCAGTTAGTGATCATGGTGGGTAAGCCATATGTTCTTTGCCATGCTCGGACTAAATGGTCGCTCGATGCTTTTGACGCTGAATATGGGCTACTTGGCGCATAAGGTGTTGTTTCCGTGAAGAAACCTTCTGGCCCGTCCAAATCTCCATACACTTCATCAGTTGAAATGTGGTGGAAACGAAAAGCCGCTTTTTGGCTCTCTTCAAGTGCAGACCAATAATGGCGTGCTGCTTCTAACAGTGTATAAGTACCCACAATGTTAGTTTCGATGAATGCCGCAGGACCATCAATAGAACGGTCAACATGGCTTTCTGCGGCTAAGTGCATCACCACATCTGGTTTGTGCTCAGCAAACACTTTATCCAGTGCTGTGCGGTCACAAATGTTTACTTGTTCAAAGGCATAGCGTTCGCTATTAGCAACTCCCGCTAATGACTCTAAATTGCCCGCATAAGTCAAGCAATCAACCACAATGGCATGGTCTTGTGTATTCTCAATCACGTGGCGAACAACGGCGGAGCCGATAAAACCGGCACCACCTGTAATTAAAATGCGTTTCAACGCCATACTCCTTTTGTATCCACAACCCATTTTTGAGGGATAGCAGAACCTTGGATACCTTTAAACAGGTTATGGTCAACCAACATTAGGATCACATCAGCTTCGCTAACCGCTTTTTCAATTGAAACCAGTTCAGCAATGCCTTTCAGCGCTGTTGGTAACTCATCAATGTGCGGTTCAACTGCAAAAGTCTTACCTGGGTTCCAATTAGCAACCATCTTAGTGATGTGCATTGCAGGGCTTTCACGCAGGTCATCGATATTTGGTTTAAATGCCAAACCAAAGCAGGCGATTTTGATTTCGCTCGCTTTTTTACCTGTTTCCGCTAAGCAGTCTGCGACAGCTGCTTTCACTTGATCCACCACCCAAATTGGTTTGCCATCGTTAACTAAACGCGCAGTGTGGATTAAACGAGATTGTTTTGGACTTTGCGCCACGATAAACCATGGGTCAACCGCGATGCAGTGACCACCCACGCCAGGACCTGGTTGCAGAATGTTCACGCGAGGATGACGGTTCGCTAAGCTGATCAGTTCCCAGACATTAATATCTTGTTCTGCGCAAATCAGAGATAATTCGTTAGCAAATGCGATATTCACATCACGGAAGCTGTTTTCCGTTAGCTTACACATTTCAGCCGTTCTTGAGTTAGTGATTACACACTCACCTTCTAAGAAGATATTGTACAGCTCGCTCGCACGCAGGGATGATTTAGGCGTCATACCGCCGACAACACGGTCGTTTTTGATCAGCTCAACCATCACTTGACCTGGCAGTACACGCTCTGGGCAGTAAGCCACATCGATATCAGCCTGTTCACCTGCTTGGTGAGGGAAAGTTAAATCAGGACGTGCATCCGCTAACCACTGGGCCATCTGCTCGGTAGTCCCTACTGGAGAGGTTGACTCAAGGATCACTAAGTCGCCTTTCTTCAGGACTGGCGCGATAGACTCAGCTGCCGCTTTCACGTACACCAAATCAGGCTCGTGTTCACCTTTGAATGGTGTCGGAACGGCAATCAGGAATGCGTCTGCAGGTTGTGGCTTAGTGAAGGCTTTTAAGTGACCTTCTTCAACCGCTTTTTTCACCACTACGTCCAGCTCAGGTTCCACAATATGGATTTTACCTTGATTGATAGTGTCAACCGCATGCTGGTTAACATCTACGCCGACAACCTGCTTCTTACGAGATGCGAAGGCTGCCGCTGTTGGTAAACCGATATAACCAAGGCCGATAACAGAAATAGTTTCAAAACTCATAATTTCACCTGATTGCTTTTTAATGCTGCAAGAATACGCTGACAAGCATGACCATCACCATAAGGGTTATGTGCGCGGCTCATTTCGTGATATTCCGCTTCATCTGTCAGTAACCGATTAACTTCATTTACAATGGTTTGTGTATCTGTACCCACTAAACGAACTGTCCCTGCATCAACAGCTTCAGGGCGTTCGGTGGTATCTCTCATAACTAAAACAGGTTTGCCTAAAGATGGCGCTTCTTCTTGAATACCGCCGGAATCCGTTAAAATCAGATACGCGTGGTTCATCAAATAGACGAACGGCAGATATTCCTGAGGACTAATTAAGATAATATTATCAATGCCATGCAGAATTCGTTTTACTGGCTCACTCACATTTGGGTTCAAGTGAACAGGGTAAACCACTTGAACATCAGGATGCGCTTGAGCGATATCCGCTAAGGCATGGCAAATACGCTCAAAACCACCACCAAAGCTTTCACGACGGTGACCCGTTACAAGGAGCATTTTTTTATTTGGGTCGATAAATGGGTAATTTCCGGCTAATTCGGCCATCATATTTTGGTTACCCATCACCTTCTCTTTCACCCACAACAGCGCATCAATGACTGTATTGCCAGTCACAGAAATATGGCTATCGGGAATAGATTCGTTGAGTAAGTTTTGGCGCGAGTTTTCTGTCGGCGCGAAATGGTACTGAGCAAGGTGCCCCGCAATTTTACGGTTACCTTCTTCTGGCCATGGCGAATAGAGGTTTCCTGTGCGCAGTCCAGCCTCAACATGCCCTACAGGGATGCGATGATAGAATGCCGCAAGGCTAGTTGCCATCGTCGTTGCAGTATCGCCATGAACAAGGACAACATCGGGTTGGAAATCTGCAAATACTGCCTTTAATCCTTCCAAAATACGGCAAGTAATGTCGGTTAAATCCTGACCTGGTTTCATAATATTGAGATCGTAATCGGGAGTGATCTCAAATAAGTTCAGTACTTGATCTAGCATTTCACGGTGCTGAGCGGTAACACACACTTTCGCTTCAAAATCTGCATCATCAGCAAGTGCATGAACCAATGGAGCCATTTTAATAGCTTCAGGTCGTGTGCCGAATACAGTCAATACTTTCACAGTGACTCTCTTATATTTTCTTCGCAGTTTACTGCTTTATTTAGTTTTAATGATGCAATCTCGCCACCGACCTTTCCGTCAGTGGCGAGTAAGACATTACGATGGGCGACGGCGAGACAGTACCACTCCGGCACCTACTAACACACCAATTGCACCCCACAGAACCGCAATGAATGCTCTGCGCGGACTATCGCGTTTGATTGGATCTTCAGGAGTTCGCAGATAACGATACGCGTGAAAATTATCTTGAAGAGCTGGACCAACATCCAGTGTCGCTAGCATCGCGACATTTTGGTCATAATCCGTATCAAAATCAGGACCTGTTGCTTTTAAAGTCTCGATTTGAGCTTGCAGTAATGGAACCCCTAACATGAACATTTTTGAGTCAGGAATTTCATCTACTGGCGCAGTCGTTTGATTACGAGAGATACCTTGTTTTTCAGCAACTTTAAGTGCTTGCTCAAGGCTGTTTAGACGACGATCATACGCTGCATTTGCCACCATGGCTTCACGCTTGACCAACGCTTTCATAGATTGGGTTTTTGTTGCCCAAGCCCCTTCCAACTCATCATTCAGGTTGGTGGTTGCACGTTGATTAGCAAACTCAATATATTCGCGTAATAGCTGATTAGAATCAGTCGCTGTTTCAGCCACTAACTTCACGCTATCTGTTGGGTTTTTGAGTGCATCTGCCGGTGTATACTCGATGTTGTTGATCAATTCATCCAATAAGGCCGCATCTGCTTTCGGGTCATTTTCCAAACGTTGCTTATAATACTCAGTACCTAACCAAAACTGGCGACGAGTATCGTAAGAGCCTAATTGTTTGGTAAATTCTTCATAAGCTTCTTTCGCAATGGTGGGTAACTGTCCTTCTTGCCCTACGACATTAATGCGAGAATCAAGGTTGCGCAGAAACTGTTGCTGAGAATAATAACTTCCCAGATTGTTCACAGTTGGTAGATCCGTGATAGCCGTTGTACTCCACTTCGGCTGCATAAAATAGGATGCTCCCAGTGCAACCGCAGCAAAAATCACTGCACATGCGACGATCCAAATTTTACCCTGCCATAATGAACGGCATAAATCACGAATATCTAACTCCGCTTCAATCGGAGTTTGATGCTGACTAGGTTGTGTTTCTGAGTTATTCACTGCACAGAACCTCTATAGTTCGTTTGTCTTTACCGGACCGCACTCTTACGCGCACGACGTCTAATTCGTTTGATAAAACGGGCGACTTTCCATGCTCGTTTGATGCAGTAACCATACATCATAAATACAAGCAAAAATAATGCCAACATTACCCATTCTGGGATGAATGATAGGCGTTAGCCAAGAATACCAATGCACGCAAGTATTGCCGCAGCCAATGTGATGATTACAAATGCCCCTTTCGGGGTAAATCCTGAACGCATAATCAAGTGATGAATATGCTGACGATCCGGTGAAAATGGACTCATCCCTTTACGAATACGGCGGTACATAATTGCCACCATATCCATAAGCGGAATGGCAATAATCCATAATGCAGTCACAGGATTAATTGGATGAACATCTTCTTGCGTCGATGCAACCAAGATCCAAATAATGGTAAAACCAATCAAAGTACTTCCCGCATCGCCCATGAACACTTTAAATCGACGACCTAAAACACCTAGGTTCAGCAGGATATAAGGAAGAATAGCCGCTATAAACGCAAAACACCAAAACGCTAACGCATAGTTACCATTTTGATACAGTAAGAAACCTAAAGCACCGAAAGAGACCGAAGACAGGCCGCCTAACAGACCATCAATACCATCAACCATGTTGAAAGCATTGATTGCAGCCCAAACAGCAAATAGGGTCACAATGTAACCAAATGGTCCAAGCACCAGTTCCCAAGGGCCGAATGCATGCCCCAGTGACTCTAATGAGAGCCCGCCTGCCGTCATCATCACGACAGCAACAATAGCCTGAACGCCAGCGCGTAATTTCACGCTAATGTCGAATCTATCATCCAGTGCACCAACGAACACTAAGAGCCCAGCACAAGCGATATATAACCACTTATGGGGAATGTATTCTTCCGTGATCATAAACGCGAAGCAAACGCCAAAGAAAACAGAGATCCCTCCAACGAGAGGTACCAATCCTACGTGTTTCTTCCTGAAATTCGGTTTATCAACCAAGCCAATTTTTTTTGCCACAATACGTGCGACAAAAATAAAAGCTAAGGTAAACAAAAAGACATAGAAGAGATTACTCATAAAGTGTGTGCTATCCACTGTTCTACTCTCTTATATTTCTATCTAACTTTTAAACACTAACAATCTGGGTTGCTGTGATAAAGTACCGCGCCAACATAGTATCCGAGCAAAAAAATCGTACACTAAAACAGAATCATTCTTTTTTGATATGCACAAAACATGCCGAAAAGTACAATAAGGCGTAATATAGTTTTGCGTTACAAACTTACCTTAACGATTTTATCCTTTAACATTGCAAGATGCATGCCATAAAAAACAATCTCAACCTGATTAATCGACTTTTACCATCAATTTTTATCTAACCGAGTAAATATCAGTCATTGAGTAAATTTAAGTATAAAAATTAATCTAGAAAATACCATCTTCTTATGAATAATCTAGCATCCGTTTATTATTTCATTTTACTCATGAATAAAGTAATTTGTGCTCATATTGTTAAATAATAAAGACTATTATTTTATGAACGTTCATAACATACGGATAAAAAAATAGGCGCCCTATTAGAGCGCCTATTTCTATACTTATAATCCTAACGATTATGCTCTTTTCATGAAGTCAAAGAACTCTTCGTTAGTTTTTGTCATTGCTAATTTGCTGATAAGGAATTCCATCGCATCGATTTCGCCCATTGGGTGAATAATCTTGCGTAGAATCCACATTTTTTGCAGCTCATCTTGGGAAGTGAGCAGCTCTTCTTTACGTGTACCTGAACGATTGTAATCAATTGCAGGGAAGACGCGTTTTTCAGCAATTTTACGAGACAGGTGTAATTCCATGTTACCTGTTCCTTTAAATTCTTCGTAGATAACTTCATCCATTTTCGAGCCAGTATCAACCAGCGCGGTTGCGATGATAGTTAAGCTACCGCCTTCCTCAACGTTACGAGCAGCACCGAAGAAACGTTTCGGACGATGTAATGCGTTTGCGTCCACCCCCCCCGTCAGAACTTTACCTGATGAAGGCACAACGGTGTTGTATGCACGAGCAAGACGAGTAATGGAATCCAGTAAGATGATAACGTCTTTTTTATGTTCAACTAGACGTTTCGCTTTCTCGATAACCATCTCAGCAACTTGAACGTGGCGTGCAGCTGGCTCATCAAATGTTGAAGCAATCACTTCACCTTTAACAAGGCGTTGCATCTCGGTAACTTCTTCCGGACGCTCATCGATCAGCAGAACCATCAATACACAATCAGGATAGTTATGAGCAATGTTAGCCGCAATATTTTGCAGTAACATTGTTTTACCCGCTTTCGGTGGTGCAACGATCAGACCACGTTGTCCACGACCGATTGGTGCGGCTAAATCTAATACACGAGCGGTTAAATCTTCAGTAGAACCATTACCACGTTCCATGCGCAGACGATTATTAGCATGTAACGGAGTTAAGTTTTCAAAAAGGATTTTGCTGCGGGCGTTTTCAGGTTTGTCGAAGTTAACTTCGTTAACTTTTAAGAGGGCAAAGTAACGTTCACCTTCTTTCGGGGGACGGATTTTACCTGAAATGGTATCGCCTGTGCGTAGGTTAAAACGGCGAATTTGACTAGGAGAAACATAGATATCATCAGGACCTGCGAGGTAAGAACTGTCTGCTGAACGGAGGAAACCAAATCCATCCTGCAATATTTCCAGTACGCCATCGCCGAAAATATCTTCTCCACTTTTAGCATGCTGCTTCAAAATCGAGAAAATAATATCCTGCTTTCTCATACGGGCTAAGTTCTCTAGCCCCATGTTTTCGCCTAACGTAATCAGTTCTGATACTGGCGTATTTTTTAATTCGGTAAGATTCATAATGGTGGGTTCTTTAACTCGGGGTATTTCTCGAACTATGAACGTAAATTGGAGGCAACTTTTATAGTGAACCTATGAAGTATAGTGAACCTATGAAGTGCCAGTTTAACTTTATAGTGCCCTGTTGATAGATATGGATTCATAACCAACAACAATGCATTAAAATCTGTGCTAGCTACAACTAATATTGCTGTGAAGGTGCTGTGACTAACGAAAGCGTTATTATCATCGAGATGATATGCTGCATATTATTAGAAACGTAATCAATATTAGCAATAGTTTTTTATACATTTTAGGACAACATCTTATCCCTAATACAGACCATTTACCTTATTCAAGACTTAAGTCACAGTGATACAACCATGGATTTATCAACTTTAGATTAGTCATAAGTCACGCTAAAATTGTCACTGAACAGAACTGTAAGCTAGACGGTTAAGAAAAGAGCAAAGGAAAATAAGGTAAATCTTATGGGTACTCTATGAGGAATGCGGATAACTTATCATGCTTAAATGGGGACGTCTAGCGGCTCTCTATATAAAATAAATGCGCCGCTAAACGTTTTGGCTTATATAAAGCTATAACTTACAGATTTTCGTCTAGAAATTCTTTCAGTTGAGTTTTAGATAATGCGCCAACTTTAGTTGCTGCTACACTACCGTTTTTGAATAATAGAAGTGTAGGAATACCACGAATACCAAATTTTGGTGCCGTTGCTGGATTATTATCAATATTCAGTTTTGCGATGGTCACTTTGCCTGTATATTCTTCAGCAACTTCATCCAAAATAGGTGCGATCATTTTACAAGGACCACACCATTCTGCCCAGAAGTCTACCAGAATTGGTGAATTTGCATTTAGAACGTCTGATTCAAAACTCGCATCAGTAATATGTTTAATTTTGTCGCTCATGTTGTACTCCAAAGGATCATTTTTACAGACATAGTGTAACATTAATTGGCGGCAGTATGCTTTATTTCAAAAGATACACTTTCGTAAACCAACCGATAACTGATATTCTAACATACTATGAGTAAAGCACACTTGACAGAAAAGAAGTTTTCCGACTTCGCATTGCACCCAAAAGTCATTGAAGCACTTAACAAAAAAGGCTTCAACTTTTGCACGCCTATTCAGGCGTCTACCCTGCCTTATACTGTCGAAGGCAAAGATGTTGCGGGGCAAGCGCAAACAGGTACAGGTAAAACGTTAGCATTTCTAACGTCTACATTTCATTTTCTCTTAACTCACCCAGCTATTGAAGGGAAAAAAACCAATCAGCCACGTGCGCTGATCATGGCTCCTACTCGCGAATTAGCGGTGCAGATTTATTCCGACGCGAAAGAATTAGCAGAGTACACCGGTTTAAAAATGGGTCTAGCCTATGGTGGTGATGGCTACGACGAACAATTACGCGTATTACAAGACGGCGTTGATATTCTCATCGGAACAACAGGTCGTCTGATTGATTATGCCAAACAAGGTCACGTTGATTTAGCGGCTATCCAAGTTATTGTATTGGATGAAGCGGACCGTATGTATGACCTTGGTTTTATTAAAGATATTCGTTGGTTATTCCGTCGCATGCCTAGCGCAACGGATAGACTAAATTTACTGTTCTCCGCAACACTCTCTTACCGCGTGAGAGAATTAGCATTCGAACAAATGAACAGTCCAGAATATATCGAAGTTGAACCGCTGCAAAAAACAGGTCACCGCATTAAAGAAGAACTGTTTTATCCATCCAATGAAGAAAAAATGCGTCTGCTGCAAACGCTGCTTGAAGAAGAGTGGCCTGAGCGCTGTATTATTTTCGCAAATACCAAGCATCGTTGTGATGATATTTGGGCTCACCTTGCTGCCGACGGTCACCGTGTAGGATTACTCACAGGTGATGTCGCACAGAAAAAACGCCTGCGTATTTTAGAACAGTTCACCCAAGGTCAGATTGATATCTTGGTTGCGACTGACGTTGCCGCTCGCGGACTACACATTCCATCAGTAACTCATGTCTTTAACTATGATTTACCTGACGATTGTGAAGACTATGTACACCGCATCGGACGTACTGGTCGTGCAGGTGAAAGCGGAAACTCCATCAGCTTAGCTTGTGAAGAATACGCACTGAATTTACCTGCAATTGAAGAATATATTCAGCACTCCATCCCTGTCAGTAAATACAACAGTGATGCACTCCTGAGCGACCTACCGGCACCGAAACGCCGCCATCGTCCGCGCCCAAGTGGTCCACGCCGCAATTCAAATGCACCGCGTCGCCATAATGGTCCACGTAATAACCATAAACGTGCAGGCTGAGTAAATACCCTATGCTGAAATCTTCTTCTCTGTATGCTGCTATCGATTTGGGTTCCAACAGCTTTCATATGCTGGTTGTTCGTGAAACCGCCGGTAGCATTCAGATTATTTCTCGGGTTAAACGAAAAGTTCGTCTGGCTGCTGGCTTAGATAAAAATAATATTTTATCTGAGCAAGCCATGGAGCGAGGCTGGCAATGCCTGCGCCTTTTTTCTGAACATCTGCAAGATATTCCTAACTCGCAAATTCGAGTTGTAGCAACCGCAACGTTACGCCTTGCTAAAAATGCCGATGTTTTTATTGAAAAAGCCAGCCAAATCCTCGGTAATCCCGTGAGAGTCATCCAAGGAGAAGAAGAAGCTCGCTTGATTTATCAAGGCGTCGCCCACACGACTGGGGGACCAGAACAACGCTTAGTGGTTGATATTGGCGGCGGTAGCACTGAACTTGTCACCGGCACAGGCGCCAAAGCACAGTTGCTCTATAGCCTTGAAATGGGCTGCGTCACTTGGCTTGAACGTTATTTCAGCGATAGAACGCTGACAGAAGAAAATTTTGCTCAAGCAGAAGCGGCGGCTCAACACGTTGTTGCGCCTATCGCAGATGCGCTTAAAAATCACGGTTGGAAAATTTGCGTCGGCGCATCAGGTACGGTACAAGCAATTCAGGAAATCATGATTGCCCAAGGAATGGATGAACTCATCACCCTCGGGAAATTACAGCAGCTGAAACACAAAGCTATCCAATGTCATAAGTTGGAAGAGCTTGAAATCGAAGGGCTCACTTTTGAACGCGCCCTCGTTTTTCCAAGCGGTTTATCTATTTTGATCGCTATTTTCAAAGCCCTAAATATCGAGAATATGACGCTAGCCGGTGGTGCTCTTCGTGAAGGGCTAGTATATGGCATGCTTGAACTGCCTATTGAGCAAGATATTCGTGCTCGCACACTGCGCAACATTCAACGCCGCTTCCTTGTTGATATCGAGCAAGCTGGTCGAGTACGCCAGCTCGCTGAACACTTTTATCTTCAGGTTGCCAAAGAGTGGGAATTAGATAGCCGTTGCCGCGATTTATTATCCAGCGCTTGTGCATTACATGAAATCGGGCTGAGTGTTGATTTCCGTAAAGGTCCTGAGCATGCGAGTTATTTGATTACTCATCTTGATCTTCCGGGCTTCACCCCTGCGCAAAAACGCTTTCTTGCTGTTCTTCTCAAAAACCAGCAAGGTCAAATTGACCTTTCATCTTTGAGTCAACAAAACGCACTCCCAATTCAGCAAACCTATGCATTGTGTCGTTTATTACGCTTAGCCATTATTTTTGCGAGCCGTAGGCGAGACGATACATTACCAGCATTGCGCCTGAATGCGGACGGTCAAAATTTAACAATTGCTCTGCCATATCGCTGGCTTGCTGAACATCCTCTACGTGCAGAAAATTTACAGCAAGAAGTTCAATGGCAAGGGTATGTAAATTGGCAATTAGCACTAGAAGAACGCAATAGCTCCAATTGATAACACGATGTTCCCACCAGCTCGTGGGAACATACCCGTCATGAATCCGTTTTCTTATTCAATCCTAAACGCGCTTTAATATCAGCCAGAGCAGACTGACCTTTTTGCATTCGCTCCTCGGCAGTCACCACTTTTCGTTGTTGTTCCCACACCAAATCGTCTTGTGGTAATTCCATCAAAAAACGGCTTAATTCAGGGCGGATCAGCTCACCATATTGTCGACGTTCACGGCTATGCGTAAAAAATAATTCTCGCTGCGCTCGCGTGATCCCCACATAAGCTAGACGACGCTCTTCATCAATATTATTTTCGTCAATACTACTTTGGTGAGGTAATAATCCCTCTTCCATCCCTACTAAGAAAACATAAGGAAATTCAAGACCTTTTGACGCATGTAACGTCATCAATTGAACCTGATCTGAATCTTCATCATCTTCCCCACGCTCCATCATATCGCGCAGCGTAAAGCGCGTGACAACCTGATTGAGCGTCATTGGATCATTCAGATCATCCCCTTCAATCATTTCGCTCATCCATGTAAACAATTGATTGACGTTTTTCATTCGCATCTCAGCTGCTTTAGTGCTGGTCGACGTTTCGTATAGCCAGCTCTCATAATCCATTTCTCGCAGTAAATCTCGAACTGCGATCAACGGCTCGCGCTCAGAAGTTTTAACAATGCCATCCATCCAATGGGTAAAACGTTGTAATGCCTCCAAACCTTTACCGGTTAGAGTCTGCTCTAGACCTAAATCAAAGCTGGCTTGATATAAACTTTTTCCGCGCTGATTCGCCCATTCACCCAATTTTTGAATAGTTTTAGGTCCAATTTCTCGACGTGGTGTATTTACGATACGCAAAAAAGCACTATCGTCTTCAGGATTAGTCAGCACGCGTAAATACGCCAACAGATCTTTAATCTCAGGACGAGAAAAAAATGAAGTTCCTCCCGAAATCCGGTAAGGAATTCGGTTTTGCATCAGCATTTTTTCAAAAATTCGTGATTGATGATTACCCCGGTATAAAATCGCATAATCTTTATATTGGGTTTTATTAATGAAGTGGTGAGCAATTAATTCACCAATCACACGTTCCGCTTCATGGTCTTCATTATTGGCTGTCAGCACCTTTAATGGCGCACCATAACCCAGTTCAGAAAATAATTTTTTATCAAATACATGAGGGTTATTCGCGATCAAAATATTTGCCGCTTTCAAGATACGTCCAGATGAACGGTAATTCTGCTCGAGCTTAATCACATTCAGCTTAGGAAAATCTTGGCTGAGTAACACCAAGTTTTGCGGTCTAGCGCCACGCCAAGAATAAATCGATTGGTCATCATCGCCAACGACCGTAAAACGTGCACGCTGCCCCACCAGTAATTTCACCAACTGATACTGACTGGTATTGGTATCTTGATATTCGTCCACCAGCAAATAGCGAATTTTTTGCTGCCAGCGCTCTCTCACTTCTTCATTATGATAAAGCAATAGCGTTGGCTTACTAATTAAGTCATCAAAATCCAGTACATTACAACTTTTTAGATGCAGCTCATAACGGCGATAACACTCGGCAAAATGGTGCTCTTTTTCCGTTTTTGCTTGCCCAATAACTTGCGGTGGAGAAATAAGATCATTTTTCCAATTCGAGATCGCAGAGATCAGCTGTTGAAGAAGATCTTTATCTTCCTCAAGCAGATCAAATGTGAGTTCTTTGAGTAACGCCATTTGGTCTTGGTCATCAAACAAAGAAAAATTGGCTTTGATCCCTAACGCTTTATATTCGCGTTTGATAATTTCCAGTCCCAAAGTATGGAATGTGGAAATGATTAACCCTCGGGCTTCTTTTTTACCTAATGTTTGCCCCACACGCTCTTTCATTTCGCGCGCGGCTTTATTGGTAAATGTCACCGCCGCAATTTGCCGAGGCTGATAACCACAATGGCGGATCAGATGCGCAATTTTATTGGTAATAACCCGTGTTTTACCTGAGCCTGCCCCTGCCAAAACAAGGCACGGACCATCTACATATTCAACTGCCTGTTGCTGGCTAGGATTTAATCGCATGGTTTCTCTGTATCACTTAGTTATTCAAAAAGGAATTCGCTACAGATTGTAGCAGAAACCGACCCAACTCTTGAGCAACGATCCTGCCTATTTATAAAAAAACAAAAAACCGTATGACAAAATGCCATACGGTTTTGATTTAGCGATTTTTCATTCTTATAAAACGTATTTTTCTAAATTATTTGCGTTAGAGGAAGGCGGCAAAGGAGGTTATCCTATGGAGCATACATTAGTATGTGACTTAGGTAACCGAGTGTAGCCAACGCTCCTATCACGCGAAGAGTGACGAAAAATTATTGTGCGCTAGAAATCTTCTTCATATCCGTCATATAACCACGCAAAGTCTTACCGATTTTCTCGATAGGGTGGTTACGAATGGCTTCGTTGATATCACGTAATTGCGCATTATCCGTTCCGTTATCTGCAACTGATTTTGCTAAATCACCCGCTTGTAACTTGGTCATAAACTCTTTCAGCATTGGCACGGCTGCAAATGAGAACAGGTAGTTACCATACTCTGCAGTATCTGAAATAACGACGTTCATTTCATATAAACGCTTACGTGCAATAGTGTTCGCAATCAGTGGCAATTCATGCAGTGACTCATAGTAAGCCGATTCTTCAAGAATGCCAGCTTCTAACATGGTATCGAACGCCAACTCAACGCCTGCTTTAACCATTGCAACTAACAGAACACCATGATCAAAATACTCTTGCTCAGAAATTTTACCTGCAAACTCAGGGTAGTTTTCAAACGCAGATTTCCCTGTCTCTTCGCGCCATGTCAGCAAGTTTTTATCATTATTCGCCCAATCTGCCATCATTGTTGATGAAAACTCACCAGAAATAATGTCATCCATATGTTTTTGGAACAGTGGCGCTAAAATAGTCTTCAGTTGTTCCGACAGTGCATAAGCACGGATTTTTGCAGGGTTAGACAGACGATCCATCATCAGGGTGATACCGCCCTGTTTCAGAGCTTCCGTAATGGTTTCCCAACCAAACTGAATTAATTTACCTGCATAGCCTGGCTCAACACCATCTGCAACCATTTTGTCGTAGCTCAGCAACGCGCCAGCTTGCAACATACCGCACAGAATAGTTTGCTCCCCCATCAGATCAGACTTAACTTCTGCAACGAATGATGATTCCAGAACACCAGCACGGTGACCACCAGTTGCTGCTGCCCATGCTTTAGCAATTGCCATTCCCTCACCTTTCGGATCATTTTCTGGGTGAACAGCAATCAGTGTTGGAACACCGAAACCACGTTTATATTCTTCGCGAACTTCTGTACCTGGACATTTTGGTGCTACCATCACAACAGTGATGTCTTTGCGAATTTCTTCACCCACTTCAACGATATTAAAACCGTGAGAGTAACCCAGTGCAGCACCTTGCTTCATCATTGGCTGAACAGCACGAACAACCGTAGAGTGTTGTTTGTCTGGAGTTAAGTTAACCACTAAATCCGCTTCAGGGATCAGTTCTTCATAAGTACCAACTTTAAAACCATTTTCTGTCGCTTTACGCCATGATGCACGTTTTTCCTTGATCGCTTCTGGACGCAGAGCATAAGCGATATCTAAGCCAGAATCGCGCATATTCAGACCTTGGTTTAGACCTTGAGCACCACAACCAACAATGACGATTTTTTTACCTTTCAGGTATCCTGCTTCATCCGCAAATTCATCACGATTCATAAAGCGGCATTTACCTAATTGAGCTAACTGCTCACGCAAGTTCAGTGTATTAAAATAATTCGTCATGGTCTTACTCCATTATTCGGTCAGTGTTCTGTTGTGTTCGTATTATCAGGCAAGTTGATTATCGTTACCTGTTGCTCATTATTGAGCAGTTATGTATTCACTATATGCGATGCTTGGCATTGCTTAAATTGATATATTGACAATATAATGTTGCAATATTTGCAACGAAAATCAGCGCGTAACCTGAGGGCAATATGGATATTCGTGATCTACAACTATTTCTGCATCTAGCAGAAAGCTGCCACTTTGGGCGCACGTCCAAAGCCATGCATGTCAGCCCGTCAACATTATCAAGGCAAATTCAGCGCTTGGAAGATCAATTAGGGCATCCACTCTTTATTCGCGATAACCGCTCAGTGAAACTGACCCAAGCGGGAGAACATCTCAAACAGTTTGCTCAACAGACATTATTGCAATATCAGCAGCTAAAACATGCCCTAAACCAACAAAGCCCTTCGTTGAGCGGTGAGCTGCACTTATTCTGCTCAGTCACTGCGGCATATAGCCATTTGCCACAAGTACTTGATAAGTTCCGCGCATTGCATCCACTAGTCGAAATAAAACTTACAACAGGGGATGCCGCTGATGCCGTTGATAAAGTTGAAACCAAAGAAGCTGATTTAGGCATCGCAGGTAAACCTGAAAAATTACCCGACAATGTACGATTTGCTAAAATTGGTGAAATTCCACTTGTACTCATTGCACCGTCATTACCTTGTGCAGTAAGGAGCATGGTCACCGAAGATGATCCAGACTGGTCCTCAGTTCCCTTCATCCTTCCTGAGCATGGGCCATCCCGTAAACGAATTGAGTTATGGTTTAAGCGTCATCACATCCATAATCCGGTGATTTATGCCACCGTATCGGGTCATGAAGCTATTGTTTCCATGGTAGCGCTAGGCTGTGGGATCGCGTTGATACCCAGCGTTGTCGTCGATAACAGCCCAGAACCTGTGCGTAGTCGTATATCGCAATTAGATAATATTTCGATGGTAGAACCATTTGAGCTAGGCGTTTGCTTACTCAGCAAACGCCTAAGTGAACCATTAGTTAAAGCATTCTGGGAATTGCTCCCTGAACACTCAATCTAACGTTTGTTTGCTACCTTGCGGCGCTAAGAAAAAACGAAAAGAGGGATTTCCCGTTTCATCATGATATTCATACCCTAGTGCATCAAGATGGCGATCAAAACGCACTTCTGGACCGGATAACTCAAATGCTGCCAGCACTCGCCCGTAGTCAGTTCCATGACTACGATAATGGAATAACGTAATATTCCAGTGCGTTCCTAATGTTTCCAAGAACTTTAATAATGCCCCCGGAGATTCAGGAAATTCAAAGCTATACAACTTTTCATCCAATGGCTTCGATGGGCGACCACCAATCATATAGCGCACATGCAGTTTCGCCATTTCATCATCAGACAAATCCGCCACTTCATAATCATTATTTTGTAATTCTTTAATGATATCATGACGTTCTTGCTCGCCGCCATTTAACCGAACCCCTACAAAAATACAGGCTCGTTCAGGATCAGCATCCGTATAACGATAATTAAATTCCGTGATCGAACGATTACCTAGCAGCTGGCAAAAACGTAAAAAGCTGCCTTTCTGCTCGGGAATTGTCACCGCAAGCAATGCTTCTCGCTGCTCACCTAATTCACAACGCTCAGAGACATAACGTAAGCCATGGAAATTCATATTCGCGCCAGACAGAATATGTGCCAGCCTTTCGCCCTTAATGTTATGCTGCTGAACATATTTTTTTAGCCCTGCTAGCGCTAGCGCTCCCGACGGCTCAGCAATCGCACGGACATCTTCAAAAATATCTTTCAACGCGGCACAAATCGCATCGCTATCCACGGTGATAACATCGTCAACATATTGTTGGCACAATCTAAATGTTTCATCACCAATACGCTTAACGGCAACCCCCTCGGCAAATAAGCCTACGCGAGGGAGATCCACTGGATGACCTGCTTCTAATGCCGCTTTTAAACATGCAGCATCTTCCGCCTCTACACCAATGATCTTGATTTCAGGCATAAGCTGTTTGATTAATACCGCTATCCCTGCGATCAATCCACCGCCGCCAACAGGTACGAAAATCCGATCTAAATGTGCATCTTGCTGAAGAAGCTCTAACGCAATCGTTGCCTGCCCTGCGATCACCAATGGATGATCAAAAGGCGGAACAAAGGTGGAACCTTCACGTTGTGCCATCGCAATCGCGTGAGCTTTAGCTTCATCGAAATTCGCACCAAATAAAATTGCCTCACCACCAAAACTACGCACCGCATCCACTTTGATATCCGCGGTTGCTACTGGCATAACAATTTTCGCATTGATCCCTACACGGTTAGCGGATAATGCGACACCCTGCGCATGATTTCCGGCAGAAGCCGTGACGACACCTTTCGCTTTTTGTTCTTCCGTCAAACCTGCAATCATTGCATAAGCGCCGCGTAGCTTAAAACTATGTACTGGCTGCCTATCTTCACGCTTGACCAAAATTGTATTGCCCATACGTGAAGAAAGTTTATTCATTTCTTGAAGCGGCGTCACCTGAGCGGCTTCATAAACTGGCGCACTTAATGCAGCCTTCAGGTAATCAGCACCCGTCGGTGCTGAAGGTAATGGTTTTGCTGCTGCCACAATTAGCCTCCTAATTTAGACTTATCGCGTACAGCACCTTTATCTGCACTCGTCGCTAAAGAAGCATAAGCACGTAAAGCGAAAGAAACCTCACGCTGACGGTCACGTGGCGTATAGGCTTTATCTCCACGAGCTAATTCTGCTTCATGGCGTTTGGTCAGCTCGCTTTCGCCCACATCCAGCTCAATAGTACGGCTTGGAATATTGATGTCGATGATATCTCCATCCTGCACTAAAGCCAGTAATCCACCGCTTGCTGCTTCTGGCGAAATATGTCCGATTGACAAACCGGAGCTTCCACCAGAAAAACGCCCATCAGTGATCAACGCACAGGCTTTTCCTAGTCCCATCGATTTCAAATATGATGTTGGATACAACATCTCTTGCATGCCAGGTCCACCTTTAGGACCTTCATAACGGATCACAACAACGTCACCAGCAACAACTCTTCCACCTAAAATTGCGTCTACTGCATCATCTTGGCTTTCATACACTTTTGCAGGTCCACGGAAAATTAAGCTACCTTCATCAACACCTGCGGTTTTTACAATGCAGCCATCCTCGGCGATGTTACCGGCAAGAACAGCCAAACCACCATCCAAGCTATAAGCGTGTTCAAGATTACGGATGCAACCATTTTCACGGTCAGTATCCAGTGATGGCCAACGGCAATTCTGAGAAAAAGCTTGAGTGGTACGAATACCTGCAGGACCTGCGGAAAACATGGATTTTACAGACTCATCCTTCGTCAGCATGACATCATACTGTGCCAGCATTTCGGGTAATGAAAGCCCTAAAATATTCGTTACATTTTCTTGTAATAGACCCGCACGACTCAATTCACCAAGAATACCAATCACGCCACCAGCACGATGCACATCTTCCATATGGTATTTCTGAGTACTTGGTGCCACTTTACATAAGTGAGGAACTTGTCGAGATAAGCGGTCAATATCATCCATCGTAAAATCAACTTCTGCTTCTTGTGCCGCCGCCAATAAATGCAGAACTGTATTTGTTGAACCTCCCATCGCAATATCCAGCGTCATGGCATTTTCAAATGCCGCTTTATTCGCAATATTACGTGGCAGTGCGCTTTCATCGTCTTGTTCGTAATAACGTTTTGTCAGCTCAACAATGCGTTTCCCTGCATTAATAAATAATGTCTTACGGTCCGCATGGGTAGCTAATAATGAGCCATTACCAGGCTGGGAAAGACCCAACGCTTCCGTTAAACAGTTCATCGAGTTCGCAGTAAACATACCGGAACATGACCCACATGTCGGGCATGCGGAACGCTCAATTTTTTCACTATCTTCATCACTGACATTCGGGTTTGCCCCTTGGATCATCGCATCCACAAGGTCAAGTTTGATAATCTGATCTGAAAGCTTGGTTTTCCCTGCTTCCATTGGTCCACCAGAAACGAAGATGACAGGAATGTTCAAACGCAAAGATGCCATCAACATACCTGGGGTAATTTTGTCGCAGTTGGAGATACACACCATCGCATCCGCACAGTGCGCATTGACCATATATTCTACTGAATCAGCAATCAGCTCACGAGAAGGTAAGGAATACAGCATGCCGCCATGCCCCATCGCAATCCCATCATCCACAGCAATAGTGTTAAACTCTTTCGCGACGCCGCCCGCTTGTTCTATTTGTTCTGCGACGAGTTTACCTAAATCACGTAAATGTACATGACCCGGAACAAACTGAGTAAATGAGTTTACAACGGCAATAATTGGCTTACCAAAATCATCATCGGTCATACCTGTCGCGCGCCATAATGCTCGCGCACCTGCCATATTACGGCCATGAGTGGTTGTTGCTGAACGGTACTTAGGCATATCTTAACTCCCGAGTTTTAAAACAGGCGGGGAACGACCGCCTGTAATTTATAGTATTTAATTATTGAGGGTTTACTGGATCTAACCAGCCCCATTTATCTTCTGTTGTACCGTTAAATAAACCAAAGAATGCTTGCTGAATTTTCTTCGTCACAGGACCACAACGACCGATACCAACTTGGATACCATCAACACTGCGAACTGGAGTGATTTCAGCAGCTGTTCCTGTCATAAAGACTTCATCCGCTAAGTACAGAGATTCACGAGACAGCGTTTGTTCACGCACTTCGATTCCCATATCTTTCGCCAATGTCAAAATGGCATCGCGGGTAATCCCCGGTAATGCAGATGAAGTAAATGGAGGCGTATACAGAATGCCATCTTTTACTTCAAAAATATTTTCACCTGCCCCTTCGGACAGATAACCATGAACATCTAATGCAATCCCTTCTTGGTAGCCATGGCGACGAGCTTCACTCCCAACCAGTAATGAGGATAGGTAGTTACCACCTGCTTTTGCACCAGTAGGGATAGTATTTGGTGCCACACGATTCCATGAGGAAACCATCGCATCAATACCTTGGTCTAATGCTTCTTCACCTAAATAAGCTCCCCATGGAAATGCAGCCAAAATAACATCTGTACTGTAACCATCTGGTGGGTTAACACCCATACCTACATCACCAATGAAAACTAATGGGCGAATGTACGCACTGACTAAATTATTTTTACGCAAGGTTGCACGGCAAGCTTCCATTAACTCATCGACGCTATAGCTGACTGGCATACGGTAAATTTTTGCTGAATCATGTAAACGCTGCATGTGCTCACGATGACGGAAAACAACAGGACCTTTGTGAGAGTCATAGCAACGAACGCCTTCGAATACGGAAGTCCCGTAGTGCAGAGCATGAGACATAACATGAACTTTTGCATCTGCCCATGGAGTCATTTCACCGTTAAACCAAATAAAGTCAGCTTTCTTAGTCATTTTATTTATTCCTTACATTGCACTCTGTGTGCGTAATAGTCGTGATTCTTGTTGTTTTATTTCAACTTCCGTGATGTCAGCGAGCTTCGTTAACTGCGCACATAGCTGCGTTAACGGTCTTTGGCTACTGACAGTTAATTCAATACTTACATTATCACTATCTGATAATTGATCCACATTCATAGAACTAATCCGAAATCCACGATGGCGAGTCACGCGCAAAATACGCTCTAAAACCTCGGGACGGAAACGGGCTAATATCGAGAGTTGGTGCTGCATCATAAAGGTTTCTCCATCATTCTTTCGTTGCTAGCCCCAGGTGGAACCAATGGCCAGACATTTTCTAATTCATTAATTGATACCTGTAATAAAAACGCGCCATCACTTGTCAGTAATTCATCCAGTGCGGCATCCACTTCAGACTTGCATGTAATACGACGACCTTGAATACCAAAGGCACTTGCTAAGGCAACAAAGTCTGGGTTGTCAGTTAAAATAGTTTCACTGTAACGCTGTTCAAAAAACAGCTCTTGCCATTGGCGTACCATTCCTAATCGTTGGTTATCTAACAATAAAATCTTAACAGGCAGCTGCTTACGCTTGATGGTACCCAGCTCTTGAACATTCATCATGAAGGAACCATCGCCGGATACGCAAACAACCGTATCTTCAGGGCGAGCTACTTGAGCTCCTACTGCCGCAGGGATTCCAAAGCCCATTGTCCCTAGCCCGCTGGAAGTCAAAAAATTCTCTGGTCCATCAACTGCGATATGTTGAGCTGACCACATCTGGTGCTGACCAACATCTGTTGTAACGATAGTGTTCGGCTTCATTTTGTCTGATAGCTGCTTCAGTAATAATGGCGCATAGATAGGTTCCCCTGGATGGTCGTAGCGCCATTCAAACTCTTGTTTTAGTTGCTGAATCTCTTGCTGCCAATCCGTAATATCTTTCACTACCATCAATTGAGGTAACAACGCTTTCGCATCTCCCAATAACGCCACATGGGTTTGGCGTAATTTATCCAATTCAACATGGTCAATATCGATATGAATAACCTTAGCATTAGGTGCAAAAGTGTTTAATTTTCCTGTTACTCTGTCGTCAAAACGCGCACCAACCGCGATTAATAAATCACAACGTTGCACCGAAATATTGGCAGCTTTCGTACCATGCATCCCCAACATACCGAGGTAATTTTTATCCGATGGCTTCACTGCACCTAGGCCTTTCAATGTCACAACTGAAGGGATCCCTGTTTTCTCGATAAACGATCTCAGCTCAGTTACAGCCCCTGACATTCCAACCCCACCACCAATGTATAACATCGGTTTTTCTGACTGCTCCATCAGCTCTCTTGCTTGCTTAATTGCAGCATCTGACGTGGATTCTTGCTGATCAACAGGCATTAAATAAGGGGCTAAATCTGCGTGTTGCAGCTGAATATCTTTCGGAATATCAATCAGTACAGGTCCAGGACGTCCACTATTTGCGATTGCGAAAGCTTCAGCAAGGATACGAGGTAAATCGTCGATCGACTCCACTAAAAAACTGTGTTTGGTACAAGCAAGAGATAAGCCTAAAACATCGATTTCCTGAAACGCATCTGTGCCAATAAACGCAGATGCAACTTGACCGGTGATTGCAACGACGGGCACAGAATCCAACAACGCATCCGCTAATCCTGTAATAACGTTTGTTGCTCCCGGACCAGATGTTGCAATACAAACCCCCGTTTTTCCTGTTGAACGAGCATAGCCAATGGCGGCAATGACTGCGCCCTGTTCATGCCGACACAGTAAATGTTCAACACCACCATCGTACAGAGCATCATACACTGGCATGATAGCCCCGCCGGGATACCCAAAAACTGTATCAACACCCTGTGTTCTTAATGCCTGCACTAACCACTGTGCTCCGTTCATTCTCATCTCCTGTCTATCATCTATACATTTGTATTTATTGTTTTTTTCTTATTTTTGTTGGTTTGCTAGAATTTTATGTCAAAAAAAACCCCGCGCCTTTCGGTGCGGGGTTCTCGTAAGATTTAGCTATTATTTCAGCTTTCGTCGTCCAAGTGCAGCCCCGCACGGTGGGATAATAATCACCACCACGCTAATAATTAGGCTAATCACTTGGATGAATTTGTTCATGAGTTTAATCTGTTCAACTTTAATCGTTATCTTTATTAAAGAGTTATCATTTTAAAATTACTTTGACAACCGTTATTTACTTTTTTGATGATTAAAATTTTAATTCTATTTAAATTCAATAGATTAAAAACAATTCAGATTAAACCACTACTTTTTATGCAGAGATATAGCTAATAGTCATAACATCCACCCATGATACAGCTAAATTCTCTAGTGAAAACTCACCCAAAAACAATTAATTAAACCTAACTAAAAAGTTAATCTTACTTAAGTAATTTCCTGTCAAAGCTATTCTCACCCAAAAGAAAAAGTGTGTATAACCACTAAAAATAAAGGCTACAAAGCCCTTTGAGAAAAAATGTAACACCTCTGCAATTAAACAATTTAATTATCGAGTCGCTTCGCAAATATCAAAGTAAGGACAAGAAAAAAAATCGAATTGCTTACAGCATATTATGCTAGTAAATAAAGAGGGCGGTTTATGACATTAGCTATTGTTTATACGAGAGCATCAATTGGGTTAGATGCTCCATTAGTCACTGTTGAAGCACATATTAGTAATGGACTTCCGGGATTAACTTTAGTGGGGTTACCCGAAACAGCGGTCAAAGAAGCTAGAGATAGAGTACGCAGCGCTCTAGTAAATAGTGGATTTGAATATCCAGTGAAAAAGATGACTGTAAATTTAGCACCAGCTGATTTACCTAAAGAAAGTGGTCGTTATGATCTAGCTATTGCTGTCGCCATACTTGCCGCATCAGGACAAGTACCGCACCAACTATTAGAACTGCATGAATTTCTTGGTGAATTAGCACTTTCAGGTGATATACGTTATGTGAATGGTGGGATCCCTGCTGCTCAAGCGGCTATTACGCAAAATAGACGGCTGATCCTTTCTCAAGATAACCAACATCAGCTCAGTTTATTGGCAGATAACAGCGTTAATTTTGCAACATCCTTACTTCAACTTTGCCATTACCTACACAAAAAAAATACGTTACCTAATAACCAACAAATTACTCAAAATCCAAGTCCACAAAATCATCAGAATGATATTGGTGATATCATCGGGCAAGAGCAAGGAAAACGTGCATTAGAAATCTGTGCAGCAGGCGGGCACAATTTGTTACTGCTTGGTCCGCCAGGAACAGGCAAAACTATGCTAGCTAGCAGGCTAATGACTTTATTACCCTCGTTAACCCCCCAAGAAGCCCTTGAAGTTACTGCATTACATAGCCTGAACCAAACAATCAAAATTGAAAATCAATGGCCTACAAGACCATTCAGATGTCCTCATCATAATACATCGGTCACTGCTTTGATTGGAGGGGGATCATTACCCAAACCAGGAGAAATCTCGCTCGCTCATCATGGTATTCTATTCCTAGATGAACTACCAGAATTCGCGCGTTCTGTATTAGATGCCCTACGAGAACCTTTAGAATCCCATCAAGTTATTATCTCAAGAGCTAAAGCTAAAGTTTGTTTTCCTGCTAGTTTTCAATTAATTGCTGCTCTTAATCCTAGTCCTACAGGTCACTATCAAGGCGAAATGAGCCGCTCCTCTCCCGCAAAAATTTTACGATACTTATCAAAGGTTTCAGGCCCATTTCTAGATAGATTCGACCTTTCAATTGAAATTCCACTACTTCCTTTGGGAACACTCAGCCAACAAACTAGCCAAGGAGAAAATAGTGAACAAATTCGATTGCGCGTCATTGAAGCTCGAAAACAGCAAATTGAAAGAGCTGGCAAAATCAATAGCCTACTGACTCCCAGAGAAACAACAAAAATCTGCCAACTCACCACTGAAGATGCTCTATTCTTAGAGAATGCACTGAATAAACTTGGGCTGTCTATCCGAGCTTGGCATCGAATCCTCAGAGTTTCACGAACAATTGCAGATTTGAGTTCTTCACAAAAGATACATAGAGAGCATTTATTAGAAGCACTAGGATATCGAGCTATGGATAAGTTATTGCTTCATTTGCAAAAACAAGTAAGCTGAGGGCATTAAGAGGGTGTTTATAACACTGCATAAAACAAAAGGGACCTAAGTCCCTATTTGTTTTAACGCTTATATTGTTCTAATACTAATGAAATTAATCATCCGTATCGGTATAGTCTTCCGATGGGTCTATCTGTGGTTTGCCACCTGATAGTGTATGGAAGCGCTTTGGACGATTGATTCGACTAGAATATTTCACCCATACCTTTTCTTCAGGGGTTACAGGTTCGCGCTCTCCACGGCAAACAGCGACGAATAATTCTTCTTCTTCTGTTTGCGCTGCGCGTTTTCCTGTATCAAGCTCATTGAAAGCTTGGCCATGACGTTCTAGCAACTGAGCTTCTTTAATGGTGAAATCACCATGACGAGAAAAGCCACGTGGGTAATGTTTATTATCAAAAAAACGATTAGTCGTGATGAAGCTATCTGCCATCTGACACACTCCTAACTGATTACGGTCAACTCTATATGGCGCGGAGTATTAGACAGCATTGACAATCTGTAAAACAAAACATTTAAATCATCACGACAAAAATTATTGGAGATGCGTGTGGACAGCGAGTTATTAAGAACTTTTTTAGAAGTCAGTAGAACCAGACACTTCGGCAGAGCCGCAGAATCTCTCTACTTAACGCAGTCTGCCGTTAGCTTTCGTATCAGACAGTTAGAAACACAATTAGGCACCAGCCTATTTACAAGGCACCGGAATAATATTCGTTTGACTGCAGCGGGGGAACGTTTAGTCCCTTATGCTGAATCATTAATGAATACATGGCTTCAGGCTAAAAAAGAGATCTCACACGCATCCCAACACACAGAACTTTCTATTGGTGCAACAGCATCCCTGTGGGAAAGCTATCTGACAAATTGGCTTGAAGTGCTATACAACCAGCATGATGAGCTGAGATTAGAAGCTCGAGTGTCAACACGCCAATCCCTCGTAAAGCAGTTACACTCCCGAGAATTAGATTTATTGATTGCAATTGAGCCACCAAAAATGGATGAGCTTGAAAGTACCATCATCGGCTCAATTCAACTCCAGCTAATGGCATCACAAAAGAATATCGCACTGACTCAGTATAATTTTATCAAATTGGAATGGGGGGCTGATTTTCATCCCAAAAACGAGCCAGCTCTACTCCAAGATGACACCCCTGTCATGATTACGACATCCGCTGAGATTACACGCCAATTATTGCCTGTATCGCTTTCTGCGGCATTTTTACCTACTCATTGGCTCCAACATTATCCAACATTAAAAACGCTCTCAGATAACGTTATTACTAAGCCTTTATATGCCATTTGGCTGAAGAAAAATGATCAGCAAATTCTAATTAATCAACTTATTAAAACACCAATACCAAACACACAATAAGCATTGATAGATATAATAATTGGGCGAAATATCGCCCTTTTTTATTGCAAAACATAGGTAGTTAATTGAAATATTAGATACTAGATGAACATGAAAAAAGAGTTTGGGAGTTTGGGAGTTTGGGAGTTTGGGAGTTTGGGAGTTTGGGAGTTTGGGAGTTTGGGAGTTTAAGCTAAAAATCAGATGCTACAAAAAGAAAAACCCGATTAATATAATCGGGTTATCAATAGATACTTCTTTTATTATTACTTAATTGGTAACTGGCAGGGGCGGAGAGACTCGAACTCCCAACACCCGGTTTTGGAGACCGGTGCTCTACCAATTGAACTACGCCCCTAAATT